>DATEII010000017.1:0-13604 GCA_035279135.1 Steroidobacteraceae bacterium
AGCAGACGCACGACTCGGATCGTTGACGTCAAGAAACCCGCGCCCGGACCGCTACAGATTGCGAGGAGAGGTCGTCTGCAAAGGCGATCGTAATCGCATGCTGCAAATGGTCAGCGCCCGAGTCGGGCGCCTGTTCAACAAACGCCGCCGGGTGGAAGGCCTGCGGGCCGCCGTCGCGATTTCGGACACCGAGATCGCGGTCGCGCTGGTGCGCAAGCTCGAAGGCCAGCGTCCCGAGGTGCTGCGCATCGTCGTGGAAGAAGCGCCGCTCGGCTTCGCAGACCCGGTGCTCAAGAAGATCACCTCCGAATTCGACCTGCGCCGCGTGCCCGTGAGCGCGGTCATCAACGCGGCCGATTACCAGCTCGCGCAGGTGCAGGCCCCGGACGTGCCGCGCAACGAGCTGCGTGCCGCCGCGCGCTACAGCATGCGCGACGCCTTCGACTTCCCGATCGAGCACGCCACCCTCGACATCTTCGACCTGCCCGAGCAGACCTCGCGTGGCAGCAAGAAGATGTGTTTCGCCATCGCTTCGCGCGGCGATGCCATCGCGAAGATGACCCAGTCGCTCGAGCGGCACTTCCGCAAGTTCGACGTGATCGACATCCCCGAGCTCTGCCAGCGCAACCTCGCGGCGTTGCTGCCGCAGGACGCCAAGGGCGTGGCCTTCCTGCTGATCCGCGACGACTTCGCGCAGCTGGTGCTCACGCGCCGGGGCATGTTGTACGTGACGAGGCGCTTCGACTTCGGCATGCGCGGCGAATTGAACGGCGACCCGGACACCGAGGCCAGCGAATTGCCGCTCGATCCGCAGCTGCTCTCGCTCGAGCTGCAGCGCTCGCTCGACTACTACGAGAGTCACTTCGACGAGACGGCCATCGCGGAGCTGTTCATCGCGCCGGCCGGCACGCGCGCCAACCTGCTGGCGGCCGAGCTGCGCGCCTCGACCGGGCTGCGCATCAACATGTTCAACATCCACGATCTCGTCGAGGTGTCGTACAGCGCCGAGATCCCGGACGGCTGGCTGCCTTGCATGGCGATCGGCGCCGCGTTGCGCACCAGGGCGGGCTGAGCCCATGCAGGAAGTCAATCTCTACCAACCGGTGTCGAAGGGTGTGCGCGGCGCACTGTCGGTGGCGTCGAGCCGCGCGACGCTGCTGCTGATCGCGCTCGCACTCGCGGGTATCTGGGGCTTTGCCTCCTGGGAGGTTCGCAAGCTCGAGAAGGCGGCGGCGGTGATCCGCAACCAGCAGGAAGCCCAGGCGGCGGTCTCCGCGGCGGCCGGCCCGCAGCTCGATGGACTCACCGATGAGGAACTCGAAGCGCTCGTGGCAAAACTTTCGGCCTCGGTCGAATCCAAATCGCGCGCGCTCACGCTGCTCGCGGGCGAGTCCAGCGGCCGCAACGGTTTCTCGACCCGCTTGCGCGCCTTCGGCACGCGCCACGTCGACGGCATCTGGCTCGAGCACCTGACGCTCGGCGACAAGATCGAAGCCATCGGCATGTCCGGATCGACGCTCGCACCCGAGCTCGTGCCGCGCTACCTGCAGAGCCTGGCGGGCGATCCTGCGCTCAAGGGCGGGCGCATCGATGAATTCGTGATCGAGAAAACGAAGTCGAAGGCCGCGAGCGGCCTGAGGTTCAAGGCAGGGCGTCGCGGCCTCGTGGCGCACACCGAACCCGAAAACGGGGAGAGCTCCTGATGGCCGAGCGGCTCCTCAAACGATTCGAGGCGATGACGCTGCGCGAGCGCGCGTTCGTCATGCTGGCCGTGATCGGCCTGCTGATCGCGTGCTGGGACGCGCTGCTCATGGAGCCGTTGCTGCGCACGCGCGCGGGCCTCGAGTCCGAGCTGTCCGCTGCCGGCCAGCCGGCGCAGAGTGGCGACGTCACCGACCCGCGCCAGATCAATCTCAACCGCGCGGGCCAGCTGCAGACCCGGCTCGCGGGCCTGGATGCGCAGCTCGCGAACACCGCGAGCGGCTTCGTCTCGGCGGATCGCATGATCCAGGTGCTGCACGACGTGCTCGATGCGCAGGGACGGCTCGAGCTGGTCAGCATCCGGAACCTGCCGGTGACCAGCCTCGTCGAGCCGCCGCCACCGGACCCGACACAGGCCGCGTCGGCCGAGGCGCAGGCCGAGACGCCCGCCGAACCGCAGCCTCCCTTCGTGCACGCGGTCGAGATCGTGATCGACGGTCAATACAGCGACATCCTCGACTATCTCGCGACGCTCGAAGCGTTGCCGTGGAAGTTCCGCTGGAAGTCGCTCGACCTGTCTACCACGGGTTACCCGCGCAACCGTGTGCGCATCGAAATCGCGACGCTGAGTCTCGACTCGACCTGGTTGGGAGTCTGAGCATGCGCGCCATCCTGTTCCTCGCCCTGTTGCTGCTCGGTGCCTGTGCGTGCGTGCGCGGCGGCGACCTGCAGGACCCGATGCGTCCTCCCGGCCGCGCGCCGGCCGTGCGATCCGTGGCGGCTCCGGTCGCCATCCGGCTCGAGGGCGTGATCTCCGGCGCGACGCGGGTCGCCATCGTGAACGGCCGCGTGGTCGCGGTTGGCGATGTCGTCAACGGCGCCACCATTCTCGAAATCCTGGCCGATGGCGTGCGGTTCACGCGCGGCGGCCGTATCCAGACGTTGATGCTCCCCGGCGAACGCGCCGTTGCGATCGTGCGGGTGGCATCCGAGGCAAGCAAACCATGAAGCGCCTGATTTCCTTGTGGCTGGTCCTGATGATCGCGCCGGTCGCGGCGCTCGCCGAGGACACGGCCCGTTACGACGTCAACGTGGACAACGCGCCCGCGCCGGCGTTCTTCCAGGGCCTGGTAGCCGGCACGCCGGTGAACATGCTGGTGCACCCGGACGTGAAAGGCAGCGTCACGCTGAAGCTCAAGCAGGTCACCATCGAAGAGGCGTTGAACGCGGCGCGCGAAATGTATGGCTATGACTATCGACCGATGGGCAATGGCTACCTCGTGCTGCCGGCCACCCAGCAGACGCGCGTGTTCCAGCTCAACTACCTCGACCTGCAACGCGTGGGCGTCAGCAAGACGCGCGTGAGCTCGGGCCAGATCACCCAGAGCGCCGCCGCCAATGGCAGCGGCGGACAGGGTGGGAGCAGCGGTGGCGGGTCGGGCGGCGACGACGACCAGCAGAGCACCTCGGTGACCGGCACGGCCGTCATGACGCGCAACGAATCTGATTTCTGGAAAGGCGTCGAGAGCGACATCCGCCGCATGGTCAGCGGCGGCAACGACAGCAACGTCATCATCAACCACCAGTCGGGCGTGATCCTGGTGCGCGCCATGCCGAACGAGCTGCGCGACGTGGCGGACTACGTGCGCAAGACGCAGTCGACCGTCACGCGCCAGGTGGTGCTCGAGGCCAAGATCGTCGAGGTGACGCTGAGCTCCGGCTACCAGGCGGGCATCAACTGGGCCGCCATCATGCGCGATGGCAACAACCGTTATTTCATCGGCCAGCAGGCGCCGCAGGGCGGCTTCGACGTCAACCCGCTGACGTCGGGCGGGGGTCAGACCGTGCCCATCGGTCCGGGCACGCAGATCACCAACATCCTGGCCAACACGATCGGCAGCGCGCTCACCTTCGCGGTGGATACGCCGGACTTCAACGCGCTGATCGAGCTGCTGTCGGCGCAGGGCCGCACGCGTGTGCTCTCGAGCCCGCGCGTTTCCACGCTGCACAACCAGAAGGCCATCATCAAGGCAGGCTCGGACGAGTTCTTCGTCACGGGCGTGAAGAGCGACACCACCACGGGCACCTCGACCACGCAGTCGCTGGACGTCGAGCTCACGCCGTTCTTCTCCGGCGTGGCGCTGGACGTGACGCCGCAGATCGCCGAGGACGGCAGCGTGCTGCTGCACATCCATCCCACGGTCTCCGACGTCACCGACCAGAACAAGCAGGTGCAGTTCAACGGTATCTCGAGCAACCTGCCGCTGGCGCTCAGCGAGATCCGCGAGTCGGACAGCGTGGTCAAGGCGCACTCCGGGCAGGTCATCGTGATCGGCGGCCTCATGCGCGAGACGCGCAAGCGCGACGCACACAAGGTCCCGATGCTGGGCGACATCCCCGGCGTGGGCAAATTGTTCCGCAGCGAGCGAGACCTGGGTCAGACCGTGGAGCTGGTGCTGCTGCTGCGGCCGCTCGTGGCCACCGACGGCGACTGGGACGGCATGGTGCGTGATTCACTGGCGCGCACCGACGCGATGGCCCGGCACGGCAAGGTCGAAGGCAACCGCGACGAGATCAAGGCCGAGGACCGCAAGTGAAGCCGGAGCGCCGCAAGAAGATCCGTCTCGGTGAGCTGCTCATCGAGCAGAAGGTCATCAACGAGGCGCAGCTCAACCAGGCGCTGGCCGAACAGAAACGCACCGGCCGCAAGCTCGGTCGCGTGCTCACGGATCTCGGCATCGTCGAAGAGCAGCAGCTCAACGACGCGCTCGCACGCCATCTGCAGATCCCGTTCGTCGACCTGCGCCAGATGACGCTGGAACCGTCGGTCGTCAAACTATTGCCCGAGGCGCTGGCGCGGCGCTTCCGCGCGCTGGTGCTGCAGCAGGACAAGAACGGGCTCACCATCGGCATGGCCGACCCGACCGATCTTTTCGTCTACGACGAGCTGGTCAACCGCCTCAAGCAGCCGCTGCGCATCGCGCTGGTGCGCGAGGCCGAGCTGCTGCGGACCATGGACGTGGTCTATCGCCGCACCGAGCAGATCGCCTCGATTGCGCTGGAAGTGCGCGAGGAGCTGCGCGCCGGCGACATCGACCTCATGCAGCTGTCGGTGGAAGAGGGCTCATCCGATGCGCCCGTCATCCGCCTGATCCAGAACATCTTCCAGGACGCCGTGAACATGCGCGCGTCCGACGTGCACATCGAGCCCGGCGAAGGCATGTTGCGCGTGCGCCAGCGCATCGACGGCGTGCTGCAGGAGCAGACCATCGAAGGCCGCGGTGTCTCGAGCGCACTCGTGACGCGCCTCAAGCTCATGAGCGGCCTCGACATCGCCGAGAAGCGCCTGCCGCAGGACGGCCGGTTCTCGGTCAAGGTGCGCGACCGTTCCATCGACGTGCGCCTCGCCACCATGCCCACGCAGCATGGCGAGTCCGTGGTGCTGCGCCTGCTCGACCAGTCCAATAACCTGATGACGCTCGAGCAGCTCGGCATGCCCGACGCGATGCTGGCGCGGTTCCGCGCGCTGATCGAACGTCCCGCCGGCATGGTGCTGGTCACGGGCCCGACGGGCTCGGGCAAGACCACCACGTTGTACTCGGCGCTGAATTTCCTGAACCGCTCGGACACGAAGATCCTCACGGCCGAAGACCCGGTCGAGTACCGGCTGGATCGCGTGAACCAGGTGCAGGTGAACTCCAAGATCGGACTCGACTTCGCGCGCGTGCTTCGCACGATGCTGCGTGCGGATCCGGATGTCATCCTGGTCGGCGAAATGCGCGAACGGGAGACCTGCGAGATCGGCTTGCGCGCCGCCATCACCGGCCACCTGGTGTTCTCGACGCTGCACACGCTGTCGGCCTCGGCCACGGTGGGCCGCCTGCTCGACATGGGTGTGGCTCCGTTCATGATCGCGACCGCGTTGCATGGCATCGTCGCGCAGCGACTGGTGCGCCAGGTGTGCCCGGATTGCTCGCAACCGACCGAGCCCGACGATCACCAGCTCGCGTGGCTGTCGGCGCAAGTGGGTTCGCGCGCCAGCAAGATGAAATTCATGACGGGCGCGGGCTGCACGTATTGCAACCTGTCCGGCTACCGCGGCCGCGCGGCGATCTACGAGCTCATCGAGCTCGACCGTTCGCTGGGCGACTGCATCCGCAAGGGCGACACGCAATCCTTCGCCGACACCGCGCGCCGGCAGGTGGGCTACGTGTCGCTGACCAGCAGTGCGATCGCACTCGCGGCGGCGGGCAAGACCACGATTGCCGAAGCCATTGCGACGACCAGCGGTCTCGACGATCCGCTCGAAGAGACGCGCAGCCTGCGGGCGTTGAAACTGCCCGTGGGTGAGAACGGCGAGCTGCTCGACGACGCCATCCTGAGCGGCCACGGCGGCTGAGATCCTCGTGCCGTCCTTCAGCTACAGAGCCCGATCTGCCGAAGGCAAGCTCGTGCATGGGCGCGCCGAAGGCGAACACGTGCAGCAGGTGGCGCAGCGCCTGATCTCGAACGGCGTGACGCCGCTCGACATCCAGGAGCTCGGTGTCGTCGCCGGCATCGACCTCGAGAAGCTCGGGCGCCGGATCGGCATCGGGCGCGTCAGCACCTCCGATCTCGTGATGTTCTCGCGCCAGATGTACACCATCACGCGCGCGGGGATTCCACTATTGAGAGGGCTGCGCGGACTCATCGCCTCCACGCACAACGTGATGTTGCGCGAGACGCTGGAGGATGTGCTCCAGAGCCTGGAAGGAGGGCGCGACCTGGCGTCGAGTTTCGGTCGCCACCCCGACATCTTTCCGCGCCTGTACGTCAGCATCGTCGGCGTGGGCGAGGCCACCGGCACGCTCGACAAGTCCTTCCAGCGCCTGACCGAGTACCTCGCGCAGGAAAAGGACATGCACGATCGCGTCAAGGGCGCGGTGCGGTACCCGACCATCGTCGTGATCACCATCGTGCTCGCCGCCATGTTCCTGTCCACCTTCGTGATCCCGAAGTTCGCGCCGGTGTTCGCGCAGCTCAAGGGCGAATTGCCGCTGCCGACGAAGATCCTGCTGGGCTCATCGGCGCTGGTCCGCGACTACTGGCCGTACACGCTGGCGTTCCTGGCCGCGGTGTTCTTCGGCATACGCCACTGGATCAACACGCCCGACGGCCGTCGCCGCTGGGACGAGTTCAAGCTGCGCGTGCCCGTGATGGGAAAACTCATGTACGAGGCGACGCTGGCGCGCATCAACCGCTCGCTCGCGATCTCGCTCTCGGCCGGCATGCCGATGACGCAGACCCTGGCCGTGATCGCACGCTCCTCGGGCAACGTGTTCATGTCCGAAAAGATCCAGGTGCTGGCGAGCAGCGTGGAACGCGGCGAATCGCTGAGCAGTGCCGCGGGGCAGGCCAACCTGTTCTCGCCGCTGGTGCTGCAGATGATTTCCATCGGCGAGGAGACGGGCGCGCTGCCCGAACTGCTCGACGAGGCCGCCGCCTTCTACGAACGAGAAGTGGATCACTCGCTCAAGAACCTGAGCTCCTCGATCGAGCCCCTGTTGATCGTGGGCGTGGGCGGGATGGTGCTGATCCTGGCGCTCGGCATCTTCATGCCGCTGTGGGAAGTCATCAGCAAGGCCGGGCAGATGTGACGGCTTGCTTATGTCAAGCGCGGTGGAACTGCTCCACAACGCAGCAAACTGCGGTGAAGCCCCGAAGAGATCGCGCCGATACCGAATGCAGGTCGAACCCCGACCGAGAGGAGTAATCGTCGTGAAGAAGAGAATGCAGGCCGGCTTCACGCTGGTCGAACTGATCGTAGTCATCGTCATCCTCGGCATCCTGGCCGCGGTGGCATTACCGAAATTCATGGGTCTCGAGCGCGAGGCGCGCATCGCCGCGCTGAAGAGCATGGGCGGCACGATGCTGAGCGCCGCCAACATGGCGCACGGCGTGTGCATGGCGCAGAACTGCGCGAACGGCGGCGCCGGCATCACCGTGGGCAACGTGCCGAACGTGGTGTTCGCCAACGGTTACCCGAACAACGCCAGCATCGACCTGCTCATCCAGAGCACCGAAGGCTTCGCGATGAACGGCGCCGGCAACCGCATGACCAAGAGCGGTGCCACGGCCAACTGCTGGGTGCAGTACAACCAGCCGGCCGCCGCGGGTGCCGAGCCGACGCTCACGTATCACAACATCGTGATGAGCGCGGCCCAGGAAGCGAACATCAACAACGACCTGCGTACGCAGTGTTGATCTGACCCACCGGTGGGAGGGTGAAGCCGTGCGTGCGCGATCTTCGCATTGCCGCGGCTTCACGCTGATCGAGCTCATCGCCTCGATCACCATCGCCGCCATCATCGCCACGGTCGCGCTGCCACGCACGACCGTGGCGACTCCATTCCTGGAACGCGGTTACGTGGATGCACTCGCGGCGAGTCTGCGCCAGGCGCGCGCCGTGGCGCAGGCGAGCGGCTGCGACGTGCAGTTCACGGTCAACGTAGCCGGATACTCGGCCATGCAGCACAACGTCTCGGTGACGGTTGCGAATCATTGCGCCACGGGTGGCGCCTGGGGCACGGCCGTACGGCGCGGGGACGGAGACCTGCTCGCGGGTCCAATGCCCGTGGGCGTGGCGCTCGCGGCCAATCGCCAGTTCGTGTTCTCCGCCACCGATGGCACGGTGGCTGGCGCGCCCTACAACATCACCGTCGGGCCGCACGTGCTCGTGGTCGAACCCTCGGGCCTGGTGCACTGATGCGCGGACAGCGGGGCGTCACGCTCATCGAGCTGGTCGTCTCGATCGCGGTGATCGCAATCGCGGCGCTCGCATTGCTCGGCACGCTCGGCTACGTGCACGCCAACAGCGGCCTCACGATGCTGCAGGCGCAGGCCCAGACCATCGCCAATGCCTACCTGACCGAAATCACCCACATGCCCTTCGTCGATCCCGATGGCATCGATGGTGAATCGTCACGTTGCCTTTTCGACGACGTGAACGACTACAACGGGCTCGATGATCTGAATGCCACCGACCGGTGTGGCAACGTGGTAGCTCCGTTCCGCGTGCGCGTCAGCGTGACCGGCGCGGCGCTCAACGGTATCACGGCCGCGAATTCGATGCGTGTCGACGTCACGGTCGACTACGCGCCCAGCGCCCAGGCCGTGGCCACGGGTTACCGGACCAACTACTGATGCGCGCACGCGGTTTCACGCTGGTCGAGCTGGTGGTGGCGATCGCCATCACCGGCGTGGTCATGGCATTCGCCGCGATGTTCATCATGGCGCCGGTCGACGGCTACGAGGCCGTGTCGCGCCGCGCCGCCGTGGTCGACGAGGTGACCGCGGGCTGGCCGGAAATCGAAGCGGATCTCGCGCACGCGCTGCCCAACAGCCTGCGTGCGCGCCGCAATGGTTCGTTCGTCGTACTGGAGATGCTGCGCGTGGTCGACGTCGTGCGCTACATGGCAACTCCGTCCGGCGACTTCAACGTGGCCGGCAGGTTTCGCGGGCTCGTCGTGCCCTTCGACGATTCGACCTACTATCTATCCGTCTACAACTGCGGACCGCCCGCCTGTGCCGACGCCTATACGCTCGCCGGGTCGATGACGCCCGCGGCGACGCGCATCCAGATCGATGACATCGCGCTCGGACAGCGAGTGCGCGTCTCGCCAGCGCCGGTGTTCGCCGCAGATGCGCCGCGTCACCGCATGTACCTGGTGTCGGGGCCGGTCACGTACCTGTGCGACGAGGGCCAGGGTACGGTGCGCCGCTATACGCGGTATTCCGTGGCCGCCAACCCGGCGAGCCGGGACTCGCCCGGTGAGCTGGCGCTCGCGGGCGCCTCCAGCACGCTCGTGGCAACGGGCGTGACGACGTGTGATTTCCAGGCGTCGGCGCGCAGTGCCGTCGCACCGCAGACCGCATCCCTCCGGCTGGTGGCCACGCGCGCCAGCGGCGAAAGTGTCACGATGTTCCACTCGGGCGGCTCGGGCTGGGTGCCATGAGACGGCGTCAGCGCGGCATGTCACTGTTCGTCGCGATCTTCCTGGTCGTGGTGGTGGCGTCGCTGTCCGCCTTTGCGGTCACCGTGGGTACCTCGAAGGACGGCACCGTCAATCAGCAGGCGATGGCCGATCGCGCGGCCGCCGCGGCGCATGCGGGGGCGGAATGGGGCGCGTATCGCGCGCGTATCGCGAACTCGTGCCTGGCGGTGAACCCGCCGATCAACTTTGGCCAGGGAGCGCTGCGCGGCTTCCGCGTCACGGTGACTTGCACATCCACCAGCTACTCGGAGCCCGCGCCCGGGGGCAACTACTATGTGCGCGACATCGACGCCTTCGCGCAGTACGGCAATTTCGGCGCGTCCAACTATGCCTCGGCGCGCGCCACGGCGCGCGTCTCGAACGCGCCCTAGTAGCTGAACGCGCGGAAGGAGTGCGGCGCCAGCGTGAACGTGGCGACGGGTGTGCTCGTCGGGGCCATGCCAAACCGCGCCGCTTCCTTGCGTTCGCTGGTCGGAAGCCGTTCACCACTCGCGAGATCATGGAGTGATCCCACGCCGGTGGCGAGTGCCACGCCCACACTCACCGGCTCATCGCGGAAGCTGTGCACGATGAACGTGTTGTTGTCGTAGACGAACAGGCTCACCTTGCCGGGCGCTTCGAGCTTCACGGGCAGCGCCGTGGTCACGACGCGGCGGATGGCATTGAGCACCGGCTCCGGGTAGTTCGACAGATCCGAGAAGTTTTCCGGGATCGTGAGCACCTGGAGCTGGCCGTCGAGATAGTCCGCGTCGTGCAGGATGGGCCAGCCGTTGTCACCGTCGACGGCCGAGACCAGTTCCCAGGAGTCATTGGTGCGGTAGGTGACCTGCGGAATGAGCATCGGTGTACCCGCGACGACGTCACCGCGACCCACGATGAACTGGCTGACCTGCGCCACGCGGCCGGAATCCTCGAGCTCGGCGATGCGCGCGAGGCCGCGTCCCTGCAGCACCTTCAACAGCCCCGAGGTGATCACCACGTTCTTGCCGTGCTTCAGCTGACCCTCGATGAGGTCCACGATCTTCGGATCCGCCGCGGCCTGGGCCGTGAGCAGCATCACGGCTTCGTCCGCGGGGAACGCCGGCACCATCTCGACCGGAATGCCGGCCATGCCGATGTAGTTCTGCAGGAAGTCTTCGCTGCCCTGCGAGTTGTAGGGCTTGTAGCTCTTCACGCCCAGCGGCTTGCCGAGCTTGCCCAACAAGCCGTCCACGGCCTCGAAGGACACGCCCGCGACGCGTGCGTAGTGCGTGGGCGTGAACGTCGCACCGTCCGCGGCCTTTGCGGGCTCGATGACGGCCTTGTAGCTGAAGCTCGTGGACGTCATCTGCCGCGGCGAGCTCTTCTTCGCATCCAGTGGATAGAGCATCTGGCGGATGTCGAACAGCGTGATCTCGGGCGCGGCGCGCGCGAACAGCGTCATCCAGAGCTGCTCGGCGTAACGGTCGTAATAGGTGGCGCCGCCCGTGTCCACCCAGCCGCCGCCATTGCGGCCCGGCGTGATGTTCTGGAAGTAGCGCATGATGTTGTAGCCGAGATAGGGCTGCAGGTGCTGCGCGCTGCGCACCGCATCGCGCGTCTCGGTGCCCGTGTAGATGCCGTCGAACAGCTGCGGGCCGCGCGCCAGGTTGAAGCCGAGCGCGGGGAAATGGTCGTACCAGTTCGGGTACTTGATGACCACCTTCACCTTCGGGTTCACGCGCTTGGCGGGGCCGATCACCAGGTTCTTCGCGGCGTCTTCCATGACGGCGAGGCGGTAGTCGGTCCAGCTGCGCGTGCCTTTGGCCTTCACGTCGAAGTCGGACTTCGTGCTCGTGAAGAAGAAGTCGTCGAGGATGAACTCGTCGAAATGGCGCGCCGTATGTTCGGCGATCTGCTGCACGGCCTTGCGATGCGTGGGATCCGAATACGAAAACGTCTCGAACCGGTTCGGCTCGCTCACCGTGAACGTGATGCCGCCGGCCACTGCCACGCCACGGTCCGTGAAGAACTTCTTCGCGGCCTCGAGCGTGGCATCGTCGATCAGGATGCGATCCCGATGCGTCTCGATGTAGATCTTGTCGACGTGCACCTCGCGCGAGACGGCATTCCAGCTGTCTTCCAGCCACTTCGGATCGGCCATCTTCTGCACTTCCTGCGCGCGGCAATACACGGCGACGCGGAAGTTGTCGTAGGCGGAGGCGACGCTGGAAAGGAGCAGCGCACAGGCGGCCACGGCCGCGAGTCGTCGGTGGTTCATCGTGGGGTAGTTCAGTAGATGAAGGGTGCCAGGCGCTTGGTGCGGCCCATGTACTTCACGTACGGGGCGCCGAGCGCGTTGGCCAATGCGGATTCTTCGAGACTCATGCGCCGGCCGAAGGCCCAGAGGATGGGCAGCATGATCAATGCCAGTGACCACCAGTTCGCCAGGCACAGCGCGAGGCCGAGGAAAGCGAGCAGCGCGCCGGCATACGAGGGATGCCGGATCAGTCGATAGGGGCCGGTGTCGATGACTTCATGGCGCGAGTGGATCGCCACGTTCACGGTGAAGAAGCGGCCGAGATACATGATGGAGTACCAGCGCAGCGCCAGTCCCAGGCCAAACAGCGCACATCCCGTCCAGAAAACGGCGCGGTTCGCGATCGCGCCGCCGGGCATGCGCGAGGAGGCGAGGATGCCCGCGGTCACGGCGATCATGATGGTGATCCAGAGCATGCGCAGCGAGGAGTCATCGGCGTCCACACTGTCGTCACGCGAGCGTTTCAGCAGGCCGAGGCCCACTTCGGAGAGGCCGTAAGCCACACCCAGCATCATCGGGATCGGAAATTTCATCGCAGGGCAGTGTACCTGCTAGCTCATCAACGGCGTGAGCGCGTCCACGAGTCGTTCCGGGCTGCCCGGGCGTCCGTCCAGCCATTCGGCTTCGAACTCCGCGATCTCGACGCCGAGGATGCGCCGCTTGCCGAGCTCGGCCGCGCAGGCGCGCAGCTCTTCGAATGAGAGGCCGCCGGGCACCTGGTATTCGAGCGGCACGAGGCCGGGTTCGAGCACGTCGCAATCGAGGTGCACATAGACATCGCGATTGCCGACGGCGGCCGACAGGCGCTCCACCAGCCGCGGTCCGGGCACCACCACGTTGAGCACGCCGCTTGCGATGAGCTGCTTTTCGTGGGGATCGAGGTCGCGCGCGCCGACCAGGACCACGTTGGACATCGACAGGCCGCTGCCCAGGCCACTGTCCCAGTGCCCCGCGGCGCCGGTGATCACCATGCCGCCAAGATACGGCACGGCGTTGGAGCTCGGCAGGTTCGAATCGCCGTGCGCGTCGAACCACACGATGCAGGCATTCGGATGATGGCGCGCCACCACCGGGATGGTCGCGAGGCCGGCCGCGCAGCGGCCGAGCGCGCTCACGCAGCGTTCGCCGCGCCCGATGTGCGTCGACAAGGTATCCGCCAGCGTATGCAGGTCTTCGCGCGCCGCCGAGAGCTGTTCATCCCAGAGCGTGCTGCTCAGCGGTGGCTGCGGAGTGCTGACGACCGTGGTGGGCAGGTTGAAACGCCGGGCCAGCGAATGGCCCAGCATTTGCGCTCCCTTGGTGCCGCGTGTGTTTCGGTCACCTGCACGTCCTGTGTAGACGATAAGCGAATCCATCGCGCGCGAAACTATCCTGTTCACGCGCGCGGCGCCACTGTCTCGCGGCGCCGCGCGCGCATGAGAGCTATTCGCAGGTCAGGCAGCGGCCCGCCGGCGCGCCGTGGCCGGGCGGAATCGGCTCGTGCGGGTCGTGTTCGTGTACCGCTAACAGTCGCCGCTCATGGGCACGCCTAACAAACACCATGCCACCGCTGGCGCCTTCGTTCTGCCAGCCCGCGCGCTCCAGCTCGGCGA
>DATEII010000018.1:0-26206 GCA_035279135.1 Steroidobacteraceae bacterium
TCCACAAGCTCGTGGACCACGTGTACTACCTGTTCAACGAATTCCTCTGACTCCTCTCCGCTGGGCGCCGTCCGCAATCTCAGGGACCGCGCACCGGTTTCAGGAAGTAGTAGCTCAGCCCCACCGTGCGCGAATCCGTACCCCGCGCCGCGATTTCGCCGCGATCGTTGATCAAGGTGGCCGTCGTCAGCGATACGAAAGCCCGAAGCGGGTCATCGGGATGGATGAGCGTATTGAGATCGGCCACCTGGCCGTTGTCCCAGACAGTCGCGATGCTCAATGGAGACCGGATTGTTGCGGGTGGTCTCCCACGACCCGTGCCCTCAGGGCGATTCGGCGACATCGCACGGGCGGGTATGAAACCGCAGCCGAGCCTACCGGCCTAACTATGCCTACCGCCCGAGCGAACGTTGGCCGAACGGCCAATCTTCGCCTCCAAGCGCACGCTGAAGCGACTGACTCGAGGATTGGTGGGCCTGCTTGGATTCGAACCAAGGACCAAGGGATTCACGTGTTTCGAAAGGTTTCCCTTCCGCGTGGACTATCTCTTCACCCTCCCGGTATCTAACTACCCGGGGTGGGGTGCGGGACGCTCTAGCCTGTCATCAAGGGCACTGAAGCCCCCAGGTAGTCTCTGCACCTTCCGGGACTGCAGCCCCGGCTTGGCTCAGGATCGCCATGCCACACACACATATATATGTGTGGCGAAGGGTTCCCTGAATTCATCCCGTCCACTGCGCAGGTTTCCCCGCGCAGGCACCTATTTATAGATGAGTCCCCTGCACTAACCGCTGTGCTACAGGCCCAACCGGCGCGCATTGTACACGGCCACCTGAAATTCCTTGCAGCCAGAGTGATATCACTCTAGTATCAGACCCACGGTGCAACAACCTGCACCTGGGAGATGAAAATGAATACGCCTGCCCCTGCTGGTTCCGGAACCGAAGAAGTCGAAATCAAAAGCTCGAGCGGATACGTGGCGCTGCTGCTCATGTTCCTGTCACTGCTCGCCATTCCCTTCTTCATCTTCGCGCGCATCCCGGTGTTCGCCGTCATCGCGCTCATCGCGTTCTTCTTCCTCGCGAAGGGCATGTACATGCTGCAGCCCAACCAGTCGGCCCTGCTCATGCTCTTCGGTGATTACCGCGGCACGGACTATTCCACGGGCCTGCGTTGGGCGAACCCGTTCTTCAACAAGACCAAGGTGTCCCTGCGCCTGCGCAACTTCAACAGCGAGAAGCTGAAGGTGAACGACAAGCGCGGCAACCCGATCGAGATCGCGGCCGCGGTGGTCTGGCGCGTGAGCGACACGGCGCGTGCCGTGCTCGACATCGATCACTACGAACAGTACGTGCCCATCCAGGCGGAAGCCGCGCTGCGTCACCTCGCCAACGAGTACTCGTACGACCACATCGACGACGCCGACAGCACGCTGACCTTGCGAGCCGGCGGCGACGAGATCATCTCGCGCCTCAAGCGCGAGCTGCAGGAGCGGTTCGAGAAGGCCGGCCTGTACGTCGAGGACGCGCGCCTGACCCATCTCGCCTACGCGCCGGAAATCGCCGGTGCCATGTTGCGACGACAGCAGGCCGAGGCGGTGATCAGCGCGCGCAAGCAGATCGTGCAGGGCGCGGTCAGCATGGTGGAGATGGCGCTGCAGGGCCTCACCGAGCGCGGCGTGGTGGAGCTCGATTCCGAGCGCCGCGCGGCCATGGTGTCCAACCTGCTGGTCGTGCTGTGCGCGGAAACCGAAGCGCAGCCCGTCATCAACGCGGGCACGCTCTATTCATAAGGGCATGGCTTGAGCGAGCCTCCAAATCGCAAGGCGTTCCTGCTGCGCCTCGATCCGGCCGTCGCGGCCGCGATCGAGGCGCTCGCGGCGCAGGAGCTGCGCAGCACGAACGGCCAGATCGAGTGGCTGTTGCGAGAGGCGCTCGCCAAACGTGGCCGACCCGTGAACACGGCCTCGCGTACCAACGCGCGCCGACCCAAGAAAGAAGAATAGCCGCGGCCTAACTTTCCGCGGCATGCACGAGGGACTCGACCTCTTCGTAGTCCAGCCTCTCGTTGTCCGCCAGGCCCTCGGCCACCTGCTCGATCAAGGCCCAGTCGCGCTCGACCAGCGCCAGCGCTTCCTTCGTGGCCGCGATGAACTGCTGGTCGCTCAGGCCCAACACCGCCATGGCCTCGCGATCCTGCGTCGCGGCCACGCCATCGAACATGCGATCGGCGCGCAGGCCACGCTCGCGTGCCTCCGCGCAGGGACCCGCAAGCAGCACGACGGCGAGCAGCTCGGGCGCCATCACGATCTCGATGTCAGATTCCTGCCAGTAGAGGGCGCCGTCGATCTCGAGTGATTCATCGGGCAGCACCGACACCTGGTCGAACACCAGGCCGGCGCGGATCGCCGCGACGGCGTGGCCAGCTTCGTGGATCGCGACGATCCAGTCGATGTCGCTCACGTCTTCGCGGCGACGGTCCCGCCGAAACTGCGGCAGCCCGACTCGGTCTGCAGGTCTCCGGGCGACTTCGCGCAGGCCTGCGCCACCTGGGCACGGAACTTCGCAACCACGGCGGCGCGTTGCGGCGTGTTGTTCCACTCGCGCAGCCCCTTGTCGAGCCGGTCGAGCCGCGACAGCGTGCGACGATGGATCCGGTTGGGTCCGTCGAGCTCGCGGATCACCTCGAGCCCCACCTTCTCGATCTTGGCCGTGTCGTTGGGCGCGAGCCGCAGCAGGCCATCGAGATACTGGTAGCCCCACTGAAATCGCGACGCCGGGCCGCGCGCCTTCTGATAGGCCTCGGCGAGCAGCTCGAGCGCGCGCGCGTTGTTGCCGAGATGCTCCTCGGCGTCGGCCAGGTCGCCGATGTAGTAGTGAGGCGTGTTCGAGGTCGAGGCCTCGAGCGCGAGCAGATCACGCGCGCGCACCCAGTCGTCGAGCGCGATGTAGATGTTGATCGCGGAATTCACGACGCCGGCGCGTACATACGGCTCCTGCTTCACGTTCAGCATCTTCGTGGCAGTCTGCAACGCGACGGTGCGCACGTCGGTGGGCACCTTGCCATCGGGCGAATAGGCCTGCGCCACGCGGATCTTCATGAGCTGCGCCGCGAGCTGGTCGGCCGGTGCGAATTGCGGGTTTGCCGTGGTGGCGTCCGCGACGGCCATCACGCGCGTACGCAGGTCGGGGGCGATCTGCGGCAACGCCCGGCGCGCGGCGAGGTAGAACGACTTCGGCAACCCGCGCAGCGCATCGGCATTCGCCATGGCCAGCGGCTTGTCGGCGAGCAGCTCGTGCACGCGGACGATGAGCACCGTGAGTTGCTTGTCCGGCTTGCCGCCCTTCTCGATTGCCTCGGCCTGCTGGCCCGCGGCTTCGGCCGCCGCCAGGATGTAGAAGCGCCCATGTTCCTTGGCGAGGTCTGTCGGGCACAGCCGGGCCGCGTTCTCGAATGCGTTCAGCAGTGTCTTCGAATCGAACAGGCCCTCGTCGTCGAGATCGAACGCGTGGTACGCGAGCCGTCGGCAATCGGCAGCCTTGAGCGGCGCACCCTTGTTGACGAGCGCCAGCACGTCCTTGACCGGGTTCACGTCGCCGAGTGCGTCATCGAGCACGCGCGCATACAGCGACAGGTCCATGTTGCCCGCGATACGCGTGATCTCCGTGCGATCGGGCTTCAGGACCACGACGGTCGGATATCCCGTCACGCGGAACACGTCACCCCATTTCTGCGCGTCCGGCAGATCGCCGTCGAGATACACGGCCACGAACAACTTCGACTTCTCGATGAAATCCGGCCGGCTGAACACCGCGGACTTGAGCTGCTTGCACGGCGGGCACCACTGCGCGCCCCAGTACAACAGCACCGGCTTGTTAGACGCCTTCGCGGATTTGAACGCCGCATCCACGTCGCCCTTGAACCACGCGATGCCGGGCGCGTCGGCATGCACGCTCGCAAGATCGGCCTGTGGCGCGGCGGCCGCAGTCGTGGCGGGCTGCTGCGCCGGCGCCGCATCGCCGCGAGCGCAGGCCGCGAGCGCGAACGACGTGACGATTGCCACCGTGAAAAGCACCGGAGAGCCGTGACGCATTTGTAATGTCCAGGAGGTGGTGGCGCGCTAGGCGCGCAGGGGTCCGCACGTTAGCATGCGCGGCCATGAAACGGCCCTCCTTCGATGCGATTCTCGCGGCACGCCTCTCGCGTCGCTCGCTGCTCTCCACCGCGGCCGCGAGCGCGGGCCTCGCGGCCTGTGCGCGTATTCCGACGGCAGAAGCCGCCGGCGCACCCCGATCGCGCACGAGCGCGTTCAAGGGCATCACGCCGCAAAACGAAGACGCCTTCGTGATTGCCGACGGCTATCGCTATCACGTGGTCGCCCGCTGGGGTGACAGCCTCGTGACCGGCACTCCGGATTTCGACACGCACCGCATGACGAACACCGACTGGCTGAGCGCGGGCGCGATCGACGCGCAGAACCGGCAGTTCGGCACCAACTGCGATGCCGTGCAGTACTTTCCACTAGTCCAGGGCCGTGCCGCGCAGGGCCTGGTCTGCGTGAACCACGAATACTTCAGCGCCGAGCTGGTGTTCCAGGGACATGGCGGCGTGGGCATGAAGGCCGAAGCACGCAAAGCCTGGATGGAGCAGCATCCGCTCGCCACGAAGTTCATGCAGGCCGCGCATGGCGTGTCCGTCGTCGAGCTGCACCGCGACCGCAAAGGCTGGACGCGCGACATGCGCTCGCGTTTCACGCGCCGCGTCACCGCGCTCACGCCGATGGAAATCTCGGGACCGGCGCGTGGCCACGCGCTGATGCGCACGCGCGCGGATCCCGAAGGCACGAAGGTCTTCGGCACGTTTGCCAACTGCTCGGCGGGCAAAACGCCCTGGGGCACCTATCTCACGTCCGAAGAAAACATCGACGACTATTTCTCCGGCTCGCGCAGCGTACATGCCGCCACGAAGGACTCCGCGTGGGTCGACGCGATGCGCCGCTTCCCGTTCCGCGAAAACAGCTTCTACGGCTGGGACTACCAGGATGCGCGCTTCGACATGCGGCAGGAACCCAACGAGCCGATGCGCTTCGGCTGGATGGTGGAGATCGATCCGCACGATCCGACTTCCGTGCCGCGCAAGCGCACCGCGCTCGGCCGCTTCCAGCACGAGGGCGCGAACACCATCGTCGGCAAGACTGGCCACGTGGCCGCCTACATGGGCGACGACGAGAAATTCGAATACATCTACAAGTTCGTGACGCGCGATCGCTTCGATGCGAAGAATCCTGCCGCGAACCGCGACCTGCTCGACCACGGCACGTTGTACGCCGCGCGCTTCGACGCGGATGGCACGGGCGAATGGCTGCCGCTGGTGCAGGACGAGAAGGGGCCGCTGAACTCGCGCGCCGGCTTCGGCAACCAGGGCGACGTGGTCATCAAGCCGCGCGCGGCCGCCGACTTGTCAGGCGCCACGCCCATGGACCGGCCCGAGGACGTCGAGCCCAGCCCGCTCACGGGCCGCATCTACATCGCCTGCACCAAGTCCGAGGATCGCGGCGTGGCGGGCGACGAGGATCACTGGAGCGGACGCGAAGTGGACACCGGCGTCAACGCCGCGAATCCGCGTCCCGACAACCGCTCCGGCCACATCATCGAGATCACCGAGGATGGCGACGACGCGACCGCCACGCGTTTTCGCTGGGACGTGTTCCTGCTGGCCGGCGATCCGGCCGAAGGCCGCTACCTCGTCGACGCGAAGGATCTCGCGCCCGGCAAGGTGGGCGCCACGGACACGTATTTCGCCGGTTACCCGAATCGCGCCGACCAGACGCGCGTGCACTGCCCCGACAATCTCGGCATCGATCCGCAGGGACGCCTGTGGATCGTCACCGACACCGACGATCACGGCCGGCCCAACAACGGCTGCTTCGTGATGCCCACCAGCGGCCCGACGCGCGGCCTGCTGCAGCAGCTCGCGAGTGGCCCGGTGGGCTGCGAGGTCTGCGGCTGCGAGTTCACGCCTGACGGACGCACCTTGTTCCTCGCGATCCAGCATCCGGGCGAAGGCGGCAGCATCGAGAAGCCGCGCAGCCACTGGCCGGATGGCAATGGCCTGCCGGCACGCGCGACGCTGCTCGCCGTCGAACGCGAGGACGGCGCGCCGGTTTGACATTGTTAGTCGGCTGAGGCGGTTCAGCCGGCGTTCAATGGGGCTGCCAGAAACTGGCAGCCATGAACAGCAGGTCTCTCTTCCGGGTTTTCACGGCGCTCGCGCTGCTCGCCTCGCTCGGTGGCTGCGCCAGCATGTCCAGGAACGAATGTCTCGCCGCGAACTGGGAAGACGTCGGCATTCGCGACGGCGCCAATGGCCGCCCCGAGGAATACCTGATCCAGCATTCCAAGGCCTGCGCGAAAGTGAACGTGGCGCCCGATCGCGGCGCGTGGCTGCACGGCCGCGAACAGGGCCTGGATCGCTTCTGCGTTCCGTACCGCGCCTACCAGCTCGGCGAATACGGCGGCGGCTTCGACGTGGCCATCTGCCGCAACTACGACCAGGACCGACTCGTGAACGCCTACGAGCAGGGTCTCGAGGTCAACCGCCTCGCCAGCTCGCTGGCCGCCATCGAGGGCGAGATGGGCGACATCAATGCCCGCCTCGATGACGAGGATGTCGAGAAGAAGGAACGCCTCGCGCTCGCGTTCCGCCTGGGCGAACTCGCATATCAGCGAAATGACGTGCAGCGCGCCTACGAGGACGCGCGCTCACGCGCGCGCAACCTGTAGCCGGCGCGTTAGACTCGCCTCCGGCCCAGAGTGCGGAGGTGTCGCGTGTCGTCCCAGACTACCTACCAGCTGCAGAGAACCGGTGATGCCGCGCCTGAGCTGCAGCGGGTCGAGGTGCCGGTTCGCGATCCCGGCGAGCACGAGGTGCTGGTACGCGTGCGCGCGACCTCGCTGAATCGACGCGACGTCTACGTCAAGCTCGGCCGGTATCCCGGGTCGATGCCGCCCGCCCTCGTGCCGCTGTCCGATGGCGCGGGCGAGGTGGTCGCGGTGGGTGCCCGGACCACGCGCTTCGCAGCGGGTGACCGCGTCGCTGCGATCTTTTTCCAGAAATGGCTCGAGGGCAGGTTCAGGCCCGAGCATTTCGCGTCCGCACTGGGTGGCGCGGTCGACGGCATGTTGTCGCAGTACGTGACGCTGCATGAAGACGGACTGGTCAGGATTCCGAAGCACCTGAGTTTCGAGGAAGCCGCGACGCTGCCTTGCGCGGGCGTCACCGCGTGGAACGGGCTCGTCACGCGCGGCCGCACGCAGCCGGGCGATTTCGTGCTGCTGCAGGGAACCGGTGGCGTCTCCATTCTCGGGTTGCAACTCGCGCAGGCACTCGGTGCAAAGGCCGTGATCACCAGCTCCTCCGATGAAAAGCTGGCGCGCGCGCAGAAGCTCGGCGCGACCGCGACCATCAACTACAAGACCACGCCCGAGTGGGAAAAGGCCGTGCTCACCGCGACGAACGGCGGCGTCCAGCAGTCGCTGGAAGTCGGTGGCAAACAGACGCTCGGGAAGACGCTGGCATCGTTGTCCTTCGGTGGCCACGTCGCGCTGATCGGCGGCCTCACCGAGTTCGGTGGCGAGATCCCCGCGCATGCGCTCATGGGCCGCAACGTGACGGCCTCGGGTATCTACGTGGGATCACGCGCCGATTTCGAGGCGCTGAACGCCTTCCTCGACAGCCACCGCTTCAAGCCGGCCATCGACCGGGTGTTCGAGTTCGACGATGCGCCGGCCGCGTACGACTACATGGATTCCGGCACGTTGTTCGGCAAGGTCGTCATACGGGTTTGAGCGTGGCCAACGCCTCGGCCTTCTTTCCGAAGCGCCGGCCGGCGAAGGCGTGCAGCGGGCCCAGCAGGAAGTAGATGAGGCCGGGAATCGCCGGGTCTTTCACGGTCCACGCCAGCAGCACCGACAGCAGGCACACGCCGACATAGATGAAGTTCGCGGTGAGATCCGCGCGCGTGAGCAGGATTTCGACCTCGCTGAGCCCCAGCGCCGCTCGGCGGCGCAGCGCGTGCCAATACAGCAGTGCGTACAGGCTCCAGACTCCCGCGAAGCCAAGACCATAGATGGTGTACAGCACGTCGACCTGCATGGCCGACTGGAGCTGTGGCGCGTCGTGCATGTGCATGCCGAACAGATTCACGGTCAGCATCGTGAACAGGTACTTGAGTGGATAGACGAAGAACAGCACCAGCACCAGGATGGCCATGGTCATGACCCGTGAAAAGGCGTCCTCCAGACCGTAGCGCCGGTGGTAACGGAAGTGCGCATTCCAGAAAGTCATGAGGATGGTGAAGCAGATGATGAAGGCCGGGAAACCGCGCAGCACGTCGAGCAGGCCTTCGAAGGTGTGCGGCACTTCGAGCGCGACCACGAGCAGCGTGACCGCGAACGCGAACACGGCATCCGTGAACCCCTCGACGCGCGAAATCTCGTTGCCGCGCCAGCGGAAGTAAAGCTCGCGTTGGGGCGCCAGCGGCAGGTTTTCGCGCAAACCTTTGCGATCGGCGGACTGGTTCATTCGGGCTCCCCGGGGCGGTCTTCTTGTCTCGCCGCCGCATCTTATCAGCCGCGCGGCTTGGCGCGGCGTGTCGGCTCCGCCTGCAGCGGATCCTCCGGCCAGTAGTGGCGCGGATACCGGCCGCGCATGTCCTTTCGAACCTCGACGTAGGCATTGCGCCAGAAACTTGCGAGGTCCCGCGTCACCTGCAGCGGGCGACGCGCCGGCGAGAGTAGTTCGAAGGTCACGGGAACCGCACCGCCGCCGATGCGCGGCGTCGCCGCCAGGCCGAATACTTCCTGCATGCGCATCGAGGCGATGGGCGCGTTGTCGCTTGCGTAATCGATCCTGGTACGCGTGCCCGTCGGCAGCCCGATGTGCGTGGGCGCGAGCTCGTCGAGACGGCGCTGCTGGTCATAGGTCAGCCGCGAACGCAGTGCGTCCAGCAATGGCACGCGCGACAGCGTCGAGCGGCGCGTGATGCCGTCGAGGAATGGCTCGAGCCAGCCGAGGTCGCCGGCCAGCGCCGTCATCGAGTAGTCAGGCCAGCCGGGCAGATCGCTGCGGCCGAGTCCGCGCACGAACTCGGCGCGCGCGAGGAAATCGCGCGACTCGTCGTCCCAGGGCAGCGCCTCCAGGCCGAGCGCGCGCACCCCGTCCAGCATGGCCGCCGTGGCCGCGTCGCGCGGTACATCGGCCAGAGGCTTTTCCTCGATGATCAGCTCGCCGAAACGCAGGACGCGCCGCGCGATGACGGCCTCGATGCGTTCGTCCCAGGCGAGCTCGTCGGCGCGTGCCAGCTGGCCGGAGAAATGGTCCAGCAGGTCCTGCTTGGCCAGCGGCGCCGCCAGCTGGATGCGCGCTTCGCGCTCGCGATCGTCGAGGTCGACCGCGACGATGAGCTCTTCGCGCGCGATCGATTCGCTGCCGGAAAACATCGCGCCCCGGCCATTGGCGAGCTGGTAACGCGCCTCGCCGCCCGCGCGCCTGCGCGCGATGCGGTCCGGGTAGGCCATGCCGAGCAGCACGCCTGCGTCGATATCCGGGCTGCGCGTATCGGCGCCCAGCTGCTGCTCGAAGGCGCGCTGCGCACGGCGCACGCGATCGAGCGTACCGCGATCCACGCCGCCGCGATGTAGAGCCTCCAGTCGCGTGCGTATGTCGCTGTCGCGTGGGCCGCCGCCCGCGCGCAGGATGTCGCGATCGGAAAGCAGCGCCGCGAGCTCCGCGCCCAGTGATGCCGCACCGAGCTCACGCGACTTCAACAACATGTGCGCCAGGCGCGGGTGCGCCGGGAATTCCTGCATCGCGCGACCATGCGCAGTGACCTTGCCCGCCGCATCCAGCGCGCCCAGGCGCGTCAACAGGTCACGCGAGCTCGCGAGCGTGGCCGCCGGTGGCGGATCCAGCCAGCGCAGGTGGTCGGCGTCCGTGCCCCAGACCGCGAGGTCCAGCGCGAGCGGCGCGAGGTCCGACACGCACACTTCCGGCGGCGCAAAGGCCGCGAGACTCCGCTCCGCACCCTCGCCCCACAACCGGTAGCAGACGCCCGGCGCTGTGCGGCCGGCACGGCCCGCGCGTTGCTCCGCGGACGCGCGCGAGATGCGCTGCAGCTCGAGTCGGTTCATGCCGCTCGCGGGATCGAACAGGCTGCGCCGTTCGAGGCCGGCGTCCACCACGATGCGCACGCCGTCGATGGTCAGGCTGGTCTCGGCGATGTTGGTGGCCAGCACGATCTTGCGGCGCCCCGCCTTCGCGGGCCTCAGCGCGGCATCCTGCTCGCCGCCCGCGAGCTCGCCATACAACGGCAGCACGTCGACGTGCGATCCCGCGTCTCCCAGCATGCCCTGCGCGCGGCGGATCTCGCCGGCACCCGGCAGGAACACCAGCATGTCTCCTTCGGCTTCCGCCAGTGCACGCTTGATGACGCGCAACACCGTGAGCAACGGTTCCTCGCGTCCGCCCGGCAGCAGCGGCATGCCGCTGCCGACATGGTGGATATCCACCGGGAACATGCGACCCGCCGCAGTGACGCGCGGCGCGTGCCCTAACAACTTCGCCACGCCCTCGCCATCGAGCGTGGCCGACATCACCAGCAGGCGCAGCTCGGGCGAGAGGTTCTCCTGCGAATCCAGGGCGAACGCCAGGCCCGTGTCCGCATGCAGGCTGCGCTCGTGGAACTCGTCGAACAGCACCGCGCCCACACCTTCGAGCGCCGGATCGCTCTGCAACATGCGCGTGAACACGCCCTCGGTGACCACCTCGATGCGCGTGCGCCGGCTGACGCGGGTTTCCAGGCGCATGCGGTAACCCACGGTTTCGCCCACGTTTTCACCGAGCGTGGCCGCCATGCGCGTGGCCACGGCACGCGTCGCGAGGCGACGCGGCTCGAGCATCAGCAGTTTGCCGCCGCGCAACCATGGTTCGTCGAGCAGTGCAATCGGAACTACGGTGCTTTTGCCTGCGCCGGGCGGCGCTTCGACCACCGCATTTCGCGCGCGCCGCAGCGCCGCGCGCAATTCGGGGAGGACCTCGTCGATGGGCAGGCCGGACTTCACGAGGCCGGGATGATACGCGACGTCGTCTGCTAACATCCCGGCCATGCGCTGGCGTCAGAGTCGGGAGAGTCAGAACGTCCGGGACTATCGAGGCCGTGCCACCGGTGGCGGCGGTGGCCTCCGGCTGGGTCTCGGCGGCATCGTGCTCGCGGTCATCGCGTACTTCGTCGGCGGGCCGCAGCTGGTCATGAGCCTGTTCAGCGGCGCCGGCTCCGCACCCACGAGCGAAGCGCCGGTCGAGGCTGGCGCGCCCAGCGACGAGTCCGGGCAGTTCGTCTCGCACGTGCTCGGCGACACCGAGGAAACCTGGACCGCGATCTTCTCGCAGGCCGGCCGCGAATATCCGCCGCCCTACCTCTCGCTCTTCGATCGTGGCATCAACACCGGCTGCGGTACCGCCACCTCGGCCGCGGGCCCTTTCTACTGTCCCAACGACCGCAACGTGTACATCGACCTCGCGTTCTTCCGCCAGCTCGAAACCGAATTCGCGGCGCAGGGCGATTTCGCCAGGGCCTACGTGATCGCACACGAGGTCGGCCACCACGTGCAGAACCTGTTAGGCACGCTGGAGAAGGCGCGTGCCGCACAGGAGCGCAGCTCCGAAGCCGAAGCCAACGCCATCCAGGTGCGCGTCGAGCTGCAGGCGGACTGCTTTGCCGGCATCTGGGCGCACCACGCGGACACGGCGCGGCAACTCGTGGAAGCCGGCGACATCGACGAAGCCCTCAATGCGGCCGCCTCGGTGGGCGATGACACCATCCAGAAACGCGTGCAGGGCCACGTCAACCAGGAGTCGTTCACGCACGGCTCGGCGGCGCAGCGCCAGCAGTCGTTCCGACGCGGCTACTCGAGCGGCTCCGTCGATGAGTGCAACACCTTCCAGTGAGCGCGGCCGGGTCGCGTAAACCCGTGGCCACCGGCGGCTGCCAGTGCGGCGCGGTGCGTTACGCGTTCTATGCGCCGCTCGAAAACGCCCACGTCTGCCATTGCCGCATGTGCCAACGGGCCACCGGCGGCATCTTCGCCTCACTGGCCGGCGGGCAGCCCGAGAACTTCGCGTGGACGCGCGGCACGCCGAGTTTCTTCGCGAGCTCGAGCCTCGCGAAGCGCGCGTTCTGCGCGACCTGCGGTACGCCCCTCTCATTCAAGTACGACACGCCGAGTGCGCGCATGTACGTGACCATCGGCTCGCTCGACGACCCGGAGCAGGTCAAGCTCGTGAAGCAATACGGCATCGAGAGCCGCATGTCGTGGGTGAAGTTCTGCGAAGACCTGCCCGCGGAACGCACCGCTGAATCGGCGCAGGCGCAGGAATTCCTGGCCCCCATGCAGAGCCACCAGAAGCGCGACTAGCTTCTCGCGGGCCTTCCCTGCCCGCAGCTTCCAGCCCCTGAAAACCAGCCATTTCGCTGTCAAGCACCCTTGTCTGTAAAGGATGCTTGACAGCCCGCGTTGCGGTCGCTAACCTGTCAAGGAACCTTTACAGACGACCCTGGGAGCGAGAGATGCGGGAACGTGAAGCACTGAAGAAGTACCGATTGGAACTGGGCGCCGCCATGGTGGTGTACGCCGGGGTGCTCATCGGGTCGATCCACATCGGCCGGCCGATGGAGCCGGGCGTCGCACGCACCCTGCTGCTGCTTTCGCCTGCCATTCCGCTGCTGTTCGCCATCTGGGCCATCGTGCGCCAGTTCGGTCGCATGGACGAGTTCGTGCGGCTGCGCAGCCTGGAGAGCTTTGCCATCGCGGGCGCGGTCACGGCCGGCCTGACGTTCACCTACGGCTTCCTCGAAACCGCCGGCTTCCCGCGGCTCAGCATGTTCTGGGTGTGGGGCGTCATGGGCGGCACCTGGGCCGTGATCGCCGGGCTGCGCTGCCTGGTGACGCGATGAAGAACCTCGTCCGCGAGCTGCGCACCGACCGTGGCTGGAGCCAGGGTGACCTCGCCGACAAGCTGGAGGTTTCCCGACAAACCATCAATGCGATCGAAACCGGCAAATACGACCCGAGCCTGCCCCTGGCATTCGCGTTGGCGAAGCTGTTCGGCAAGCCCATCGAAAAGATCTTCCTACCGGAGTAATCCCCATGCGAACTGCGATTTTTGCGGGCGCCGCAAGCGCCCTGGCCCTCCTCATGCCCGCGTTCTCCACCGCCGCCTCCGCGGCCACTAACTACCGTGCCGGCGCGCTCGAGGTCGAGCGGCTCGAAGGCAAGGGGCCGCCGCTCATCTTCATCCCCGGACTCGCCAGCGGCAGCTGGACCTGGAAGCAGGACGCCGGACGCCTCGCGAAGCAGCACAGCGTGTATCTCGTGACCGTGCCGGGCTTCGACGGGCGCAAGAGCGAGCCCGGCACCACGCTGGAGTCCTTGCAGCAGGACCTGGGCAAACTCATCGAGGAGCAACACCTCGACCATCCCGTGCTCATCGGTCACAGCATGGGCGGCACACTCGCGCTCTCCTTCGCCACCACGCATTCCGACCGGATCGCCGGCGTGATTGCCGTCGACGGCCTGCCGGTCTTCCCCGGCACCGAGGGCATGACAGGCGACCGCAGCCCGCTCGCGCAGAACGCGCGCGCGCAGATCGAGAACCAGACACCCGAGCAGTTCGCGGGCTACCAGCAGACGTACATGAAACGCGTGGGCGCGATCGACGAAGCCACGGCCAGCCGGATTGCGGAATATTCGAGCCGTAGTGATCCGCGCGCGGTGGCCGATTTCGCGGCCCAGTTGTTGTTGCTCGACCTGCGACCGAAGCTTCCGGGCATCCAGGTGCCCGTGGTCGAGATCTCGCCGTTCTACGAGGCGGACTTCGCGCGCATCGGAATCAACGAGGAGGCCAAGACCAACTACTACCGCATGCTGCTCGGCGGCATCGAGAAGCTGGACGTGTTGTCCGTCTCACCGGCGCGCCACTTCGTGATGTTCGATCAGCCGGAGAAGTTCGCGGCCGCGCTCGACCAGGCGCTCGCGAAGATCCATGAATCGCAGCCCCGCAAGGCCACGAAGTAAGCCGTGACGCCCGCCGGCTACCGAGCCGGCGGGCTCTTCAGCTGCACCAGGTCCCACATCGTGCCGTAAAGGTCCTTGAAGACGGCGACGGTGCCATACGGCGCCTCGCTGGGCTCGCGCACGAATTCGATGCCGAGCGCCTTGTACGCCTCGAAGTCGCGCCAGAAGTCGTCGGTGTAGAGGAACAGGAACACGCGGCCACCGGTCTGGTTCCCGACGCGCGAGACCTGTTCGGGGTTGGATCCGCGGGCCAGCAATAGTTTGGCACCCTGCCCCGCCGCGCCGGGCGGCTCTACCACCACCCAGCGCTTGTTCTGCTCGGGAACGAAGCTGTCCTCGACCAGCGTGAACTTGAGCTTGCCCACGTAGAACGCCAGTGCCTCGTCATAGTCGCGGACCACGAGCGATACCAGGCCTAACGTTTGTGTCATGTCATTCTCGCGTTCACGCAGGAAATCAGCGGGTAGCGGACTGGCGGCCACGCTCGGCGCGCGCCCGGGCCTCGGCGCGGCGCGCATTCTGCACCGTGATCGCCTGGCGGTATTGCGCGGCCTGGTCCGCACTCAGCAACGGCTCCACGCGGGCCTGCACGCGGCTCGAGAAATCCGCCTGCCAGTCGAGGTAACGGGCCTGGTAGTTCGAATCGTCGGGGCCGCTGCCGTCCGGCCGCTCGGGCGGCGGCGTCGCATCGCGCTCCAGCATCACGGCCGCGATCAGCGAATCGCGCTGCGCGTCGCTGAGTGGAACGTTGGCGGCGGCCATGCTCTCGCCGATGCGGTTCACCTGCATGCGCGCCGGCAACGACTTCTCGAATGACTGGAATTCGGCGGCCTTGCCGGCTCCCAACAAGCCCTCGATGGCGGCGTCCCGCTGCGCGCGTGCGGCATCCTGGATGGCGCGGCGGTTGTCGGGGCTGTCGTTGTCGCGGATCTGCTCGCGCATCGTTACCTGGCTGTCCGCCAGCAGGTTGAACAGTTTGTCTGCCTGGTTCGCGTTCAACCCGAGCAATGCCGGCATGCCGGCGTACATGCGCCGCAACCGCACCTCGGATTGCAGGCGCCGCATGTTTTGCCCTTCGGGCGTTTCGTCGATGACGTCGCGCCGCGAGCGCGGTGGCGCGGAGGTGCCGGCGGGTTTCACGGGCTCGGCGGGGGGCGGCGGGTCGCTGCGTGGCGCGGGGTCGGCGGACGCAGCGGTGAAGTTGCGGGTCGCGAGCGGCGGAGCGGCGGCCGCCTGCAGCCGATCCTGTTCGAGCTCGCGGATACGCGCGGCGTCGGCGGCACGTGCCTGCTCGAGCTGCGCGACCTGGTCGCGCGTGTGCGCGAGCTCGGAACCCAGGTAGATAGCAGCCGCCGCGCAGGCGCAGGCAATGATGATGGGAACCAGCGTCGTGAGTTTCATGGGACCTCGCCCGCCCATTACACGCGCGCTGCTGCGCAAAGAAAAGGGGACGGGACCCGAGGTCCGTCCCCTTTTGCTAGCAAATGGGGAGTGTCCCCATTTACTCAGTTGGCGGCGGTCTTGGGCGGGTCGTTGGGCTTGATCGGGCTCAAGCCGCCCCAGGGCTTGATGCGATTCAGCTCGGGCACGATGGCGCGGCGCATCTTGAGGAACGACAGCGCGCCGCGTTCGCGGTACACCACCTCGCCCTTCTCGTTGACGATGATGGTGTACGGCAATTCGCCCTTCCACACCGTGGCCGGGTCGAGCGCGTCGAACAATTCGTCCTTCTTGTCGCTGGCCAGGATGTAGTTCTTCATCGAAGCGTGCTTCTTCGTGAGGAACTCCTTGACCGTGGCTTCCTGGTCGGGAAATTCCGCCGCGATGGTCACCATCTCGAACGGCCGGATGCGGAAGCGCAGGTTGTGCTCGACCAGCTCGTCGAACTCCGCGATGCACGGGCCGCACCAGGTGGCCCACACGTTGATGAAACGCAGCTTGCCGCCCGAATCCTGGTTGGCGCGGATGGCCTTCAGGGTCGCGACATCAGCTTTTTCGAGCGTCACCGGTTCCGCGGCCCAGCGCTCCTTGAACTTGGCGTACTCGGCCACCTTGTCGGCCCACTTCACCGAGCAGCCGAAGACGCGCGTCGAGGTCACGGGCGGTTCCTTGCCGGCCACCAATGCGTCGAGCGCGTTGCGCGTGTCGAAGGACGTGGCCGTCGATTCACGTTCGGAGTCATCGATGCGGCCTTCGAAGCGCAGCTTGCGGGCCTTGTCGAAGATGAACACGTGCGGCGTCGCCACCGGACCCATCTTGTGGCCGAGCTCCTGCTTCGGGCCGTCGTCCAGCCAGACGAAGTTGAATTTCTCCTGCTTGGCGCGCTCCTTCATCTCGTCGAACGAATCGGACAGATCCGAGTACGCGAGCTCATCGAGCCGCACCGAGTCCGGGTGGTTCGGGTTGATCGCCACCACCTTGACGCCCTTGGGCGAGTAGTCGGTGACCAGCTTCTTGATGCGCTCCTGGTAGGCCTGCGCCGTCGGGCAATGCGCGCAGGTGAACACGATGAGCAGGATGTTCGCATCCTTGAACGACTGGTCCGTGTAGGTCTTGCCATCGATGCCCGGCAGCGAGAACGACGGCAGCGTGGAACCGATAGTTAGAGTGGGCGGCTGCTCCGACGCGAAGCCGACCGCGGACAACGAAAGAACGAGTGAAACGAGCACTCCGCGGCCCAGGGCCGCCCGACTGAAACGCATGTGGAACCCCCTTCGAAGAAGGGACCGAGGATAGTTCAAGGGGAGCGGAGGCGGAACCGGGTTAACGGAAAATCGGCCGCCGCGAGTCCCGCCGCGCGCGTAATCTTTCCCGCCATGCCCGCGCTCCAGACGCTCGCCGTCGCGAACTATCGATCGATCCGTTCGCTCGTCATGCCGCTGGGTGCGCTCAACCTCATCACCGGTCCGAACGGCAGCGGCAAGTCGAACCTCTACCGGGCGCTGCGCCTGCTGGCGGAAGCAGCCCAAGGCGGCATCGTGAGCTCGCTGGCGCGTGAAGGCGGCTTCGGCTCGATCCTTTGGGCAGGTCCCGAGTCGATTTCCCGGGGCATGAAGAAGGGCACGGTCCCCGTGCAGGGCGGCCCTCGCAAGGAGCCGGTCCATCTTCGCCTGGGCTTTCTCGGTGAGAACGTGGGCTATGCCATCGATCTCGGCCTGCCGCAGCAGCCACCCGAGGGTTTCAATGACCCGGAGATCAAACTCGAAACCGTGTGGGCAGCGCCTTCACTGCGTCCCGCGAGCCTGCTGGCCGAGCGCCGCGGCCCGCATGTGAAGCTGCGCGGAGACGATGGCGAATGGCGCACGATCGGCACGCACCTGTCGACCTTCGAAAGCATGCTGTCGACGATGTCGGACCCGGAGCGCGCGCCAGAACTGCTGAGCCTGCGCGAGGAGGTGCGCTCGTGGCGCTTCTATGATCACTTCCGCGCGGACTCCGACGCCCCGGCCCGGCAGTCGCAGCTCGGCACGCTCACGCCCGTGCTGGCGCACGATGGGCGCGACCTGGCAGCGGCGCTGCAGACCATCCGTGCCATCGGTGACCGCGCGGCGCTCGATGCGGCTGTCGACGATGCATTTCCAGGCGCGCGCGTGAGCATCGAATGCGGCGATCGCTTCACGGTGGTGTTTTCCCAGCACGGCCTGCTTCGGCCGCTGGGCGCAGCCGAGCTTTCCGACGGCACATTGCGATACTTGTTGTGGATCGCGGCGCTGCTGACGCCGCGCCCGCCGTCGTTGATGATCCTCAACGAGCCCGAGACCAGCCTGCACCCCGACCTGCTGCCTGCGCTGGCGCGACTGATCGAGAAAGCTTCGAAGCGCACGCAGGTCTGGGTGGTGTCACACGCCTCGCGCATGATCGCCGCGCTCAGGGAAGCCAGGCATTTCACCACCATCACGTTGACCAAGGAGCTCGGCGAAACTGCGATCGAAGGCCAGGGCATGCTGGATGCGCCGCCCTGGCGCTGGCCGGAACGTTAGCCGGCCCGCCAGTAGTTAGCTAACGCGGCAACCGGATGCGCAGCTTGGCGGCGCCGCGTTCGCCCAGCGCATCGATGAGCGCGCGCACGCGCGGCGGCACCATGCGGGTCGACGGGTAGACGATGTTGATGGGGAACGCGGGCGCGCGGAATTCACGCATCACCTCGACGAGCCGCCCCGCGCCGTGCGCGTCGGCCACCATGTAGTCCGGCACCTGGGTGAGGCCCATGCCCGCGATCGCCGCTTCCACCATGGCTTCGCCATCCCCGAGGCGCAGGCGGCACTCGGGCGTGACTTCCACGTTCACGCCGTCCACGCGATACGACCAGGGGCGGTCGCGGCCGGTGCTCGGCATGCGGAACAACACGCAGCGGTGCTGCGCGAGATCGTCGGGGTGCCGCGGTGTGCCGTGGTGCGACAGATAGGCCGGGCTCGCGCAGGTGACCAGGTATTGCTGGCCAATCAACTTGTAGACCAGGCGCGAGTCGCGCAGCGGACCGGTCCGGATCACCGCGTCCAGTCCTTCCCGGATCACATCGGAGAACTGGTCCGAGAGCCGCGCATCGATGCGCAGCTGCGGATAACGCTCCAGCAGTTTCGCGAGCACCGGCATGAGCACGCGCTTGCCGTACGTGACGGGCGCTTCGATGCGCAGCAGCCCGCTCGGCTCGCCGCGCACGCCCGCGGCGAAACTGCGGAGCAACTCCACCTCGTCGAGGATGCGCTGGCACTGCGCGAACAATTGCTGGCCGTCGGCCGTGAGGCTCACTTGCCGGGTGGTCCGGTTGAACAGCCGCACACCCAGTTGGGCTTCGAGTCTTCCGATGCTCTTGGCGATGGTCGACGGGGTCTGCGAAAGCTCGCGTGCGGCCTTCGCGAAGCTGCCGTTGCGCGCAGCGGTGGCAAAGGCGACGACCTGCTGGACATTGTTCACTGAGGAATATTGTTCCTCAATGAGATGACTCTCAAGGCCATTCTTTCGGCAAACCCACAAGCGGAAACTTCCCCGCCACCGAGACGCCCCCGGAGATAGCCATGAACGTCACACCGAACCCCGTCCTCACCCAGTCCCCCTTCCCCGGCATCCTGCACGCTACGCTCGCCGGGTCTGCCCAGGGGCTGAAACGACTTTCGATCTGGGAGCAGGTACTGAAGTCGGGCTCTTCGACGCCGCCGCACAGCCACGACTGCGAAGAAGTGGTCATGTGCCTCGGCGGTCGCGGCGACCTGTTGTTCGGCGACGGTCGCCGGCTGCGCTTCGGCGTGAACCAGACGCTGACCATTCCGCCAAACCAGGTGCACCAGATCCTGAATGCCGGGCCCGAGGCGCTGCACGTGGTCGCGGTGTTCAGCCAGTCTCCGGTGCGCGTGAAGAAGCCGGACGGTGACGCCGTCGATATGTCCTGGGCGACGTGACCCGGGTAGGGATATCCGGGGCTCATCGACCTACGATCCGCTGCATGAAACGACCGCGCGGACGACGACGTCATGCCGATCTGCTGACGCCCGCCGAATGGCGAACGGTGCACACCGCCCTGCGGGAGCGCGGCGTGACCTTCGCATGCGCCGCACCTGATCCACCGTCATGCGGACGGCACCGAAGAATGGATGGCGTTCTTCGTCGACCCCGACGGCCGACCTCTGGCCCTGATGTCTCAAGTGAGGTCCGGCACCGTTTCCTAGCAAATGGGGTCTGACCCCATTTACATATTGCAGCGGTCGCAAACTAATAAAGCGCGCCTGCGACCTGCGACACGGTCTCGGGCATAACACGCGGCGCAATCTATGGCGCGCTTTCGTCAGGCGCACCGGCAACCCCAGGGAGATTCTGATGAGCAATGCATCCAGCGAGCGCATGTCGGTGTTTGGCCCGACGCTGCGCTTCAAAGGCGAACTCAAGGCCACGGAAGACATCAAGATCGAAGGCCGCATCGAAGGCACGATCGAGCATCAGCAGCGCATCGTCGTCGGCCAGAAGGGCGAAGTCGTCGCCAAGGTCAACGCCGCCGTCATCGACGTCGATGGACGCGTGCAGGGCGACATGCAAGCCAAGAAATCAATCAAGGTCAGTCAATCGGCTGTGGTCCGCGGCAATCTGCGCGCGCCCAGCGTGAGCATCACAGAGGGAGCAAACTTCAATGGCGGAGTCACGATGGAGTCGAATGCTGGGTCGTCAGGACCCGCCACCCCCGGCGCCGCGGGCCGCTGAGCCGGAGAAGAACATGAGCAAGAACTTCGAAAGCAAGATGGCTCCTCCGCCCGCCGCCCCGGCACCGTCCAACAACGGCCCAGCCTGCGTGCTGGGACCGACGCTGCATTTCAAGGGCGAGCTCTACGGTGAAGAGGACCTGGAATTCCAGGGCCAGCTCGAAGGCTCGATCGAGCACACGCGCTCGTTGAGCATCGGCAAGGAAGGGTCGGTCAAGGGCAACATCCGCGCGAAGTTCGTGATCATCGAAGGCCGCGTGGATGGCGACGTGTATGCCAGCGAGTCGGTCTCGGTGCGCCAGAGCGCCAGGATCAACGGCAACATCTTCGCGCCGCGCGTCGGTCTCGCCGATGGTGCCCATTTCTCGGGCCGCATCGACATGAACCACAAGGGTGTGGCGAGCAAGGCCGAGCTCACCCCCGCCAAGTCGCTCAGCGACCCGCAGGCGGAACGTCTGCTGGCGTCGGGCTCGTAACCGGCTCCGGCCGGAGTTCTTCGACGATCTTCGCGGTAAGTGCGCGCAGGTTATCCTGCGCGCCTTCCGCGGCCTTGTTCGAGAGCGCGACGATCGCGAGCTTCTGCTCCGGGTAGAGCTCGACCAGGCTCGAGAACCCATACGTCCCGCCCGCATAGTGCAGTCGCCGTCCGCGCGACGTTTCCGACACGATCCAGATCATCGCGACCGACTGCTGCCGGTCGGGCGTGAACCAGGTCGGCTGGTGCGCGAGCTTCACCGAAGCGTCGCGTTCGACCAGCTGCCAGGACGCGTAGCGCAGCAGGCTGTCGGTGCTGTAACGCAGCGCCACCGAGGGCCAGGCGATCTTCGCCACGAACGGCGGCAACGGTTCACCTTCGCGCGTGTAGCCCTTCGCCAGTAGTTTGGGGTCCGGCTGCGTGCCGCTGCCCATGCGCAGTGGCTTTTCGATCTCGCGCGCCAGCATCACCTCGAAGGATTCAGCGTAGATGCTTTCGAGCACCACGCCGAGCAGCATGCTGGCCACGTTGGACTGGGCCGGGTCGCTGCCCGGCGGCAGCCGCGGCGCCACGCGGTGCAGCTGCTTGAGGAACTCGTCCTTCGTGTAACGCGCGATGACCTTCATGCGCGTCGCGGCCATGGGTTCCCCGGGCACCGCGCGCACCTGCGTGAGATCCGGGATGTTGTCCACGAGCTGCGAGGTGAGATTCGCCAGGTGGACCAGCCGGATCTTCTCGCCACCGTTCGCGAGGTTCGGATACGGCGCGCCGAGGTATTTCTCCGCCTCGTCGTTGAGCGTGGCGCGCCCTTCGACGACGGCGCGCGCCAGCAGTTGCCCCGCGAACGTCTTCGAGATCGAGCCGATCTCGTAGACCGTGTCCTTGGTGGGCGGGTGGTTGCCGTCGAGCTGCGTCGAGCCGAAGTTGTAGAAGCTGCTGCGGCCGGCGTCGTAGACGCCGACGCTCAGGCCGACGCCGTTGTAATCCTCGAGCCACTGGCGCCCGAATTCACGCACTTTCTGGTTGAGCGGCGGTTGCGATGTGGCCGGAGGCGCGGCCATCACCCTGACGGCCAGCAGGCAGAGCATCGACAGCAGGAACTGCGGCGCCTTCATGGCCGCGCATCCTCTCACAACGTCAGCGCAGGTACGGCGCGACGTTCGATTCGATGGTCCGGATCTCGGCGGGCGTCATCGGCAGCGAATGCAATACCTGCACCTGGGTCTTGGGCGGCGGATCGGTGGGATCGCCACCATCGGTGCCGTACAGGATCCGGTTGACCCCGATCTCGCGGATGCGCTGCGCGACCGTGGCCCTGCGCACGGCGTCCATGCCCGCGTCGATCACCAGGGCCAGGTCGAAGTAGAGATTCCGCACCCGCGGATCCTGGCGGGCAATCGCCGCCGTGAACACGGCCAGGGCCTGGTCCGCGGCTGCGTCGTTCGGCGCGCCGCCGCCGCAGAAGTGCGCGATCTGCACCGGGACGTCGGGCGCGGCAGCCAGCAGTTCGTCGAGGAAGGTCAAAGCCTGCGTGGCGCCGAAGTTGCGCGCGCGCCGTGTGCGCATGTGCACGACGAGCGCCATGCCATGGGCGTTGGCGACGCGGAACACCCGGCGCAGCAGGGTTACCTCCACCGGATCGTCGAGGTCCACGTCGGAATAGCCGAGCTGCAGCTTGATGCCACGGCCGAAACGCGGATCGCGCGCGCAGCGGTTGAGCTCATCGATCGCGTAGGACTTCAGCGGATTGAAGCTGCAGAGCGCGACCAGCCGTTTCGGGTAACGCGCCGCCTCGCGCGCCGTCCAGTCGTTCTCCGCGATCACCTGCGCGTACTCGTCCGGCTGCGGCGCCTCGCTGGGATTGCCGTAGCGGAACGCGTTCGACAGCAACACCGCGCGCTGGATTCCCGCCTCGTCGAGCATGCCGATCATCACGCGCGCATCGATGGGCTTCTGGCCCTGCGCCACCATGCCGGCATTCAGCAGGTGCTGGTGGTGGTCCACTCGCGGGGCCTGCGCCGGCGCCTTCGCGAGCGCGACCCCCACGAAAACCAGCGCGACCAGCCCCGCCAGGCGCATGGCTACTTGACGCGTCGTGGCTGGTTCAGCACGTGGTCCGCGGCCAGCACCAGCAGTAGATAGTCCGTGGTGCCGCGGCCGAGCACGTACTCGGTCTGCTGCCAGAAGAACGGCCAGTGCTTGAGCTCGGGGAAGTCGGGCCGGATCAGCGCCGTGCCCGACGCGCTGCCACCCGGGATGTATGACCAGTCGGCACGATTGAAGCCATAGGCCGTGGTCAGCGAGCTCGCGCCGACACCCGATACGAAGGACGCGGTGTTCGAACCCGGGTGCACGCCGAGGATGAAGCTCAGCGCCTGCAACGCGTAGGTGCGCGGGAACAGGTCCGGGAACGACAGGTGCAGCATCCACTGGTCCCAGCCGAAACGCTGGATGTTCCAGCCCGCGCCCCAGATGTCCGGCTTGTAGGGCACGCCATAAGGAGTCTCCTTGGCGAGCTCGTCGACCCTGGTGCGATACGCGGCGACCGCGTCACGAATCGCCCTGGTGTACGCCTTGTCTTTCACCAGCGGCAGCGTGCGACCGACCATCCAGCCCACGTGGTCGATGTTCTTCGCGATGGCGTCGCGCTGCGAGATCAGCAGCTGGCGGTATTTCGCATCTCCCGTGCTGATCAGCAATTCGGCGGCCGCGCCGACGCGCGACAGCTCGTCCTGCGGCTTCGCGCGGTCGTAGATGGCGATCGCCGCCTTGAGCGACCGGGCCGCGAGATCGTCGTTGTAGCCCTTGAGCACGCGCGCGCCGGCCGCGAGCGCCTGCGCGGTCAGCAGTTCGCGGCGCGGGTTCTCCTCGGTGAACACCCAGCGGTCATCGGGCGCCCCCGGCAGCCCGACGGGCGGTGCGCCGGCTTCCGGTGTCTTCCTGGGATCGAACACGACGTTGTCGGTCATGTTGGCGCCGTCGCCGAGGAACACGTACTGGCGCAGCGTCGGCTCGATGATGCCGCGATACAGCCGGCCGAGTGATTCGTAGCCGCCCACCACCGACAGCAGTCCATGCTCGACCTGCTGCAGCACGTCGGGCTTGCCGTCCGGCTGGTGGATCTCGGTGACGCGGTTCTCCTGGTCGATGCTGGTGTTGTCGTAGTCGACGTGGAACAGCTCCCACGCGAGCGCCAGGCCGTAGATGGTGTCGGCCTGCGATTCGACGCGCATGTCCCAGTCGCCGGCGTCGTGCCAGCCACCATGGTCGAGGCCGGGCACCGGCTCGCCGGGCTGGTAGTTAGTCAGCGTGGACGGCCCCTGCAGGTAGCCGTCGAAGTGGTTGTGGTTCACGGGCGCCATGCGCGCATCGTCCAGATGGCAGGCGCCATGCCACATGCGGTACTTCTCCATGACCTTCATGTGGCACATCTGCGCCGGCAGGAAATATTCGAGCGTCGGCTGCCACACCTCGCGCGCGAACACCTGCGTGTTGATGCGGAACGGGTTGCTGACGAGATCACCGTAGCGGATCACGTAGACGCCAGGCTCCTGCACCTCGCTGAAATCGAGCCGCAGGTACTGGTAACGCAGGAACTTGCCCCACTCGTCCGGCTTGCGGTCGATGACGGTCTTGTAGTTCCCGGCGAGGCCCACGCGCTGCAGCTTGACGTTCGCACGCGTCGTGTCGCGCGGATCGAGCTCGATGATGGCCTGCTTGGGCTGCGCGGGGTGGTAACCCACCTGCGACACCTGGATCACCGGCGTACGCATCCAGCCCGCCTTGGCATGCGGCGTCACGCGCCACTGGATCGCGTTCCTGGTTTCGCCCGGGACGCCGAGCGAACGCACCACGAACCAGCCGTTGTTGTGGTTGCCGCGCCCGTCGATGAGCTCGAGCTCGCCACCGCGGATCACGTCGATGGTCAGGTGATAGAGCTCGGTCTCGGGCGCGACTTCGAGTGTCATGCCGCGCGCGAGCACGGGAATCTCGCCGGGGCCGGTGGGCTGACGCTGGAACACACCGTCGTTCTTGCCGAGCTGCCAGGACTTGCCGAAGTACAGCCCCGGGAAGAGCTCGAGGTTGAAACCCACCTTGCCCTGCCAGTCCTGCGGCACCGGCGCGTCGAAGTCCACGCTCACGAGGATGGATTCGCCTTTGGCGCGCGCGCGCACCGTGTACTCGAGATCGAGGTTCGGGTACTCGATCGGATTGAAGCCCTTGCGATTTCGCTCAGGATCCGGGAAGGCCAGCGGCACGCGGATTTCCTGCGTGGACGCATCGACCTCGCGCTTGCCCGGCTCCGGGATCGGCGCCCATTGACCGGGGGATGGCTCGAGCCGCACGTCGCCGTTCGACGCCACGCGCTCGTCGTGCATGAGGATGCTGAGCCCGCCCTGGTGGCCTTCGGGGTAGTAGTCCTGCCCGTACATCACGTTGATGCCCGGACGCTCGAAATATTCCTGCGCGTTGAGTTTGAAATCGTCGGCAGCGACAGCGCACAGCGGCAACAGCAACAGGCTCAACGGGACTCGCATCATCGACCCCTCTTTCATGGAGGCCGGATGGTAGAGATTGTCTCGCGAGTCAGGCAACAGCCTTTCGGCGCCGCGCGGTTTTCTTCCGACCCGCGGTCTGCTCGGCGAAAATCTGGCGCGCGCTCTGCACGATGGCCGCTACCGCCGGGTGCTTGATCTTGCGTTCGACCGACAATGCGTAGAACTGCACGCTCACGCCTTCGGCGGTTCCGATGGGCCTGAGCCCGTAGAGCTCGCGGAAGTAGTCCACCTGCAACGCCGGCACCGGGATCAACCCGTGCCCCGCATGCGCGAATTCCCGCAGCAGACCGTAGTCCTCGAACTCGCCCACGATGAGCGCATGGATGTCGAGCCGCGCGAGCCACTGGTCGATGGCGCGCCGGACGGCCGTGTCACTCGTCGGCAACAACATGGGCACGCCATCGAGCGACTTCGGGAACCCGCGCTTCAACGCGGCCGCGATGCGCGGCATGGACATCCAGGTGATCGCCGACTCGCCGAGGTGATGACTGTAGGCGCGCACGTTGAGGCTCGGCGTGAGCGCCGCGTCGGACAACACCACGTCGATCTCGTGCACGGCGAGATCCGCAGCCAGCCGGTCGAGCGTGCCTTCGCGGCACACGATGCGCACCGCGTGCTCCATGCGCAGCGCCGGCTCGATCAGCCGGTGCGCGGTCTCCTTGGGCACCACGTCGTCGATGCCCACGACGAGGCGCAGCGGGCGGCGGCTCGGCCGGTTCTCGAGCGCGTCGATCATCTCGCGGCCGAGGCCGAAGATCTCGTCGGCATAGCCATAGACCAGCTTGCCGATCTCGGTGGGCACCAGCGTACGTCCGGATTTCGTCAGCAGCTTCTCGCCGATGCGATGTTCGA
>DATEII010000019.1:0-2641 GCA_035279135.1 Steroidobacteraceae bacterium
GTGCGCGCGCTGCACGATTTCCATCTCGAGATCGCGCCCGGCGAGACCGTGGCGTTCGTCGGTCCTACGGGCGCGGGCAAAAGCACCGCGTTCTCGCTGTTGTTGCGGTTCTATGACCCGGCCTCGGGACGCATCCTCATCGATGGTGTCGACATCGCGCTCGCGGATCCGCAGGCGGTGCGCGCGCGCATCGGCCTCGTGCCGCAGGAGACCATGATCTTCGGTGCCACGGCGCGCGAGAACATCCGTTATGGGCGACCGGAAGCCAGCGATGCCGAGATCGAGGCCGCGGCGCGCGCCGCGGCCGCCGACGATTTCATCCGCAAGCTGCCGGAAGGGTACGACACTTTCCTCGGCGAGCGCGGCGCGCGGCTCTCGGGCGGGCAAAAGCAGCGCATCGCGATCGCGCGCGCCATGCTCAAGAATCCGCCCATCCTGTTGCTCGACGAGGCCACGAGCTCACTCGACTCGGAGAGCGAGCGGCTCATCCAGGACGCACTCGAGAAACTCATGCGCGGCCGCACCACGCTCGTCATCGCGCACCGGCTGGCCACGGCCATCAACTCCGACCGCATCGTCGTGATCGACCGGGGTCGCATCGTCGGAGTCGGGCGACACGAGCAGCTGCTGCGCGACAACTCGTTGTACGCGCGACTCGCGGAGCTACAATTCGGCGAGAGATCCGACGCCGCATGAATTGAGGAGACACCGATGCCCTACGTGGACGGATTCCTGATTCCCGTGCCTAAGCGCAACCGCGAGAAGTACCGGAAGATGTCCGCCCAGGCCGGCAAGGTGTGGATGGATCACGGCGCGCTCGGTTACCACGAGTGCGTGGCCGAGGACGTCAGGGCCGGCAAGCTCACGTCGTTTCCCGCTGGCGTGAAGCTCAGGAAAGGCGAGGAAGTCTGGTTCTCGTGGATCGTGTATCGCTCGCGCAAGGAGCGCGATCGCGTGAACGCGCGAGCGATGAAGGATCCGCGGCTCGCGCAGATGTCGGACATGAAGGCCATGCCGTTCGACAGCAAACGCATGGTGTATGGCGGGTTCAAGATGCTCGTCGATCTGTAAGAAAGGTCGGAGCTCCATCGCGTAAGCGCTTGGTAATAAAGGTGAAACCAGCCTAGGGCAGACTGCTCCCACTCTATTCATAGCCACCGTGGGGGCGAGCATGCGTGCCGAGAGAAAGACCAGGCTGCGGTCCGTTTTCATCTCCGACGTGCACCTGGGATCGCGCGACAGCCGCGCCGTGGAGTTGCTGCAGTTCCTCGCCAGCGTCGAAGTCGATTATCTGTTCCTGGTCGGCGACATCATCGATTTCTGGAGCCTGCGCAAGAACTTCTACTGGCCGCAGCAGCACAACGAGGTGGTGCGCGCCATCTTGGGCAAGGCGCGCGAGGGCGCACGCGTGATCTACGTGCCCGGCAACCACGACAACGACATGCGCGAGTTCTGCGGCTCGGTGTTCGGCAACCTCGAGATCCGCCGCAAGTACGTGCATTCCACCGCGGATGGCCGCGAGTTGCTGGTCATGCACGGCGACGAGTTCGATGCGGCGGTGAAGTGCAGCCGCTGGCTGGCGCGCATCGGCGGCGGCGCGTACGAGCTCGCGATGCGCCTGAACCGCGGCGTCAACCTCATGCGGCGCGTATTTCGGCATGCCGTACTGGTCGTTCGCTAACTACCTCAAGCTGCGGCTGAAGAACGCGGTGCGTTATGTGGAGGCCTACGAACAAGCCGCGGCGCACGCGGCGCTGCAGCGCCGGCTGCACGGCATCGTCTGCGGGCACATCCATCGTCCCGGCATCCGCACCATCGATGGCGTGCTCTACTGCAACGACGGGGACTGGGTGGAGAACTGCAGCGCGCTCGTCGAGGACCTGGCGGGCCGGCTGTCCATCTGCTCGTGGGCGCAGATCGCGCAGGGCGCCCCGGCGCCGGAGCCGGTGGGCCTGGCGGCCTGACAGTAACCGGGATTTCCCCGGACTCCGTACCGCGGAGGGTGTGGAATAATCCGGCCGCATGGAACTTCGCTACCGGATCCTCAACGTATTCACTAACAACGGCGAGAAGCTGTCGGGCAACCCGCTGGCCGTGGTCGAAGATGGCAGCGGCCTCGATCCCGCGCAGATGCAGGCGCTCGCGCGGCAGTTCAATCTCTCGGAGACCACGTTCATCCTGCCGTCCAAGCGCGCGGCCGCGCTGGTGCGCATCTTCACGCCGGCGTACGAGATGCCGTTCGCGGGCCATCCGACGCTCGGCACCGCCCATGTGTGCCGCGCGCTGGGTCTCGGCGGCGACCAGCTGGGACTCGAGATGCGCGCCGGCATCATTCCCGTCACCTCGAACGGCAATCACTGGACCCTGCGCGCGGCGCCATCGACATCGCGCCTGGTGGAATCCTCGGCTGCCGAAATTGCGCGCTTGTTAGGCCTGGAATCGGGCGACATCGGCTTCCAGCCGCTGTGGCTCAAGGCGGGACGTGAGCAGCTGATCATCCCCCTGACCAGCGAAGCCGCCGTGCGCCGCGCGCGGCCGAAGCCCGAGATGTTCGAGAAGCTGCGCAGCGTGGATGGCGCGGGGCAGGCGCTGGTGTTCGCGTCGACCGGCGCCAGGAAGATCATGAGCCGTTTTTTCTTTC
>DATEII010000020.1:0-35307 GCA_035279135.1 Steroidobacteraceae bacterium
TTGTCGCCCGCGAACACATGCAGCTTCTTGTACATCTTGCGGCCGAGCGGGCCCTTGGGGAGCATGCCCTTCACCGCGAATTCGATGGCGCGCTCGGGATGCTCCTTGAGCAGCTTGCCGAGGGCGATGGACTTGATGCCACCGATGGCGCCGGTGTGATGCCAGTAGATCTTGTCGTCGAGCTTGTTGCCAGTGACTTTGATCTTCTCGGCGTTCAACACGACGATGTGATCGCCGGTGTCGACGTGCGGCGTGAACGACGCCTTGTGCTTGCCCTTGAGGCGCATCGCGATCTGCGTGCACAGGCGACCCAGCACTTTGTTGGTCGCATCGACGACATACCAGTCGCCGCGCACGGTCTCGTTCTTCGCAAAAACAGTAGACATCACTGAACTCCAGCCACCGGAAGGGCCCACGCATCGGACGGACGCGGGCGGGACCCCGAAAAAAGGGGCGCAAGTGTACTCAACGCCCCTCGCCTTTGCAAAATTCCTGATGCCCTAAAGAGTTATACTGCGCCCCCATGGCGAGGGGCCCCTCTCTGGACACCTTTATCTCGGCGGCGGACCGGGCATTACGCGCCCTGTTCGCGCCCCCCACGGCCGCCCGGCCGGTACCGGCCCCAGCCCCGTCCGCGGCCTGGGAAGCCCAGAAAACCAGCGACTCGGCCCTGACCGCCGACGAAAAGCGCGAATCCGCCGCGCTGATGCGCGTGAATCACGCCGGCGAGGTCGCCGCCCAGGCGCTGTACCACGCGCAGGCCATGTTCGCCCGGGACGGCGAGGTCCGCGAATTCATGCTCCAGGCGGCCCGCGAGGAGACCGATCACCTCGCCTGGTGCGAGACCCGGCTCAAGGAGCTGGGCAGCCGCCCGAGCGTGCTGAATCCACTCTGGTATGCCGGCTCATTCGGCATCGGAACTCTCGCGGCATTGCTGGGTGACCGCGCCAGCCTGGGGTTCGTCGCCGAGACCGAACGACAGGTCGAAGGCCATCTGAAGAGTCATCTCGACCTCCTGCCGGATGCCGATCTGCGCAGCCGCGCCATCGTGGAAGCCATGCGTCATGACGAAGTCGGCCACGGCCAGCACGCGCAAAGCGCCGGTGGTACGCGCCTGCCCGGCCCGGTCCGCGAACTCATGCGGCAAACAGCAAGGGTGATGACGCATACTGCGTACCGTTTTTGATAGCCCCTGTGACGCGGGTCACTGTAGGCCCGTAGTCTTTTGATTGCCCCGGCAGTAAGTTATGTAATACAACTTAATGCTGGTTCGCGGTTCGGGGGATGTTGAGATGCAAGCAGCAAGGGAGAGTCAGATGGAAGAGGCGGTCAAACCCCTCAGCGATATTCCGGCGATCAATCGCTTTCTGAGCTACTGCCGTATTCGGACCGTCCCGTCCAAGACGGTGGTGATCCATGCCGGTGACCTGCCCGACGTCCTCTACTACATCATCAGCGGCTCCGTCGAAGTGATGGTGGAAGACGAGGAAGGCAATGAAATGGTCCTTGCCTACCTGAACAAGGGCCAGTTCTTCGGCGAGATGGGCCTGTTCCACGAATCGCCGCTGCGCAGCGCCTGGGTGCGCACGCGCAACCACTGCGAGCTCGCGGAAATGACCTATCCGCGCTTCCGCCAGATCGCGGCGGAAAGCCCCGGCCTGGTGTTCGAACTCGCGACGCAACTCGCCACGCGCCTCGATCGCACCAACCGCAAGCTCTCGGACCTCGCCTTCGTCGACGTCACCGGTCGCGTCGCGCACGCCATCATGGACCTGTGCGGCGAACCCGATGCGATGACGCATCCCGAAGGCATGCAGATCAAGGTCTCGCGCCAGGAACTCTCGCGCCTCGTCGGCTGCTCGCGCGAAATGGCGGGCCGCGTGTTGAAGGTGCTGGAAGACCAGGGCCTGCTGCGCGCCACCGGCAAGACCATCGTCGTGTTCAACGCGCGTCCCAAGATGAAGACCCGCCCGGTCGTCGTGCCGGTGCAGGGCGGCAAGGGCAAGGTCAGCAACGCCCGCGTCGATGATGACGATGACGACGAGGATGACGACGAGGAATAGCGGATTCGCGCGCTGAGCGCGTCTGATGAACGCCGGCTCCAATGCCGGCGTTTTTCTTTTGGCTCCGGGAGAACTTCAAATGCGCAGCGCCGCGACCTTGTCAGCCACCCTCGTACTGGCCGCCATGGCCCCGCTGGCTCTGGGCCAGTCCGCGGCCACGGCCCCGCCCTCGCTGGTGCGTGAAGGCGTCACCGAAAAACTCACCGACCACGTCTGGGCCATTCCCGATGGCTCCGCATCGCTGGTGCCCAATGTCGGCATCGTGGTCGGCGAGAAGGCCGTGCTGGTCGTGGACACGGGCATGGGTACGCGCAATGCCGAGACGGTGCTGAAGGAAGTGGCCAAGGTGGGCATGGGCAAACACGGGAAACCGAAGCCCATCTACATCGTCACCACGCACGTGCATCCCGAGCACGACATGGGCGCCCACGCCTTTCCGAAAGGATCGAAGCTGATCCGCTCGAAGACGCAGATCGAGGACATCGCGGCCGGCGCGGGCATGAACCTCGTGCCGATATTCGCGGCGCGTTCGGATCTCAACAAGGAACTGCTGAAGGACGCGCACCATCGCGAGGCCGATATCGTGTTCGATGGCGCCTATACGCTCGACCTGGGCGGCCTCGAGGCACGCATCGGCTCGATGGGCACCAACCACACCCACGGGGATACGATCGTGTTCGTCGACGGCGTGTTGTTCTCGGGTGACATCGCCATGAAGCCGCAGCCTTCATTCACGAATCCCACAGCCACGATCACGCATTGGCTGGACAGCCTCGACGCGCTCGAGGCGATGAATCCGAACCTCATCGTTCCGAGCCATGGCCCCTTCGGCGGCCTCGACATCATCGAGGGCTACCGCGCCTATCTGACGCGCATCCGCGACCGCACGGCCGAGCTCAAGAAGGCCGGCAAGACCCAGGAAGAGACGGTGCAGATTCTCACGGAGGAGATGTCCGCGAAGTACCCGGACCGGAACCGGCTGGCGGGCGCGATCCGCGCCGGCTGGAACGAGGCGAAGTAGTACCTAACTGATCGCCGCGCGCATCGCGGCGATGGTGCTCTTGTAGTCTTTCGCACCGAAGATGGCCGAGCCGGCGACGAACATGTCGGCGCCGGCGCGCGCGATTTCGCCGATGTTGTCGATCTTCACGCCGCCGTCGATCTCGAGACGGACGGGTTTGCCGAGTGCGTCGATGCGTTTGCGCACGGCCCGCACCTTGTCGAGCACCGACGGGATGAACTGCTGGCCGCCGAAGCCCGGGTTCACTGACATCAGCAACACGAGATCGAGCTTGGGCAGCGTGTAGTCGAGGTAGTCGAGCGGCGTCGCCGGATTGAACACCAGCCCCGGCTTGCAGCCGTGCTCGCGGATCAGCCCGATGGTGCGATCCACATGCTCGGTGGCTTCCGGGTGGAACGAGATGTACGTGGCGCCGGCCTTGGCGAAGTCCGGCACGATGCGATCGACGGGCTTCACCATCAGGTGCACGTCGATGGGCGCCGTGATGCCGTGTTTGCGCAGCGCCTCGCACACCAGTGGGCCGATGGTGAGGTTCGGCACGTAGTGGTTGTCCATGACGTCGAAGTGGATGACGTCGGCCCCGGCGGCGAGCACGGCCTCGACCTCCTCACCGAGCTTTGCGAAGTCGGCGGACAGAATCGAAGGTGCAATCCAGGGCGTCTGCATGGGCCCGCAGTCTACTTGTTTCGCGCCGCCTTGATGAGTTCGTAGGCCTCGATGATCTGCTGGGTACGCTGCTTGGCGTGCTCGAGCATCGAATCCGGCATGCCGTTGGCCTTGAGCTTGTCGGGATGATGTTTGGAGAGCTGCCGTCGGTAAGCCTTGGCCACGTCGGCATCCGACGCGTTCGGGTCCACTTCCAGGATCTGGTAGGCCGCGGACAGTTGCATGCCCTGGCGTGGCGGCGCCTGGCCACCCGCACCTCCGCTGCCGAAACCCTCATTGCGGCCACGCGCGCGAAACGCCTCGCGCTGGATGCGAAGCACCGCTTCCATGTGCGCGACTTCGAGGCGCGAGATGTCGAGCAGGTCGGCGACTTTGAGGATCGCCGCCCTCGCCGGACCCTGCATGTCCGCGCCCTGCAATGCCGCGCTCACCTGGATCTCGAGGAAATGGCGCAGCAGGTCCGGGCGGTGCGCGCACACGTCCGCGAGCTCGCGCAGCGTGCCTTCGAGGTCGTAGTCCGGGCTCTTGCCGCGCGTGAAGTGCTGGATGGCCGCATGGATCTGCGCGCCATTGAGCTTCATGTAGCTCATGACCTCGCGCGCGGCCGCGATCTCCGCCTCGGAGACGCGGCCGTCCGACTTGGCGACGTGCCCCATGACCTCGTAGGTCGCGCGGAAGATGCGCACGCCGATCTCCAGCGCCTCGGCGGTCGTCGTGGGACGGCGTCGCGGTGTGACGCTCATGTCGTAGAAGTGGCCGAGGATCAGGCCGATCAGCAGTCCCCACGGACTGCCGCGCAACAGCAGCATGCCGAGGATCGCGCCGACGATTTTTCCGGTCATGCGCGTGCGTTGATACTATGCATGCCAGATATGCTACACGACAGTTCGCACAAGCCCGTCCACACGACGGCACTCAAGGGCCTCAAGAAGATCCACACCGGCAAGGTGCGGGATATCTACGAGATCGACGCGGGTTCGATGCTCATCGTGACCACCGATCGCCTCTCGGCCTTCGACGTGGTGATGCCCGACCCGATACCGGACAAGGGCCGCGTGCTGAATTCCATCTCCAATTTCTGGTTCTCGCGCACCGGCCACATCGTGCCGAATCACCTCACGGGCCGTGACGTCGCGGACGTCGTCCAGGATCCGGCCGACCAGGCCATGCTCGCGGACCGCGCCGTCATCGTGAAGCGGCTCAAGACCGTGCCGCTCGAGGCCGTGGTGCGCGGCTACGTGATCGGCTCGGGCTGGAAGGACTACCAGAAAACCGGTTCGATCTCGGGCATCAAACTACCCGAGGGGCTGAAGCAGGCGGCGCGATTGCCGCAGACGCTGTTCACGCCCTCGACCAAGGCGGCGATCGGCGACAAGGACGAGACCATCAGCTTCGAACAGGCCGTGCAGCTCGTGGGCGCGGAGGTCGCCGCGAAGGTGCGCGACACCGCGATCGCGCTGTACGAATTCGCCGCGCGGTACGCGCGCGAGCGCGGCATCATCATCGCGGACACCAAGTTCGAGTTCGCGCAGGGCGCGGACGGCAACCTCGTGCTCATCGATGAAGTGCTGACGCCGGACTCTTCGCGCTTCTGGCCGGCGGACACTTACCGTGAAGGCACCAGCCCGCCCTCGTTCGACAAGCAGTTCGTGCGCGACTACCTGGAAACGCTGGACTGGAACAAGAAAGCGCCCGGACCCCGGCTGCCGGCTGAAATCATCTCGAAGACGCGCGACAAGTACCTCGAGGCGCTCAAGCGGCTCACGACCTGACGCTCGCCCAGCGGGCGAGATGGGCGTGCAGTTCCCGCACTCCGTCCGTCAACGCAGCCGGTCCCGGCTGCAGGATGATCGATGACTTGATCTCGAAGAGTTGCCCGTCACGAACGGCGGGCACCTCGCTCCAGCCTGGACGTGCCGCGACGTGTTCGGGCCGGAATTTCTTGCCGCACCACGAGCCGAAGATCACGTCGGGCGCGCGCCGCGGCACTTCGAGCGGGTCGGCGATGATCCGCTTCTTGCCGAGCGGCTCGCGCGCCAGTTCCGGAAAGCAGTCCTCGCCACCCGCGATGCCGATGAGCTCGGACACCCAGCGGATGCCGGAGATCTGCGGCTCGTCCCATTCCTCGAAGTACACACGCGGCCGTCGCGTGAATTTCGCGGCGCTGACCCGGATCCCTTCGAGCCCGGCTTCGAGCTCCGCGACCAGGGCCTGCGCCTTCGACGCGCGGCCCACGAGCCCACCGAGCGTCGCGATCATGCGCAGGATCTCGGCGACGCTGCGATGGTTGAACACGTGCACCTCGATGCCGGCACGCACCAGCTCCGCGGCGATGTCGGCCTGGAGATCGGAAAATCCCAGGACCAGATCCGGACGAAGCGCGACGATCTTGTCTATCTTTGCGCTCGTGAACGCCGACACCTTCGGCTTCTCGCGCCGGGCGCGCGGCGGCCGCACGGTGAAGCCCGAGATACCGACGATGCGGCTCTCTTCGCCGAGCAGATAGAGAGTCTCGGTGGTCTCCTCGGTGAGACAGACGATGCGGCTGGGATACGTCACGGCCATGCGAGGCAATCTAATCGTGACAGCCCGGGCCTGGCCACCTATTCTTCCGGCCCCATGTACGTCGCGTTCTGGAACTGGCTCGACAGCTACCTCTTCGGCGAGTACTCGGAAGGCACGAGGCCCGGCTCGATCGCGCTGCGGATCCTGCGATATCCCTACGCCATCCTGCGCGACCTGTCGCGTGGCCAGATCAATCTGTATGCGATGGGACTGGTGTACGCCACGTTGCTGTCGCTGGTGCCGCTGATCGCGTTCGCGTTCGCCGTGCTCAAGGCCTTCGGCGCGCACCGCGAGCTGCAACCCATCATCTACGAGTTCTTCAAGCCGGTGGGCGCGAGCGCCGGCGAGCTCACCCAGCGCGTGATGGACTTTGCCGACCGCGTGAGCACCGGCATCGTCGGCTCGCTGGGCCTGGCACTGCTGCTCTGGACCTTGTTAGGCACCATCAAGAAGGTCGAAGACGGCTTCAACTTCGTCTGGCGCGTGGAGCAAGCGCGCAGCTTCGCGCGGCGCGTGACCGAGTACGTGGCGCTGCTGATCGTCGGGCCCATCGTCATCGTGAGTTTCATCGCGCTGGCGCACAACGCGCTGGACTCGGCCACGGCGGGTTTCGGGCGCTACATGCCCTTCTGGGACCGGCTGACCTCGCTCGCACTCGAGGTATCACCCTACGTCATGGTCACGGCGATCTTCACCGCGGTGTACATGTTCGTGCCGAACACCAAGGTGAAGTGGCTGCCCGCGACGGTGGGCGGCGTCACGGCGGGCGTGTTGTGGGCCGCCGTTGGCAAGGTGTTCACCGCGCTCGTCGTGTATTCGACGCGCCTGACCATCGTGTACGCGGGCTTCGCCATCATCGTCGCGGCACTGCTGTGGACCTACTTCGGCTGGCTGATCCTGCTGATCGGCGCACAGCTGTCGTTCTACGTGCAGAACCGCAACTACCTGCGCCTCGGGCTCACGGAGCTACGGCTCTCGGCCGTGCAGCGCGAGCAGCTGACGCTCAAGGTCATGTACCTGATCGCGCGGGCTTACCACGACGGCAAGACGCGCTGGTCGGTGGACGGACTCGCGCGCGAGCTCGGAATGCCGGGCATTGGCATCTCGCGCATCGTGAACGCGCTCGAGGCGGCGAAGCTGGTGACACTGACGGACGACGAACACCTGCTGCCCGGCCGCGACCTCGGCCAGATCACGCTGCAGGAAATCCTCGACATCGCGCGCAACGAGAAGGCCGGCCAGGTGGCGCCGCGCCAGCTCAAACTACCTTCGGTGGATGCCTTTGCGGCCAAGGTGGACGAGGCCTGGCGCAAGAGCTGCGGCGACATGACACTGCGCGATCTGATAGAGGAGTAAGGGGGCAGCCCCCTTTCTTCTATTCACCGCCAGAGCTTCTGGCTCGCGAGTCGCGCGCCCTCGGCCATGGCGCCGAGCTTGAGATAGACGATGTCGGGCACCACGGCGCCGAACCCGGCGAAGGTGCTGAAGCCGCAGTCCGATCCCGCCATGATGCGTTCGCGGCCCACGATGTCGGCGAAGCGCAGCAGCCGTTCGGCCACGAGCTCCGGATGCTCCACGTAGTTGGTCGTCGAGCTCAGCACGCCGGGAATCAGGATCTTGTCGTCCGGCAGCTTCGTATCGCGGAACACGGTCCACTCGTGCGCGTGCCGCGGGTTCGCCGCTTCGAACAGCAGCGCCTGCGGCTTCGCCTTGAGCAGCACGGGCAACAAGTCGCGCATCGGGATGTCGTGGTGATGCGGCCCCTCGTAGTTGCCCCAGCAGCAGTGCATGCGCACGCGCGAGCCCGGAATGTTGCGCAACGCGTGATTCAGCACCGCGACGTGTTTCTCGGCGCGCTCCAGGTATTCGTCGACACTGGCATGGCGATACATGGTGTGCCGACCCATGCCGAGGTCAGGCGCATCGATCTGCACCAGGAATCCTGCCGCGACGATGGCCTCATACTCGATGCGCAGCGCTTCCGCCACGGCCTCCAGATATTCATCCGCCGTCTGGTAGAAATCGTTCGGCTGGAACAGCGCGATCACGCCCGGGGAGGCCGCGTTGAGGAAGGCATCCGCGGGATTGCCCGCCGCCACACCACGCGCGAAGTTGCGCAGGTCCTCCTGGATCGGCTCCAGCGTCCTGGTGCGGATCTCGCCCACGCAGCGCGGCCGGCGGTATTTCGCGGTCGAGCCGAGCCGGGCGAGTTTCTCGAGCAGCTGCGGGAACTCCACGAGGTCCTGGCCCGGATCGCGCGGCGTGTCGCCGGCGAACCCGGTGAACCGGTCGGCGACGTAGGTGGCGTAGCTGATCTTGCTCATCTCGCCGTCGCTGACCACGTCGATGCCCGCGGCCACCTGGCGCTTCACGACTTCGACGGTGGCGTCGGCGATGACCTGCGCCGCGGCCTTCCCGTCGGCGATGGTCCCGTGCTCGCGACCGAACAACACGTCGGTCACCGCCTGCGAGCGCGGCAAACTACCGACGTGCGTGGTGAGGATGCGGTCGGTGCTGGTGCGCATCAACGATACGTGTTGTTGGAGGTGTGATCGCCCTTGAGCCAGCGCTTGAGCTCGGCATGCGCCTTGCCGAGCGCATCCTTGTTGATCTTCTCGACCTCCGGGTGGTCGAGCGTGAACTCGACGATCATGCCGTTCGGATCGGTCACGTACACCGAGCGGCAATAGCCGTGCTCGAGCACGAAGGACTGCGGCTCCTGGTAACCCGCCTCCTTGAGGCGCTTCTCGATGCCGTCCTGCGTCTCCCGGTCGACATTCAGCGCGATGTGGTGGAACGGCGAGAACGGCATCTGCGGACCGAACTGTTCCTGGTCACCTTTCTCGGCAAACTGGAAGAACGCCAGCGCGCCGCCGTCCCCCAGTCCGAAGAAACAGTGCGCGTAGGTGCGTTCGGCGCCGAACAACATGTCCTTCTCGCACCAGGTGGCCAGCAGCGGCAGGCCGATGATCTCTTCGTAGAACTTGCGAGTCGCCTCGAGATCCCTGGAGACATAGGCGGTGTGGTGCAGGCGCGAGGGCAGTTTCGCTTTCGTGGCCATGACTATCTACTCCGGTTCAAAACGAGTAACTGACTTCCAGGCCGTAACGCTGTGGCAGCGCGCGGAACAGGAATCCGCCCGGCGAGAACTCGGCATTGTATTTCTCGTCGGTCAGGTTCTTCGACCAGGCCGTCACGGCCCAGTTCTTGCCTTCGAGCCCGAGCCGCAGGTCGACGAGATCGATCGGGTCGCGCGAGGTGGTGTTGTAGGGTTCCCACCAGGTTTCGCCGATGTGCTGGTAATCGACGCGGAACGCGAGGTTCAGGTCGCCGCCCACCGGCTGATCGAGCTGCGCCCCGAGATTCCAGGTCCAGTCGGAGACCAGCGGCGCCTGGTTACCCTTGACCGAGGGATCCTCCATGTCGGTGATTTCGCTGTCCGTGTAGCCGACGCTGCCGAACAGCTGGAAATTGTCGGTGACACGCGCGCTGATCTCGAACTCGGCGCCCTTGTAGTCGGCGTCCAGGTTGCCGAGGTTCTGCGTGGAGTTGGCGGCGAGGAACACGAAGAAGTAGCCGTTGGTGGACTCGGTCGAGAACAGGCTAAGCGCGGTGTTGAGGCGCCGGTCCATGAACTGGCCCTTGACGCCCACTTCCCAGGTATCCGCGACCTCGGCCTCGAAGATGTCGTTCACGCCCGCGATGCCGCTGGCATCGGCGACCGCACCCACGCCCGTCTGGTTGAAGCCACCGGAACGGAAGCCGCGGCTCCAGCCGCCGTAGATCGTGATGTCCTCGCTCGGCTTGTAGCGCAGCGTGAACTTGGGCTGCGTCTCGCTGAAGGTTTTCTTGCGCACCTCGCCCGTGGACGCGGACGGGTCCGGCAGGAACGCCGGCGGCGTGTCGGTGGTGTTCTCGCGCGCGTCCTCGTCGTAGCGCACCGCGACGTCGAGCTCGAGCTGGTCGTTGACCTCGAAAGTCACGTCGCCGAACACGGCCCAGGCATCGTTGTCCTGGCTGTCGGCGAGAAATGTCGCGCTCGGGTTGTTGCCGGTGAGGCGCGGCTCGCGATACACGGGATGCACGCCGGTGCCGTCGTCCACCATGTTGCCGGTGGAGATGAATCGATCGGTGTGCATGAAGTAGCCGCCCGCGATCCAGCGTACGCGCCCCTCATCCGAGGACGTGAATCGCACTTCCTGGCTCCAGGACTTGAGGTCGAGGAACTGGCTCTGGTTCAGGTCGAAGCCGAGCAGCGCGTTGAAGATCGAGTTCGCGGCAGGCCGGAAGTCGTAGGCATCGCCGGTGATGATCTCCTCGGTATCGTTGTACGAGGACACCGAGCTCAGCGTGCCGCCGCCGATGTTGAAGTTCAGCCGCAACGCGCCGGTGAGCAGGTCCCGGTTGTCGATGCCGGTCTGGTCGACCTGGATCGGGCTCTTCACGTCGTTGGCGTCCGGCGGCGTCGTGAAGGTGCTGAACGGGTTCGCTTCGTCGTCGCGCGGGATCACGAAGTAGAAACCGCGCGTGTCGAGATTGTCGAAGGATACGCGCAGGTCGCCATTGAAAGTGTCGTTCGGCTCGAAGCTCAGGCGCACGCGGCCGGACAGGTTTTCGACCGGGTCGGCCTTGCCACCCAGGTACGTGCTGGGTAGATAGCCATCGGTCTCGTAGTAGCTCAGGCTGGCGCGGTACTTGAAGATGTCGCCGAGCGGTCCCGCGATGCCGGCCTGCGCACGCATCGAGGAGCCATTGCCGGCGCCCACCTTCACGCGACCGGTGAACTCGTCGCCCGGATCGGCGGTACGGATGATGATGGCGCCGCCGATCGCATTGCGGCCGTAGACCGCGCCCTGCGGACCCTTGAGCACTTCGATCTGCTCGATGTCGAACAGCTCCTGGTTGAATTCCGCGGGATTCGATTCGAGCACGCCGTCGACCAGCACGGCCACCGACGGCTCGCTGTTGCGCGCCTGCGAGATGCCGCGCACCACCACGAAGGCATTGCCGGCGTTCTGGGTCTCCACGAGGGTCATGTTCGGCACGCGCGCGATGAAGTCGCCCGGCCGCTCGATGCCCGCCGATTCGATGGTTTCCTTCGAGAACACGTTGACCGTGATGGGCACGTCCTTGAACGTCTCGCTGCGACGGCGCGCCGTCACCAGGACTTCGTCGATTTCCTCGGTGGAGGATGGCGTGGCGTCCTGCGCCCTCGCGGGCACCGAAGCCATCGCCGCGGCCACGGCGGCGCCGATGAGTCCCAGCTTCTTCGTCTGATGCGGAAGGTGCATGTGAAACTCCTACGCGGCGCGCGAAAGTTCTGTGCGCACGATCGCGGCGCCGGCGACCATGGCTTTGAGTTTTCCGAGGGCGGTTTCACGCGGCAGGTATTTCATGCCGCAGTCGGGGGCGAGAATGATGTTCTCCGCCGCGGCATACGGCAGCGCGCGGCGGATGCGCGCGGCCACGGTCTCCGCGGATTCGACGTCCGGATCGGCGAGATCCAGCACACCTAGCAGGATCTTCTTGCCGGCGAGCGGCGCGAGTGCGCTGCAATCGAGCTTCGACTGCGCGGTCTCGAGCGACACCTGTTTGCACGAACACGCGGCGAGCTCGCCGAGGAACGAATATCCCGACGGCCGCGCATGGATGATGGCCGCGTAGCCGAAGCAGATGTGCACGGCGGTGGTGCCGCTCACGCCTTCGAGCGCCCGGTTCAGCGCCTTGAGTCCGAAGGCGCGCGCTTCGTCCGGCCGTGCCTGCATGTAGGGCTCGTCGATCTGCACGACATCCGCGCCGGCGGCAAACAGGTCGCGGATCTCGGCGTTGACCGCCTTCGCGTAGTCGAGCGCGGCAGCCTCGCGGCTTCCGCCGTAGAAGTCGATCTGCGCCTGCTGCGCCATGGTGAACGGGCCCGGCACCGTGACCTTCACCTGCTTGTGGGTATGCGCCTTGAGGAACTGGAGGTCCTCGACCTGCACGGCGTGTTTGCGGCGGATCGCGCCCACCACGCGCGGCACCGGGTTCGGATGACCGCTGCGATCGAGCGCCGTGCCCGGATTGTCGAGGTCCACGCCTTCGAGCGCAGTTGCGAAGCGGTTCGAATAACTTTCGCGGCGGATCTCGCCGTCGGTGACGATGTCGAGCCCGGCCTCTTCCTGCATGCGGATGGCCAGCAAGGTCGCATCGTCCTGCGCCTCGGCCAGGTACGGCTCCGGGATGCGCCACAACTCGCGCGCACGCACGCGTGGCGGAAATCGACCGGCCAGCTTCTGGCGATCGATGAGCCAGTCGGGCTGCGGCAGGCTGCCCACGAGTGTGGTCGGGAAAAGCTTGTCGTTCATGGTCAACCTGTTGCCCGGCGCGGCGCGGCGCCGTCGTTCGCGGCCGGCCAATGCCGGCCCTCCGTGATCGCGGCGCGGATCGTGGCGCCGTGTTGATCGAGCAGCGGCGCGGCGCTCACGGTCTGTGCGCGTTCGCCATCGAACTGCAGTGGCGGCCGCACCGCCTCGCGGCCACCCTGCTGCGCGCCATCCACGGGCACGATCAGTCCGAGGTGGCCGACCTGCGGATCCTCGACCACGGCGTCGATTCCATTGATGGGAGCGAAGGGCACATCGTTCGACTGCAGGCGTTCGCACCACTCGGCCTGGGTACGCTGCCGGAAACGCTGGTCCAGCTGCTCGCCGAGCGCCTCGTAGTTGGCGATGCGCGAGAGCCGCTCGCTGAAGCGCGTATCGCGGCCGAGCTCCTCGGCATCCAGCGCCTTGACGAGGCCGAGCCAGAACTTCTCGAGCGAGGACAGATGGATGGCGATGAGCCTGGCGTCGGACGTGCGCAGGATGTAGGCCTGCGCGAGCCGCGGCCGATCCGAGGATTTCGGCACGGTGCCGAGCGCGAAGTACGCGGCGAAGGGTTCCACCGCGAAGTGCGCCATGGCCTCGAGCATCGAGACCTCGACGAGTTTGCCGCGCCCGGTGGACGCGCGTTCGAGCAACGCGCCGAGCACGCCGAAGGACGCGTAGATGCCGGTGATCGCATCGGCGAGCGCGGGGCCGAGGAAACGCGGCCGGTCTTCGTCGACCACCACGCTCAGGAATCCCGACAGCGCCTGCGCCACCGAGTCGTAGCTCGGCCGCTCGACATATGGACCGTTGGCACCGAAACCGCTGATCGAGCAGTACACCAGCCGCGGGTTGAGCTCGCGCAGGCGCGCCGGACCTGCGCCTAACTTCTCGGCGGTGCCCGGCCGGAAATTCTGGATGTAGACGTCGGACTCCGCGACCAGCCGCTCGAACAACTCACGGTCCGCCGGCGACTTCAGGTCGCAGACGATGCTGCGCTTGTTGCGGTTGTAGGCCTGGAAATGCGGCGAGTACAGGCCACCCTGGTAGGCGCGGTACGGGTCGCCGCCCGGGCTTTCGATCTTGATCACGTCGGCGCCGAGATCGGCGAGCATCATGCCGGCGCAGGGACCCGTGATGAACGTGCCCTGCTCCACGATCTTCACGCCGCGCAATACGGATTTCATGACTCTCCCGGCTCGAAGCCGTCGGGTTTCTGGCCGTCGTAGTCGATGGCGCTCGCACCCTCGTCCGCGATCACGAAGCCGATGGGACGCTGCTGCTCCTCGGTGAGATGCGCGATGAGGCTGGCGGTGCGCGCGAGCATGGGCACGCCCTTGACCGCGAGCACGGGGTAACCGGCGTCGAGCAGCACCGCGGCGATCGCGCCCGAAACGTTCATGGCCAGCGGCCGGTTCCAGATCTCCGGCACCAGGCGTTCGACGAGTGCCGCGACTTCGATGTGACGTCCGGCGAGCCCGGACTCGGTGGCGACCGCGAGCAGCCGCGCCACGCGCGGATCCTGCCGCTTGTGCAACGGATGCCCGTACCCGGGCACGGGCTTGCGCCCCATGCGCAGGTCGCCGAGCACCGCGCGCGCCGCGGCCTCGGGACCCTCGCCGCCCTTGCGCGCGACGATGTCGGCGAACAGGCGCGCGGCGGATTCCGCCGAGCCCAGGATCACCGAGCCGCAGCCGAGGATGCCGGCCGCGACCGCGCCTTGCAGCGCCTCCGGCGCGGCCGCGAGCGTCATGCGGCCGGCCGCGACGCTCGGGACCAGCCCGTGTTCGGCAATGGCCACGAGCGTGGCATCGAGGACGCGCCGCTGCGCGGCATTCGGCAGCTGGCCGGTGATCAGCAGCCAGACGTGATCGGTGAAGCTGATGGCGCCGACGAGCTCGGCGCAAAGATCGCGGCCGCGCACCACGATCGTCTCCGCATTGGATGCGGAAATCGCCGACGAACGCTGCGCCTGCGAGCCGATCTTCAAGCGAACCCCTCCGCGACTCCGTGGCTTTTTCGCATATCGAAAAGCAGTTCGATTAACGAAGTCGCGCCGACGATGCTGAACCGCCCCGCCCCGCGGCGTCAATGGGCTTTCAATTTCTTCGCATACCGAAATAGACTCGCCGCGTGAAACAGGGTGTGCGCCGCGAAGCGATGGGAGGCCTGGCGAAGGGGCTCGCGGTCATCAAGGCCTTTTCCCGCGACCATTCCGCGCTCTCGCTCAGCGAGATCGCGGCCGCGACGCGCATGCCGGCCGCCACTGCGCGCCGCTGCCTGCTCACCCTCGAGGAGCTCGGCTACGTGACGCGCAGCGGCCGCTCTTTCCTGTTGCGCCCCAAGGTGCTCGAGCTCGGCGCCGCATATCTGGAGTCCATGGACATCGAGCACCTGACCAAGACTCACCTCGAGGAGCTCGCGCGGCTGACCGGCGATTCGGCCGCGCTGTCGGTGCTGGACGGCAACGACATCGTGTACGTGGCGCGCACCTCGGTGCGCACGCTGGTGCGTCTCGAAGCGCACGTGGGCAGCCGCTTCCCGGCACACGTCACCTCGATGGGCCGCGTGCTGCTGGCGGGTGTCGGGACCGAGCGTCTCGACCAGTATTTCCGCACGCAGCGCTTCGTGGCGCTGACCACGCAGACGGTCACGGATCCGAAGAAGCTGCGGCAGCTCATCGAGGAATGCCGCCGCGCGGGTTACTCCGCGGTGGAAGACGAGCTGGCCTATGGCGTGGTCGCGGTCGCGGTGCCGGTCTACGACCAGGCCGGGCGCGTGGTGGCCGCGCTCAACAGCTCGAGCCACTCGCGCCGCGCCTCCAAGACTTCGCTGGTGCGCCAGCGCCTCGCAATGCTGCGCAAGGCCAGCCGCGAGATCTCGGTGGAGCTGGCGCGCGTGCCGGGCATCGCCCTGAGCGCGCAAACCTGATCCCAAGCGCTGCTTGACGCCGGTCCTCGTGCGCCCGTAGCCTGATTGCGAAATCTTTTTCGGTATCCGAAATCGTAATCATGCACTGCGAGCTGCAGGTCGAGGGGGCGAGGCTTCGTTACCGCGACGAGGGCTCGGGCCGCGCCATCGTTTTCGTGCACGGCTGGACGCTCGACCTCGACGTCTGGGAACCGCAGCTGCCGCTGGCCGCGGAGCTGCGCGTGGTGCGTTACGACCGCCGCGGTTTCGGGCTCTCGAGCGGCGACCCGTCGCTGGCGCACGACGTCGCCGATCTCGGCACGCTGCTCACGGTGCTCGGTGTAGTTAGCCCGCTGCTCGTGGGCATGTCCCAGGGCGCGCGCGTGGTACTGGAGTTCGCCGCGCGCCATCCGTCCTTCGTGTGCGGGCTGGTGCTCGACGGCGCCCCGCCGCCGCCCGGCGGCCCGATCACCGACGATCTGCCACTCGATTCGCTGCGGCTCATCGCCGGGCACCAGGGCATGGACGCGTTCCGCCGCGCCTGGCGCCTGCATCCGCTCACCCAGCTCGTCACCGGCGATGCGCGCATGCACGCGCTGCTGGCGCGCATCCTGGCGCGTTATCCCGGCCGCGACCTGCTGGCGCCCGGTGCCGCCGGGCGCGAGGCCATCGATCGCCGGCTGCTCGCGGACGTGCGCGTGCCGGTGCTGGTCATCAATGGCGCACGCGACACCGAATCGCGACGCCGCGCGGGCGCCCTGCTTCGCGACGCGTTGCCTTCGGCCGAACACGTACTGATCGCCAACGCGGCGCACTTCCCCAATCTCGACGCACCCCGTGAATACAACCAGCTCATGTCCGGGTTCGCGCGCCGGCACCTGCCGGCCGCGGCCTGAGGGAAAACTCCAATGACAAAAATCCTCGTCCTCTACTACAGCAGTTACGGACACCTCGAACAGATGGCCAATGCCCAGGCCGAAGGTGCGCGGCGCGTGCCGGGCGCGGAGGTGGTGGTCAAACGCGTACCCGAGCTCGTGAGCGAGGAACAGGCGCGCAACTTCAAGTACAAGCTCGACCAGCCGGCACCCATCGCGGATCCGAACGAGCTCGATCAATATGACGGCTTCCTGCTGGGCACACCCACGCGCTTCGGCAACATGGCGGCGCAGATGCGCAATTTCTGGGACCAGACCGGCGCGTTGTGGATCAAGCACGCGCTGGTCGGCAAGGTGGGCAGCGTCTTCACCTGCACGGCCAGCCAGCACGGCGGCCAGGAAACCACCATCACCTCGTTCCACACCACGCTGCTGCACTTCGGCATGGTGATCGTGGGACTGCCATACACCTACAAGGATCTCTCGACGATGCGCGAGGTCACCGGCGGCACACCGTACGGCGCGAGCTCGATCACGGGAGCGGGCGCGGAGTTCCGTTTCCCGAGCGCGCTCGAGCTCGACATGTGCAAGTACCAGGGCGAACACGTCACGCGGATCACGCGCGACCTGGTCGCCGGCCGCGCGGCGAAGTAAGGGGCGGAATCGCCGTGAGCACCGCTACGCGCCCCGGTCAAACTACCGCGGCGCCGGCCAGCACGCCGTTCCGCTTCTACGACAACCGCCAGAAGTACCTGGCGTTCGTCACCACCTGCAACGAGAAGCAGAAGGTGGCGGATCGCGCCGCCGAGGAGCTGCGCGGCCTGCGCCCGACGCCGCCCGCGTTGCGCCTGTTCGATGCGGGCATGGGTGATGCCACCGTGCTGGCACGCCTGATGCGCAGCGCGCATGCCACCTGGCCCGCGGTGCCGCAGCTCGTCGTCGCCAAGGAGATCAGCCGCGAGGACGTGCGCCTCGGACTCGAGAAGATGGCGGACCGTTTCCTCGAGCATCCCACCACCGTGCTGGTGATCACCAACCTGCATTACGCGGATGCGCCCGCGTTGCATCCGCGCAATGCCGAGGACGCCACCGCGCTCAACTGGCAGGTGCTGCGGCTCAAGGGCGCCTCGTCATACGAATATGCGCAGCAGATCGACGCGCTCGGTCCGGTGCTCGATTACGGCTGGGCCACGCGCACGGGCGCCAATGGCAACCCGGTGTACGTGCGCCCTTCCGTGCTGGTCATCTACCGCGAGGATCATGCCTTCCTGCTCGACGGCGTGATCCCGCGCCAGGAGACGCCCACCATCGACTACGACTTCATCCTGGCATCGCAACCCTGGCGCGCGCGCATGTCGGCGCAGTTCAAGGTGGGCAAGGTCCTGCTGCCGCTCGTGCGGCGGCTGGCCGCGGGCGGCAGGCTGCTGGTCATCCAGTCGCGCGGTGATGATCCGGGGCTCGAAATCGTGCGCGCCCTGTGGCCCGACGAGTCACCATTCCAGGTGGACCGCCACAAACTCATCGCCGAGCTCAAGGCCGCGCTGGGCGCGGACCTGTCGATGTATTCCCTGCCCGATCCTCCGGACAGTGAATCCATTTTTCGCTACGAGATGCACACGCTTCCGGCCGAGGTCGGCGATCGCATCGGCACCTCGATGTTGTTCGCGGCCTGGAATGCGGCCATCTACGTGAACCAGATCGAGGACGAGCGCCTCGGCGAGGTTGCGCACAGCGGACGCTATCTCGAGGCCACCCAGGCCGTGCTGCGCAAACACGGCGGACTGTGGTTCAACGACGAATCGTTCGTGGTGAGCCGGCGCGCCTGAGCGCCAAACTACCCGCCAGGGCTACTCGCCGGCGATGGTCATCTCGCTGATGAGGATGGATCCCACGCGCACACTGCCGCGCAGGTCCACGTCGCTGCCGATGGCCGCGATGTTGCGGTACATGTCCTTGAGGTTGCCGGCGATGGTGATCTCGTGCACGGGATATACGCTGGCGCCGTTCTCCACCCAGTAGCCCGACGCGCCGCGCGAGTAGTCGCCGGTGACGCCGTTCACGCCCTGCCCCATGAGCTCCGTCACGAGCAAGCCGGTTCCGAGCTCGCGCATCAACTTGCCGATGTCGGTGCCGCCCTGCTTCGACTCGACCAGCAGGTTGTGCGTGCCGCCGGCATTGCCCGTGGTGCGAAGGCCGAGCTTGCGGGCCGAATAGCTGCCGAGCACGTAACCCTGCAGTGTGCCGTCGTTCACGAGCTCGCGATCGCGCGTCGCGACTCCTTCTCCATCGAATGGACTGCTGCCGAGGCCCTTGCGGATGTGCGGGCGCTCGCGCAGCTCGAGGAAATCCGGAAACACCTGCTGGCCCGCGGCGCCGAGCAGGAACGAGCTCTTGCGGTACTGGCTGCTGCCGCGCACCGCGCCGAGGAAGTGGCCGATGAGTCCGCGCGCGACTTCGGGCGCATACAACACGCGTGCTTTTTGTGTCGCGATCTTGCGGGCCCCCAGCCGCGTGACCGCGCGCTCACCGGCCTTGCGGCCGATGATCTCGGCGGACTCGAGGTCACGGGCATCGCGCGCCGAGCTGTACCAGTAGTCGCGCTGCATGTCGTCGCCGGCCTGGGCCAGCAGTACGCAGCTCACGCTGTGGCTGGTGGACGGATACCCCGCGAGGAAGCCATGCGAATTCCCATACACGCGCACGCCGCGATGACTGCCGACGGTGGCGCCTTCGGAGTTGGTGATGCGTGTGTCGACCGACCGCCCGGCCGCCTCGCAGGCACGCGCCAGCTCGACGGCGTCTTCGGGCGCAATGTCCCAGGGATGGTCGAGATCGAGGTCGGGGATGTCGCGCGCCAGCTCCTCGGGATCGGCCAGGCCGGCGCATTCGTCTTCGGCCGTGTAACGAGCGATGTCGCAGGCCTTTTCGACGGTCTCCGCGACGGCGCGCGCCGACAGGTCCGCGGTGCTCGCGGAACCCTTGCGCTTGCCGAAGTACACGGTCACACCCATGCCGCGGTCGCGCTGGTACTCGACGGTTTCCACCTCGCCCAGGCGCACCGTGGTAGTCAGTCCCTTCTGCAGGCTGACGTCGGCCTCGGCCTGCGTGGCGCCCCGCGACCGGGCCTGGGCCAGCGCGTCGGAGACGATGTTCTTGAGCTCGGGAATCCGCGTGCCATCGACTGATTGAACGGGTGCTTGCATGGCAGAATTGTACGATGCAGGACGACGAGGAAAGTCAGGAATTCGGCGAACGGCCGAGTAAGAGTGCGCGCAAGCGCGAGGCCGACGCGGCGCAGGACCTCGGCACCCGGCTGATCGCGCTCAAGGAATCCGAGCTGGCGGCGCTGGGCCTGCCGGAGAAGTTGTTCGACGCCATCATGCTCGCGAAGCGCATCACGGCCCGCGGGGGGCTCGCGCGCCAGCGCCAGTACATCGGCAAGCTCATGCGCGATATCGACTCGGCTTCGATCGAGGCGGCGTTGAACGCGAAATCACGCAACGCAGCGTTCGATGCCGAGAAGCACAAGCGCATCGAAACGTGGCGGGCACGGCTGCTAACGGAAGGTCCGCCGGCGCTCGACGAACTCATGAAATGGTGTTCGGCCGCGGACCGCAAATCCCTGCAGGCACTGATCCAGAAAGCGACCGGAACGCGTGTCGACTCGGGCAGCCGCGAGGCCGCATCGCGCGAGTTGTTCCGGACCCTTCGGACCTTGTTTGATAGTATCTCGCGATGAAACCACTGGTCGGCATCATCATGGGTTCGTCTTCGGATTGGGAGACGATGCGCGCCGCGGCCGAGGCGCTCGACAGGCTCGCGATCCCCTATGAAACCCGCGTCGTGTCCGCGCATCGCACGCCCGACCTGCTGTTCGAGTACGCGTCGACGGCCCAGGGTCGCGGCATCGAAGTGATCATCGCGGGCGCGGGCGGCGCCGCCCATCTACCCGGCATGACGGCGTCGAAGACCACGTTGCCGGTGCTCGGCGTGCCGGTGCAGTCCAAGGCGCTGAACGGCATGGATTCATTGCTGTCCATCGTGCAGATGCCGGCGGGCGTGCCGGTCGCCACGTTCGCGATCGGCGTGGCCGGCGCCACCAATGCAGCGCTGACGGCGGCGGCCATCCTGGCCAACAAGCGTCCGGAATACGACGCGGCCCTCAAGAAATTCCGCGCCGACCAGACGGCCAAAGTCCTGTCCAACCCGGATCCCTCGAAGACGCCATGACCGTCGGCATCGTCGGCGCCGGCCAGCTGGGCCGCATGATGGCGCTCGCCGGCTATCCACTCGGCCTCGACTTCCTGTTCCTCGACAAGGACGCGAAGACGCCGGGCGGCCAGGTGGCTCCGATCCTCGAAGGCGAGCTCTCCGACCGCGGGTTGTTAGGCCAGCTCAGCGAACGCTGCGCGGTGCTGACTTTCGACTGGGAGAACATCCCCGTCGCGGCGCTCGAGAACCTGCCCGGCGACGCACGCATCGCGCCGCCCCTGCGCGCGCTCGGCTGCGCGCAGGACCGGTTGAGCGAGAAACGCACCTTCGAGCTGCTCGGCATCCCGACCACGCGCTACGCGGCCGTCGATTCACGCGCCGCGCTCGAAGCCGCGGTGCAGGCCATCGGCCTGCCCGGCGTACTCAAGACCCGACGCATGGGTTACGACGGCAAGGGCCAGTTCGTGGTGCGCAAGCCCGCGGACCTGGATGCCGCGTGGGCCGCATTGGGCAGCGTGCCGCTGCTATACGAGAACCTGGTGCCTTTCCAGGGCGAAGTCTCGATCATCGCGGTGCGCGGCGGCGACGGAAAAACCGCGTTCTATCCACTGAACCTCAACGTGCATCGCGAAGGTATCCTGCGGCTCACGCGCGCGCCCTACGGCAACGCGTCCCTGACGCGCCAGGCGCAGCGAGCCGCGCGCAAGCTGCTCGAACATTTCGACTACGTGGGCGTGCTCACCATCGAGTTCTTCGTGTCACGCGGCAAGCTGATCGCCAACGAGATGGCGCCGCGCGTTCACAACTCCGGCCACTGGACCATCGAAGGCGCCGACACCAGCCAGTTCGAAAACCACGTGCGCGCCATCGCCGGCCTGCCCCTGGGCAGCACGCGCGCCCGCGGCCACTCGGCCATGATCAACCTGATCGGTGAGCTCCCGGACCGCGACAGCCTGCTGCGCGAGCCCGGGATCCACTGGCACGACTACGGGAAGACCGCCCGCCCCGGCCGGAAGCTAGGCCACCTGACCCTGGTGGAAAACACGGCGAAATCGTTAAACACGCGCGCATTCAAGGTGCTGAAACAGGTTGACCGCGCGACCTGGCTCGCAGTTCGGTAAGGCGAATCAGGGTTCCCACGATTCCCGGCCGGCTTTACCGTAATATCGGCCCGGCGCATGTACACCGAGAACTTCAAACTCAAGGAACTGCCCTTCCGGCTCAGCCCGGACCCGCAGTTCCTGTTCCTGTCGCGGGCCCATGCGCGGGCCAAGGCGTACATGGAATCCACCATCTGGTTCACGGATGGGTTCGTGGTGATCACGGGTGAGATCGGCGCCGGCAAGACCACGCTGATCGAGAGTTTCCTGCGCCAGCTCGACTCCGACGTGGTCATCGCGCAGATCAACCAGACCCAGGTGACCGCGGTCGAATTCCTGCAGTCGGTACTGGTGCAGTTCGGGTTCTCGCCTTTCAAGATGAAGAAGGCCGAGCTGATCGCGACCATCAACAGCTTCCTGATCGAGCAGTACGCCGCCGGACGCAAGGTGCTGCTCATCATCGACGAGGCCCAGAACCTGTCGCTCAAGGTGCTCGAGGAGATCCGGCTCCTGTCCGGCATCGAGGCCACCAAGGAGAAGGTGCTGCGCATCATTCTCGCGGGCCAGCCCGAGCTCAACCAGACGCTCGACATGCCCGAGCTCGTGCAGCTCACGCAGCGCGTGCGCCTGCGCTTCCACCTGGGCAGGCTGTCGCGCGACGACCTGCGCGCCTACATCCTGCATCGCCTGGACGTGGCGGGCGCCGGCGGGCGCGAGATCTTCGCCGAGGATACGTTCCCCGAAATCATGCGCTACACGGGCGGCGTGCCGCGCCTCGTCAATACGCTGTGCGACACGGCGATGATGTCCGCCTTCAATGACGATCGCGACTACGTGACGCTCACCGACATCTCGGCCGCCGTGGGCGAACTGCAGTGGGTCGAATTCGCGGCGCGTGCCAGCGCCATCGCAGCTCGCCAGGCGCAACGTGTCACCACCGCGAGCTCCGGTGATCGCGCGCCCCGCGCGCTCGCCAAGGTGGTGCTGTCGACCGAGGGCAAGGCCGTCGGTGAGCTGCACCTCGTGCCCGGTCGCAAGGTCATCGGCCGCACGCCGGACAACGACCTGCAGATCGACAGCCGCTTCATCAGCCGGCATCACTGCCAGCTGGTCACCGGCAGCGATGGCGTGACCGTGATCGAAGACCTGAACAGCACCAACGGCATCACCGTGCGCGGCAAGCGCGTGCGACGCCACACGCTGCGCGACGGCGACGTGGTCGGCGTGGGGCAGCACGAGATCCTGTACGTCGACGAGAGCACCGCGGCGCACCTGGCCGATACGCACGATGACCTGCCGGTCATCGATGCCAATGCGGCCAACGAGGATGCGGACGAGCCGCGCGAGGACGCCGCGGGAGCGGGCTGAGCCCTACTTCGTCGCGCGCAGCGACACCGCGAGCATGTTCTGGATGATGGGTTTGCGCCCGATGCGCTTGCGGATCGAATACGGCAGCAACCCGAACAGCCATTCGAAGCTCTTGATGACGCCGAGCGGCATGCGCACGTAGCGACCGCGGAAGCGCGGATAAGCCTCGATCTTGCGGAACCCCACCTTGCGGAACAGCGCTTCGAGCTCGGCCGCCGTGTATTCCTTGAGGTGGAAGCCGCGCGCGACCGGGTCATAGAACTTGGACACATCATGCGGACCGTTGAGGCGGTTCGGGGTGATGCACACGTAGGAACCGTCTGGCGCGATGACCGCGAACAGATTGCGTAACTGCTCGAGCGCGTCATCGGGATGGATGTGTTCCATGACCTGGAAGCTGTACGCCAGCGTCACCGTGTTGGTGGGCACCGGCACCGAGCACCCATCGGAGAGCACGGTCTGCACATTCGAGGCGTGCACGCCGCTCAGGATCTCCTTGGACACATCCAGCGCGTAGCACTTGCGCGCGTGGCGCGCGACCTCGAGCGTCAGGCTGCCATCACCGGCGCCAATTTCCAGGAACACGGTGGTCGGATCGATGAAGCGGCGCAGCAGCGCGACGCGATCGGCCACGCCGGCGCGTCGTTCCGCGTCCGACACCTTGCGCGTGAGTTGCGGATGATTGGGCACCCGGCGATACAGCTCGTCGTACACCTCACCGTAAAGGCCGAGTCGCTCGGACGGCGGCGCGGAACGCAGCCGCTCGGCGAGCTCGAGCTCGACGCGGTAGTGATGTTCGATGTCAGCCGCGCTGCGCTTGGCCTTCACAACGCGAGCGCCCATTGGCGCCGCTCCGACTGCTTCCATGTCTTATCCCCTTCGCGTCCGGATCGACGTCCGGATCGCGGTAATTCAAATTGTGTACTGGATCAGCGGCGGCGGCCGGTCACCAGGTCGAGCAGGCGACCGAAGATACCCGGGCGGAAACCATCGACCTGCATCGTCGAGCGGGCGCTCGCGGTCTGGCGGCGCATTTCAGCCAGCACATCGGGCGGGAGATTGATCCGGAATTCGCCGCTGGCAGACGTGTCATTTCGCATTTTGGGAAGACTCCGCTCTTGTTGGTTCGCGCTGTCAGACCCTTCGGGCAGCAGCGCGTATGCAGTTTGCTTAACCATCGTGCGGACATGGTGTGCCGGGATTCACACTGTTTCCAATGTCGCAAAATGCGAACTTCATTATGTTCGTGTCTGATTGGGCTGTAGGCGCGGCGCGAGTCCCTTCGCTACAAAAGTCTGACGCACTTTGCCGACATCCCTGTCGTCCGCGCGCCGTGATAGTGCGGGGACCGGCCGCGGTGCGATAGCCGGATTGTCCGCGCCTTCATGCAGAAACGCTCGAAACTCTTGACCTCAAGTCGACTTGAATTGGCAGCATGGTGCGAAACGGAGGTCCCATGCAGAACATCCCCAATGAACAGATGGCCGTGGCGTGGAATGGTGTGTCAGGTCGCGCCTGGGTCGACGAGCAGCAGCTGCTCGATCGCACCTACGAGTCCATCGAAAAGACGCTCGCCGACGAAGCCGTCGCGATCGGCGCGCGCCAGGTGCTCGACATCGGCTGCGGTTCGGGCGCGACCACGCTCGCGGTGGCGCGTGCGCTCCGATCGGGCGGTCTCGCCACGGGCATCGACATCTCGGCGCCACTGATCGATGTGGCACGCGCCCGCGCGCAACGCGCGGGTTCGCCGGCGCAGTTCGTCTGCGCGGATGCGCAGACACACAGGTTCGAGCCCGCGAGTTTCGATCTCGCGATTTCTCGTTTCGGTGTGATGTTCTTCGACGATCCGGTGGCCGCGTTCAAGAACCTGCGACGCGGTGCAACCGACGACGCCCGGCTGCGGCTCGTGGTGTTCCGCTCGATTTCGGAAAATCCTTTCATGACTACCGCCGAGCGCGCCGCCGCGCCGATGCTGCCCAACCTGCCGCCACGCAAGCCGGATGCGCCGGGCCAGTTCGCATTCGCCGACGAACGGCGGGTGAGGCGCATCCTCGAGGACGCCGGATGGTTGCAGGTGGGATTCGCACCCGTCGACATCGCGTGCAGTTTCCCGGCTGCGGACCTCGAGCGGTTCTTCACGCGGCTCGGCCCATTGGGACAGGTGCTGCGCGACAGTGATGAGGCGACGCGGCAACGCGTCATCCACGACGTGCGCGTGGCATTCGAAACTTACGTACGGGATGGCGAGGTCCGCTTCACCTCGGCCTGCTGGATGATCTCGGGGCGCGCGCGTTAGATCGCCATTGCGAGCAGCAATTTGAGAAACACCAGGGCGGCCAGACACGCGAGCACGATCGCGAGTGCGGTCCAACCTGAGCGGGGCGTAAGCCTTGCCCCGACAAACGTGCAGATGATTCCCGTGAAGGCCGCGGCCGCACCTGCAAACAACCAGCCCACCACGACGCCGAAGGAGGCCCACCCGCCGCCCTTGGCATCGCGCGCGTCGATCAATCCCATAAACGGCGACGCGATCCCGAAGGCGAACAACAGCAGCGCAAAGACAATGGAGGGCGGAGTACGCGCCGGCGGCGGCGCGACGTCATCGAGGGCGGTCGGGTGCTTGTCGCTCAACCAGTACCGCCGACGGTCAGGTTCTCGATGCGCACCGTCGGCTGGCCGACACCCACCGGCACACTCTGACCTTCCTTCCCGCAGGTGCCCACGCCGTCGTCGAGCTTCAGATCGTTGCCCACCATCGACACGCGCGTCAGCACGTCCGGGCCATTGCCGATGAGCGTCGCGCCCTTGATCGGCGCACCGAGTTTGCCGTTCTCGATGAGGTAGGCCTCGCTGGCCGAGAACACGAACTTGCCGGAAGTGATGTCCACCTGGCCGCCGCCGAAGTTGACGGCGTAGATGCCCTTCTCCACCGACGCGAGGATTTCCTCCGGCGGTGTCTTGCCGGGACGCATGTAGGTATTCGTCATGCGCGGCAGCGTGATGTGCGCGAACGACTCTCGCCGCCCGTTGCCCGTGGGTGCCACGCCCATGAGCCGTGCGTTCATCTTGTCCTGCAGGTAACCCTTCAGCACGCCGTTCTCGATGAGCGTCGTGCACTGCGTGGGCGTGCCCTCGTCGTCGATGTTGAGGGAGCCGCGCCGGCGCGAGAGCGTCCCGTCGTCGACGATGGTGCACAACTCGGAGGCGACTTTCTCGCCGATGCGATTGGCGAACGCCGAGGTGCCCTTGCGATTGAAGTCACCCTCGAGGCCGTGGCCAATGGCTTCGTGCAGCAGGATGCCGGGCCAGCCCGGGCCCAGCACCACGGTCATCGGCCCCGCGGGCGCGGGAATCGCTTCGAGGTTCACGAGCGCCTGGCGCACCGCTTCGCGCGCGAGCTGCAGTGGTTTGTCGCCGTTCACGAGCTCGGGCAGCGTGAAGCGACCGCCGGCGCCGGCATATCCCTGCTCGCGGCGACCGTTCTGTTCGACGATCACCGAGACGTTGAAGCGCACCAGCGGCCGCACGTCCGCGGCGAGATGCCCCTCGGAATTCGCGACCAGCACCACCTCGTGCACCGCGACCACGCTGGCCATGACCTGCATGACGCGCGGATCCATCTTGCGCGTCTCGCGGTCCACGCGTTCGAGCCACGCCACCTTCTCGCTCGACGTGAAGCTCGACACCGGGTCGATGGGCAGATAGAGGCGGTGCCCCGTCGAAGGCAGCATTCCCTGCACGGCGCGGTCGTGGCCTCTGGCCGCGATGGCACGCGCCGCCAGCGACGCCTCCTCGAGAGCCGGCAATACGATCTCGTCCGAATACGCGAAACCGGTCTTCTCGCCGGCGAGCGCGCGCACACCGACGCCCTGCTCGATGCTCGCGCTGCCTTCCTTGACGATGCCATCTTCGAGTGCCCAGCTCTCCTCGCGCGCCAGCTGGAAGTAGAGGTCGGCTGCATCCACCGAGCTCGACATCACCTGCGAGAGCGCGGCATCGAGGCGCGCATCATCGAGGCCGCCCGGCCGCAGGATGAGCTCGCGCGCGATGTTGAGCGGTTCGTCTTTGACTACGGCGTTCAAACTGTCACCTCAAGTGTTGTAGATCACCCGGTGCTCGAGCGCCGGGAATCGCGTGCGCGCATCGATGCGCGCCGCGGGTTCGACATCCGCCACCACGCAACCGGTTCCGTCGGGCTTGCGCGCCAGTACCGTGCCCCAGTGATCGATCACCATCGAATCACCGAAAGTCTCGCGACCGCTCGGGTGCACGCCCCACTGTGCCGGCGCGATCACCCCGCACAGGTTTTCGATGGCCCGGGCACGCAGCAGCGTCTCCCAGTGGGCCCTGCCCGTCGGCACCGTGAAGGCCGATGGCACGACGAACATCTCCGCACCCTGTCGCGACATCACCCGGAACAGCTCCGGAAACCGCATGTCGTAACAGACCGCGAGTCCCATCTTGCCCACGGGCGTGTCGACCACCACCGCGCCATGGCCCGCCACGGTGTGCGCCGACTCGCGATGCGACTCGGCGCTGCCGGGCACGTCCACGTCGAACAGGTGCATCTTGTCGTAACGCGCGATGCGCTGGCCCTGCGAGTCGTACACCAGTAACGATGCGCTGACCCGTCCATCCGGGCTCTGCCGCAACGGTACCGTGCCGCCAACGACCCATATCTTGAGTCGGCGGGCCGTATCTGCAAGGAAGTTCTGGATCTTGCCGGCGCCGTCTGGCTCCGCGATGGCGCGTTTGTCGCCCGAATCCCGGCCCATGAACGCGAAGTTTTCCGGCAGCGCGGCCAGCACGGCGCCTTGCCGCGCGGCGTCCGACAGGAAACCACCGGCCGCCTCGAGGTTTGCCTCGATGTCGTGGCCGGAAGTCATCTGGATCGCTGCTACCCGCATGAAACGAATCTAATGGGGACATTCCTCATTTGCTAGCAAACGGGGACATACCTGCAGCGGTATGTCCCCGTTTGCCGCTGCGCGGGCAAATGAGGAATGTCCCCAGGTCCTCAATCCCAGCTACCGTGCCATTGCACGCGACGGGTCTCGGGGTTTGCAGTAGCCGCCAGGCCATGCCGTGCCGCCGAGCCACGCAGGACGTTCCAGGCGCGCGTGACGCGGGCCCGCGCGGTGGATGGCACGGCGGTGGCGGCAAGCGCCACACGCTCGTAGTCCACGGAGACGTCGTAATCGCGTGCCTCGAGGCCGATGCGGCCCGTGCCGCGGAAGACCTCGTCCGGCGCGGGGCCGGTGCCCTGCAGGTCGGTGAGCAGGACCTGGCCGTCCGACAGCGTGCCGCGTGCCGTCATCTGGTGTTCGGCATTCAGGCCCTGCATGGCGATCTCGAAGGAACCACCCAACGCGTGGACGTCCGCGAGTCCGGCCGGCCAGTCGAGTGTGCCGGCCGCGCGCAGGCTGGTCGCCGGCCACTCCGCGGGCAGCGATACGCCGCGCAGCAGCGCTGCGAGCTGGGCCGTATCGGCGCTGAACTCCGCGCGGCAATGCCCGCCGGTATCACAGCGGCCGCGGGCCGAGACCTGGTGCAGCGCTGTCGGCGGTGTATCGAGGGAGAAGTCGATGCCTGCGTCCTGGCGCGTGACCGAGGCCTGCAGGGAGCCGAGCACACGACCCGACGAGCGCACCTCGGTGACGTCCAGCGCGAGCTCACCATGACGTGGCAACCAGGCCCCCGAGGCGGCGAGCACGGCCGGCGCGTGCTCGAGGTCGAGCTGCGCGATGCGGATGCGTGGATCCGCCCCGCGGCCGGCGCCGCGGTGCAATTCGCCGGAAACACCGCGGACCTCGAAACGCGCCGTGGTGACTCCGGCGCGCACCTCGCCGCGCACCTCGAGCTCCCGGCCGTCGATGTTGAACTCGCGCAGGCCGTCCGCGGCGATGCGCAACTCGGCGCTCACCGGGATGTTGCGCGCGCGGACCTTGTCGAAAGGTGCCGGCAGTCGGCTTTCGACACCGGCGAGCGTGCTGTTCAGCGACACCTGCCAGGCACCCTCATCGCCCGCGGGTTGCAGCGTGCCCGTCCAGGCGAACTGGCCGCTGATCTCGCCCGCGGCCTCCGCGCCGCCTAACAACCCCAGCAATGGCTCCGCATCCGCGACGCCGCTGATCGCGAGCGTCGGCATGCCGCGCGCGCCCGTGCGACGCGATTCGATTTCCACGGGGCCGCCGAGCCAGTTGCCGCGCAGCGCCAGTCCACGCACCTGCTGCGCGGAGTAGCGAAGGGTGCCGCCGAGATCCTCGAGCGGCGGCAGTCCTTCCGCGAGGGCGACCGTCGCGCCGCTCAGACGCGCGGTCACGCGCCAGGACTCGGGCTGGCGAAGTTCGCGTTCGCCGCGTGCGTCGGCTTCGAGTACCACGGCGCCGTGCAGCCGCTCCAGTCCTTGCGCGGCGAGCACACCGCGCAACCATTTCGAATCCATGCGCCCCTGCAGCTGCGCATGCAGGCGCGGAGCGCCCGAGCGCGGCCAATCGAGCCTTGCGCCGCTGATGGCGAAATCCTCGACGTTGCCGGAGTCCAGCGTGAGCTGTGTGCCGCCACGCGCGAACGCCAGCTGGCCGCCGCCGGCCGAGAGCCGCGGCGCGTCCTGGCCCGTGGTGGCGAGATCCGCGAGGTGCAGCGTGCCGCGCGAGAGCTGCCAGTTCACGGTGCCATCTTCCGCGGCGCGCAGGTCCATGGTGCCTTCGGGAATGACGCCCTGTTCGAGCTGTGACCAGGGCTCCGGCACCGCCGGATCGCGTGCCACCGCCGCCCAGAGATCGCGCAGCAGCGTGTGGTCGACCTGCGCGAGGACTACGCGCAACGGGGCCGCACGCTTCTCGCCCGGGTGCCACTCGCCATCCGCACCGAGACGGCGCTCGCCGTCGGATACGGAGAAATTCTCGAAGCGCCACGCGCCATCGCGCGGCAGCGACGCCACGACGCCTTCGATCTTCAGCTCTCGCGGCGCTTGCGTTGCCGCCAGACGCAGGGCCGCCGGTGCCGTCGCGTCGAAGGTGACCGTCAGTCCCGCCGCATCGCGCCGCATGCGTGCCGCGATCGGGCCGAACATGGCGTGATCCGTGGACCGCGTGAGCTCGGCCTGGAGGATGCGCGCCGAAAGCTGCCAGCCGTCGGCTTCGGCGCGGCGCGCACCGGAATCGAACTCGACGTCGCGCAGCTCGCCGGCCGTGGGCAGCCAGTCGCCGGGCAGCGCGGGAAACGCATGCGAGGTCTGCGGCGCCAGCAGCGCGGCAACGAACTCGGCCGCCATGAACGGGATGCGATCGGCGTGCACGGTGGTACGCGCGATCTTGAGGTCCGGATCCAGGCGAAGCCGGGCACGCAGCACCGGTGCGCGTTCCAGGCGTGCGCCGCGCGTGAGCTGCAGGTCCGTGAGATCGAGCAGCACGTCATCCGCATCGCGCGACAAGGCGCCGTTCACGGTGAGATGGTCGAAGCGCCGGCCGTCGTTGACCACGAGCTCGCGCGCATTCGCCTGCCAGGTCGCCGTGGACACGCGGCCGTTCTTCAATGCGAGGCGCGCGTCCAGTGTGCCGCGGCCCGTGAGCCCGGGCACGGGGACCCGGTCGAGGAACACGCGACGCGCGATCAAGCGCAGGTCGCCCGAAAGCCGCGTGCCGGCATCGAGGCCATCGAGCTTGGCGGATACGAAAAGCGACTGGCCCACGTCCTGCGACAACAGCATGGTGCCGTAGGCACTGAAACTCTTGCCCGTGCGGCTGACTACCGCCTGGCTCAGCGTGAAGCTGTGGCGTGCGGCCGCGTCACCCCGCCGACGCAGGTGCACGCGCGCGCCCTCCACCTCGATGCGGCCCGAGGGCATGAGGCTGGCCCAGCCGAGATAACGATTGACGACCGCGACTTCATCGGCGCGAACGCCGGGCTGTGTCGGGCGCGCGGCGCGCGGCGTGACCGTCTGCACCAGCGAATCCTCGGGATCGCCGATGATCTCGATATCGGGCGACGACAACGTGACGTGGCCCAGCGAGAACTGGTGGTGCCGCAGGAAATCCCAGGTGTCGAATTCGACGCGCAGCTCGGGCGCGAGCACGTGCACGCGACCGCGTTTCGGATCGGTGAGCTCGACGCGCGTGAACACCGCGCTGGTGCCGTCCAGATCCCAGGCGAAGCGCACATTGTCGAAACGGACGTCGAGGCCGGTGCGATCGGTGATGAGTTTTTCGAGCGTGGCACGTTGCTCGGGAACACGCGCCGCGATCACGCGCGTGAACACCACGCACAACGTGACCACCAGGCCCAGGCAAAACGCGACCGCGACCGCGCGCTTCAACCAGTGCGAGGCACCGTTCGAAGCGTCTGTCTCCCCCCTCTGTTCAAGGGTTGTCGCGTTCATCTCACCCCACTGTTCACCTCAGGCCAGCACTACGTCGTATTGATCGAATCCGTAGAGCGCTTCCACCTGCAGCCGGATCGGCCGCCCCACCTGGTGCTCGAGCTCGGCGAGCACGGCGGACTCATCATCGAGAAGGCGGTCGATCACGTTCTGGTGGGCCAAAATTAGCAATTCCTTGCTCTGGAACTGCCTGCTCTGGCGCACAATTTCACGGAATATCTCGTGGCACACCGTTTCGGGCGTGCGCACGAAGCCCCGGCCTTCACAACTGGGACATGGCGCACAAAGCAAATGTTCCAGGCTGTCGCGCGTGCGCTTACGCGTCATCTCCACGAGTCCGAGTGACGACACGCTGGCGATGTGCGTCTGCGCGTGATCGCCGGCCAGGGCGCGTTGCAGCGCCTCCATGACCTGCGTGCGGTGCGCCGGATCGACCATGTCGATGAAGTCGATGATGATGATGCCGCCGAGGTTGCGCAGCCGCAGCTGGCGCGCGATGGCCACGGCAGCTTCCAGATTGGTCCGGAAGATGGTGTCCTCGAGATTGCGGTGCCCGACGAACCCCCCGGTATTCACGTCGATGGTCGTCATCGATTCGGTCTGGTCGATGACCAGGTGCCCGCCCGACTTGAGCGACACGCTGCGCTCCAGCGCCTTGCCGATCTCTTCCTCGACCCCGTGCAGGTCGAAGATCGGGCGCGCGCCCTGGTAGAGCTCGATGCGCGTGGTGCTGCCCGGCATGAAACTCGCGGCGAATTCCAGCATGCGTTCATGCGACGCGGCATTGTCGACCAGCACGCGGTCGACGCCGCGCGCCAGCTCGTCACGCAGGATGCGCGTGGGCAGCGGCAGGTCTTCGTAGACCAGCTGGCCCGCCGAGGCGCGCAGGCCCTTGTCCTTGACGTGTTGCCAGAGGCGGCCGAGGTACTGGATGTCATCGCGGATCGCGGCGGGGCTGGCGCCCTGCGCGGCCGTACGCACGATGTAGCCGCCGGTGGTGTTCTGAGGCATCGATTCGGCGACCAGCTGCTTGAGACGCGCGCGTTCGAGCTCGTCGTCGATGCGGGCCGACACGCCGATGCCCTCGCCGCGCGGCATGTACACCATGAGCCGCGAGGGCAGCGCCACGAAGGTAGTCAGGCGCGCACCCTTGGTGCCCATCGGATCCTTGACCACCTGCACGAGGATATCGTCGCCCTCGTTGACCAGCCGGCGGATGTCCTCGACCTGCTGCGCGCCAATCAGCGTGCTCTCGGGAACCGGCGCGGCGATGTCGGCCGCATGCAGGAACGCCGTGCGCTCGAGCCCCACGTCGATGAACGCCGCCTGCATGCCGGGCAATACGCGCTGCACGCGACCCTTGTAGAGATTGCTGACGATGCCGCGCCGGCTCTGGCGTTCGACGAACAGCTCCGTGAGCACGCCGTTCTCGATGAGCGCCGCGCGGTTCTCGCGCGGCGCGACGTTGATGAGGATTTCCGTCGTCACTGCGCTGCACCTCTTGACGCGCCATGCCACACCGGGACGCCATGCTGGCGCAGCGCCTCCGCGGTTTCGAACAACGGCAGTCCCATGACTCCCGTGTAGCTGCCCGCGATGTTCGACACGAACACCGCACCGAAACCCTGGATGGCATATGCCCCGGCCTTGCCGCGCGGCTCGCCGCTGGCCCAGTAGGCGCGCATCTCGTCACGCGGGATCTTGCGGAACGTGACTTCGGAGGTCGCGACCGTGAGCGCGGGAGGCGCCGTTCCGGTCACGCACAGGCCGGTGAATACCTGGTGGGTGCGTCCCGACAGGAGACAGAGCATGCGGATGCAATCGTCCTCGTTGAGTGGCTTCTCGAGAATGTGGCCGTCGACCTGCACGGTGGTGTCCGCGGCCAGCACCGGCAGATCCGCGTGCCGGGCGCGGACCGCGGCGGCCTTCTCGCGCGCCAGGCGCAGCACGTAGTCGACGCCGGCTTCAGCGGCGCGCGGCGTCTCGTCGATGTCCGCCGGGGTGACCACGTGCGGCACCCCGATGAGCTCTAACAACTGGCGACGACGTGGCGATGCCGATGCCAGCCGCAGCACCGGCCGTACTTCTTCTTGTTCCCCCATCGCCCCTCACTCGCGGTGATAGGGGTGATTCTGCAACACCGAGTGCGCCCGATACAGCTGTTCGGCCAAAATCACGCGCACCATGGCATGGGGGAAGGTCAGCGCGGACAGCGACCACCGCAGGTTCGCCTTGACCAGCAGCCCCGGGCCGTGGCCGTCGGGCCCGCCGATCACGAACGTGAGATTCCGGCCGTCCTGCTGGCGTTCGCCCAGCCATTTGGCCAGCTGCAGGGTGGTTAGGGATTTGCCGCGCTCGTCGAGCGCGACGAGGTAATCGTCGCCGATGCGGTCGAGAAGGCGTTTCTCCTCATCGGCCTTGGCGCGCCCGACCGGGATCTCCTCCAGATCGACACGCATGTCCTTGCGCATCCTGCGCGTGTAGTCCTCGTAGGCCGTCGTGACCCACTCGGGCATGCGCGTACCCACCGCGAGGATGCGAACGCGCATGTCGGGAATTTATCGCGCGGCGCGCGCCCTGCCAGCGACCTTTCGGCGCGGCTCGGCGGCGGACACTTCCGGCGGTGCGGCGTCTTCCCAGAGCTTCTCGAGACCGTAGAACTCGCGCACCCGCGGCAACATCACGTGGACGACGACATCGGTGAGATCGACGAGCACCCACTCGCCTTCGCGCTGGCCTTCCACGCCCATGGGCTGGAAGTCGTTCTGCTTGGCGAACTGCACCACGCGGTCGGCGATGGATTTGACGTGCCGGTCGGAATTGCCCGAGGCGATGACGACGACGTCGGTGATGTCGGTGAGGTGCCGCACGTCCATGACCTTGACGTTGACGGCCTTCATGTCTTCGAGCGCGCTGTTGACGATGCGCAGGAGAGTCTGCGGAATTGAGGACTTGGTCAGCGAGGTCTTCTTGCCGGCGCTGGTGGTGCGGCGCGGACGGGTTTTCGTGGTCATTTCACTCCGTGTGTGGCTTCAACGGTCTCGAGCATAACACCCCGATTCGCGAATGATGTCGCGGACCGAGTCCGGAACGAGGAAACGCGGATCACGTCCGGCATCGATGATCTGACGCAGTTCCGTCGAAGAAATTTCCAGCTGCGTCACGGCATGGACATAAATGCGACCGGCCTTCGACTTGTGCAACTCGTTCACGGCGCCGGTGCCCCGGTCCACCATCAACTCGCCGAGCGGGCCGTGCAGCGGGGCCTTCCAGCCGGGCCGATGCGCCACCACCACATGCGCGAGATCGAAAAGCTCGCGCCAGCGGTGCCAGTTGGGCAATCCGAGGAAAGCGTCCATGCCGAGCAACAGGCACAGGGAGCGTTCCGGATTTTCCGCGCGCAGCTCGGTCAGCGTGTCCACGGTGTAGGACGCGCCCGCACGGCGGACCTCGCGATCGTCGACCACGAAGGGCGGCTGGTCCGCAACCGCGGCTCTCACCATGGCGACGCGCAACGCAGCATCGGCCAGCGTGCGCTCGCGGTGTGGCGGGTTGCCGGTCGGCAGGAAACGCACCTCGGAAAGCTTGAGCGACTGCCACAGCTCGAAGGCCGTGCGCAGGTGTCCGTAGTGGATGGGGTCGAACGTACCGCCAAAGAGGCCGATGGGACCGGTTCCGATCGGGGCGTTCAAGCAGCGCGGGTCCCGGCGAGCGGCAGCGCGCGGCGTCCGGCGAATTCTACGATGAGCAGCGACATTTCATCCCAGGCGTCACCGCCATGTTGGCCCTTGATCATGCGGTCG
>DATEII010000021.1:0-14164 GCA_035279135.1 Steroidobacteraceae bacterium
CGGCGTGGCGTCCGCCGCCGAACCACGAGAACCCCCGCCCGGCACCGCTTCTTCGACCGGCGTCTCTGTGGGAGCGCTGTTGTCGCGGGCCGCATCCAGCATCTGGATCACGGCCAGCGTGTTGTCTGGGGGCACGTCCTCGCCGGCGACGGCGGCCACCATCTGTTCGAGGCAGTCGGCCGCGGCGATCAAGGCGCGCGCGCGATGATCGGACGGCTCGCTCTCGTCGGCCTCGCAGATCTCCAGCACGTCCTCGAGGCGATGCGCGAGTTTGCCCACGCCGCGGATACCGAGGATGTTCGCCGAGCCCTTGAGCGTGTGCGCGGCGCGCTTGGCATTGCGCAGCAGCTCGGTCTGCGCCGGCGCACGCTTGTCGGGCGCCGCCAGCCACGCCGTGATGGAGCGGGTGACCTCGGTCGCCTGCGGCGGCGAGTCGTTCATGAAGGCGTCGAGCAACGCGGCGTCGACGTCGTTGCCGATGTCGAGCGCGAGGTCGGCCTGCGTCAGCGCTTCCGGCGCGGCGGCGTCGTCCTGGTCGAGCGCGGCGCCGATGCTGTTGGCGGCCTCGAGCTCGCTGCGCAGCGCGGCGAGCGCGTCGCCCTCGAGCGGCAGCGGCACCCAGCCGCCACCGAAGTGGCGCAGCAGGTCGTCGATGGGCGCAGCCGAACCCGCGTCGCGCAGGTGCGCTTCGAGCAGCGGCGGCCACTCGGTGAAGAAGGGGCGCACCAGTACGCGCTCGTCGGCATCGCTGCCGTCGAGATGCGCGAGGTTCTCGAGCACGCAGGCACACAACCGCTGCACGCCCGCGAGTCCCATGTAACCGGCGGCTTCAGAAAGCCGGCCCACCGTCGTTACATAGGCATGCGAGGACGCGCCGGCTGCGCCGCCGGCGTCGTAGGCCTGCACGAGCTCCGGGGCGATGCTCCGCAGCTCGTCTGCCAGTGCAGTGAGGAGGTCCTGTCCTCGCATTTACATCCTTTTAAGCAGCCCGGCTCGTGGTCGGTAGTTTGAAGACGCGGACGGATTCGACCAGGCGGTCGGCGGACTTCGACAGGTCGGCGGTGGCCTCGGACTGCAGCAGAATTTCCGCCGCGGTCTTCTCGGTGCTGGCGCCGATCTGGTGCACGCGGTTGCGCAGCTCGGTGGCGATCTTCATCTGCACCTGGGCCGACGACGTGATCCGCTTCACCAGCTCCACGAGCGACGCGGTCGACTGCTGGGTTTCGCGCATCTGCGCGCCGGACTTCGACGCGAGCTCCGAACCCGTGACCACCTGCGAGATGGTGCGGTTCACGGTGTTGATCGTGTCGGCCGTCTCGATCTGGATGTTGTTCACCAGCTGCGCGATCTGCTGGGTCGCCTGGCGCGAGCTCTCGGCAAGGCGCTGCACTTCTTCGGCCACGACCGCGAAGCCGCGGCCCGCGTCACCGGCGGCGGCCGCCTGCATGGACGCGTTCAACGCCAGAACATGGGTACGTTCGGCGATCGTGTTGATGAGGTTCACGATGCCGGTGATTTCCTGCGAACGTTCGCCCAGGCGCTTGATGCGCTTTTCGGCCTCGGCGATGGATTCGCGGATGCCTTCCATGCCGCGCACGGTTTCGTTCACCGCGCCGAGCGCCGTGACCGTGGACGTGGTCGCCTGCTCGGCGGCGCGGTTGGAGGCGGCAGCCAGCTCGGCCACCTGGGTCATGACCTTGTTGGCGTTCGCGAGGTTCTCGCTGGCGCGCTCGACGTCCGAACGTTCCGCCGCGGCGGTGGCGTTCACCGACTCGGCCTGGCGCTTCACGCGCTCGGTGGAGAGCTTCACCTGCGCCGCGATGCTGGTCACTTCCGAGAGCACGCGGCCGGTCTCGTGGGCCAGCAGGTTGATGGAGTCGGACACGGTGCCGATCACGTTCGCGGTGACGGGCGCCTTGGCGGTCAGGTCCTTGTTGGACAGCTGCGCCACGGCCTGCAGCAGCTGCACCACCGAGTTGTTGAGGTCTTCGTTCTCGCGCTCGGCGTCGGCGAGGCGCGCCACGCGGTCGTCGAGCAGGTTATCGAAGGCGCGCGAGAGCTGGCCGAACTCGTCGTCACCGCCGAGCTCGGATCGTGCGTTGAAATCGCCATTGGCAATGGCGGTCACGGTGTCCTGCATCTTGGTGATGGGACCGGTCACCGAGCGCAGCAGCGACCAGGCGATCAAGAGACCGATGACCAGGAGGCCCGCGAAGATGCCCACCGACCACACGAATACCTTGTCGCGCAGCACGGTGACCGACGCGAAGGCCTCTTCGGCGTGGATCTCGGAGACGATGGCCCAGCGCAGTCCCAGCACCGACAGCGGCGCATAGGCGCCGAGCACCGGCACGTTGGCGTAGTTGGGATACACACCGAAGCCCGCGGTACCCTTCTCGAAAGCTTCCTGCGTGGCCTGTGTCTTGATGGGCACGAGGCCGATGCCGGTGCCTTTCATATTGATGGCGTTGACGACGCCTTTCGCGAAACCGGCCTCGCCGATGCTCTTGGCGTAGCTCTGGATGTCTTCGACGGCCTGCCGCGCGATCGAGCGCGGGGTGCCGTCCGCGGCCGAGACCAGGTAGGTCTCACCGGTGTCGCCCATGCCTTGCTCTTTCCACTTGCCGTCCGAGGTCATCACCGAATTGATCTTGTCGATGGGCACCTGGACGATGAGCACGCCGATCTTCTTGCCGTTGTCGAAGATGGGCGTGCCGAGGAACGCGGCCTGGTCGTTGTACGAGGGCAGGTATTCGCCGAACTCGGACAACGCGACCTGGCCCTGGCGCTCGAGCGCCCAGGACTGGCGGAATGCATCACCGAGGCGGGTCTTGGTGTACGGGCCGCTGACCAGCGAGGTCGCGAAGTCCAGCTCCTTGAACACGGTGTAGACGATGTTTCCGGTGCGCGGGTCGACCAGGAAGATGTCGTAGAGGCCGAACTGGCGCAGCGCGGTGCGCAGGAATGGGTGCAGCGCGCCGTGCAGCTCGGAATAGCGCGAGCCGTCGTTGGCCTTGTCGAGGCTGTTCTTGGCGCCGAGCGGGTTCTGGTTCGCGGCGATGTACTGGTACTGCAGGTTCATCGCGAGGTCCGGCAGCTGCGCGACGGTCGTCGCCATGTCGAGCTTGCGACCGGTGTTGCGCTTCTCGAACTCCTGCATGAAGTCGCCGACGTAGTACTTGGCGAGGCGCGCCCGTTCCGCCGGCAGGTCGGCGATGCTGATCACCGAGTTGTCGTAGGCGGTCGGCAGCTCACGCATCGCATTCACCACCTCGGGTGACGCGGCGAGCACTTGCACCTGGTTCGAGAGCGACTCGAAGTAATCGGTGATCTGCGCGGCCTTGGCGGCCCGCTGCGCGATCAGTGCTTCGCGCGCCTGGGCTTCCAGCGCGGCGCGGCCCGAGCTCACCGACTCGCGACCCAGCATCAGCGAGGTGACCGCGACCGGGATGATGGCGAGGAACAGCGTACCGAACAGCAGTTTCTGCCGGATGGACTGGGCCACGAAAACGTTGCGGAAAGCCATGTGGTTAGCTCACGAGTTGATCGAGGAGTAGCGCGTAGTCGAATTCGTACCAGGCGTCGTTGCCGGCGAGGTAACTGGCGCGCACCGCGCGCGCGGCGGCGGCCGGCAGCGCCGGCGCGACGACCCTGGATTCGGGCAGGAAGACCATGCGACGGGGCAGGCCATCGATCACGATGCCCGCGGCGTCGTTGCCGTGGCCGATCACCAGCAGCATGCGTTTCTCGCGCGGCATGTGTTCGGTCTCGAACAGCGCCGCGAGATCGAACAACGGCAGGATGCGACCGTGCAGGTTCACCAGGCCGAGCAGGTTGGCCGGCATGCGCGGCAGCGGGTATACGGTCGGCATCTCGGTGAGCTCGCTCGACACATCGAAGGGCGCGAGCAGGCGCACCTGGCCGATGCGAAAAGCCTGGCGAACGATCTCGTCCGGATTCGGTTCGGCGGCGACGGACACGCCGGCCAGCGCCGCGAGCTCCGGCGGCAACGGCGGAAGTCCGACGGGGAGTTGGAAGGTCGCCGCCACGTCGATCCTCAGGCGCAGGCCGTGATGGCGTTGAGGATCTGGTCCGGCGTGTAAGGCTTGGTCACGTAACCCTTCACTCCGAGCATCTGGGCCCAGACGCGGTCGGCCTTCTGGTTCTTGCTGGTGACCAGCACCACGGGAATGGACTTGGTGGCGGCATCGCCGCCGATGGCGCGCGTGGCCGCGAAGCCATCCATCTGGTCCATGTTGACGTCCATGAGGATCACATCGGGCAGCGCGGACTTCGACATCTCGACCGCCTGCTGGCCGTTGGTCGCCGTGAGCGTGGTGTAACCGGCGGCACTCACGATCCTCTCGAGGTTCATGAGATCCGGACGCGCGTCATCGACGATCAATACTTTTTGAATGGCCACGATGCTCCCTCCAGGCATGAAAACGCCCATTCGACCGAGGGGAATCTTGGCCGTTATGTGACAAAACCACGGTGACGCGGGTCACACCGGGTTTCCCTAGGAAAGGCTCCAGTTCGCGATTTCCCGGGGTTAAATGGGCCGCGGGGCGCCCGCTGACAGGATTCGGGGGGCCGCGGTGGCAACATGCCGATCCGGGGCGCCGGTAGGGCAGCCGCAGGAAAGACGAGACGAGGTCGAGGGTTGGAAGCAGCGTTGGCGATGTTGGGATGGTTGATGGTCGCGGCCACGATCCTGCCCTTCGTACGATCCGACCACTGGGCAATCCGCGTATTCGATTTCCCCCGCCTGCAGATCACGGTGGTCTTCTGTGTGACGGTGGCCCTCCATTGGCTCGTCCGCGAAGATCCGACCCGGGCGGAACAGGCATTCCTGCTCGTGTTGTCGTCGTGCCTCGTTTACCAGGTGTGGCGCATGTGGCCGTACACACCCCTTCATCCGAAGCAGGTACAGCGAAGCGAACGGGAGGATGACGATCGCAGCCTGAGCCTGCTCATCTCGAACGTTCTCATGACCAATCGCGACTGCGGGCGGCTGCGCGAGCTGATACGTCGGCGCGATCCCGACATGATCCTGCTGGTCGAGGCGGATGGCCGTTGGGAGCAGCAATTGCGCGAGTTCGAGCGCACGCATCCGTACCTCGTCAAACACGCGCAGAGCAATACCTACGGCATGCTTCTCTACAGCCGGGTGCCGCTCATCGAACCGCAGGTGAAATTCCTCGTGCAGGACGACGTGCCTTCCATCCACGCGGACATCGAGCTGCGTTCGGGCGACCGCATCAGCCTGCACTGCCTGCATCCGCGCCCGCCAGCACCGGGCGAAAGCAAGCTCAGCACGCCACGGGACGCGGAGCTGCTGCTCATGGCCAAAGAGCTCGAGGGCAGGGACGTGCCCAGCATCGTGGTCGGAGATATGAATGACGTCGCCTGGTCGCACACCACCGGCTTGTTCCTCAAGATCAGTGGCCTGCTCGATCCGCGCATCGGAAGGGGCTTCTACAGCACGTTCAACGCGAACTGGCCTTTCATCCGCTTTCCGCTGGACCATGCATTCGTGTCACGCCACTTCCGCCTGGCAGGATTCGAAGTGTTGCCGCACGTGGGCTCCGATCATTTCCCGGTGTTCGCCCGATTGAGCCTGTCACCCGGGTCGAAAGACACCTCCAATCGGTCCCCGCCCGGACCCACGGCGGCCGACGAACAGGAGGCCGCGGAAAAAATCGCGCGCGCCGACACGCCCGCACATCAGGCAGACGATTCGGCGCGCCAGTAGAGGTTGTAGCGCTCGTGGGCCACGCGGAACCACGGGATGAATTGCACCGGGCCGCCCGTGAATCCCGCGGCGATGAACGTGAGGCGTTCCGCGCTGGTGCGCGTGAAATGCGCGGGTAGTTCGGCCAGCGGGCGCGGCCAGGCGGGCACGGCGACCGGCTCGGCGAGCATCTCGCCCGACTTGCGCTCGTTGACGATGAGTTGCGCGGCGGGCGAGACCGGTTTGCCCACGACGCCGGCCAGCACGATGGGGCCGTATTCCACGGCACCCCATTCGGACGCGCCCGGCAGAGGTTCGACCCGCAGCCGCATGGGAAGGCGCACCTCGACGTTGTCGCCCGCGCGAAAGCGGCGCGTGGGCACGGTGAAATAGCTGCCCGGAGTCGTGCTCGCGCCCGCGGGTTCTCCATTCACGCTGACTTCCATGTGTTCGCACCAGGCGGGATGGCGGATGCGCAGCGTGAGAGCGCTCGTCCCCCGGCCTTCGAACTTCAGCGTGGTGCGCTCCTCGTCCGGAAAGCGTGTCGATTGCGTGAGCTTCAGCCGGCGCTCGCGCCAGTCGAGCGTCGAGGCGACGAACAGGTTCACGTACAGCGACTCGTCGTCGTGTGCGTAGATGGATTCGCCGTAACGCGCGTGGTTCTCCATGCCGGAACCCGTGCAGCACCAGAACGAATCGAACGGCGTGTGGAATAGTTTGACGTAGCCGGGCCGCGTGGCCTGGAAGTAGGTCATCATGCCGCTGTCCGGATCCTGCGAAGCGAGGATGCCGTTGAACAGCGCGCGCTCGAAGTAGTCGAAGTAGCTCGCACGAGGATCCTGGCCGTACAACGCGCGCGTCAGGCGCAGCATGTTGTGCGTGCAGCAGGTCTCCATGGTCTTGGCCGAACCGAGGTGCTCGGCAAATGCGTCCTTCGGGAAGAAGTGCTCGCCGTCACCATGGCCGCCGGTGGCGAAGGAGCGTTGCCCGACCACCGTGTCCCAGAAGAAACGCGCGGCGGTGCCGTACGAACTCCGCTGGCCGCCGCCCACTTCGTACAGCCGGTTGAAGCCGATCACCTTGGGGATCTGCGTGTTCGCATGCAGGCCGTCGAGCGTGTCGAGGCCGGCCACCAGGGGCCGCGCGATCGCCTGGTGCGAAAACCGGAGTCCGCAGGCGAAGTACTTCGCATCGGCCGTCACATCGGCCAGGTCCGCGAACACTTCGTTCATGCCGCCGTGCTCGCGATCCAGCATTTTCTGGAAGCGATCCTCGGGCACGTCCTTCGCGGCGTCGATCACCCAGTCGGCGAATCGTTTCCATACGGTGAGCGCGCGTTTCGAACCGCGGTGCAGGTGCGCATCGCGCAGGCCCGCCATCACCTTGTGCGTGGTGTACCAGGGCACGCCGGCGAATTCCTTGCCCGCGAGGCTGTCGACGAGCGGCGCGACCCCGTCGGGAAAGGCCGCGAGCCAGCCACCGGTTTTCACCTGGCAGGCCGCGAGCTCGTCCACGATGTAGTCGACGCGTTGAGCGAACCGCCGGTCTCCCGTGGACTGGTACATGCACGCGGCGGCGCCGAGGTAGTGTCCGAGCGTGTGGCCATGGCAGCGGATCCAGATCCAGGGTTCGACCGACTCCCAGCCACCGTATACCGGTGCCTTGGGCTCGAGCCCCGCGTTCTGGCGGAAGTTCGCGAGCATGCGGTCGGGCTCGAGGCGCAGCATGTAGTCCGCGTCGAGTTGCTGGGCGCGCAAGAACGGGCCGTCGCCGAGCCGCACGCGGTCGAGACCGAAATAGCGGATTGCCGGCTGAAGCGGCAGCATGCCCGGCTCGAACGCGAGCGCTGGCTCGCAGCGATAAAGCGCCGCACCCGCGCCGAGCAGCTTGAGGACGTCGCGGCGCGAGTGTGCGTGGCTCATGCGGCGAGCTTACGACACCGCGAGGTGGATGACGCTGTACGAACGCGCCGGCAGCTTCACGGTCATCTTCGCGCCGGGCTTTGGCGCATCGAGCTTCGCGGCCGCCACCTGGTTCGGACTCTCGAAGGTGTTGAAGGCCTTGAGGTCCGTGCCCGTGATGGTTTCCGCGGCCAGCACCTTCGTGGGCGCGATGTCCTCGAAGGTGAGCGCGAGATCCCGCTCGCCCGTGAGATCGCGATTGAGCGCGAACACGGCGACGCGCTTCTCCTTCGCATCGTAGGTGGCCACCACGTCGAGGAACGGCACGTCGGCATTGCGCGCGAAGTCCGGGCGCAGGCCCGCGGCGCGGATCGGGTAGGTCTCGCTTTCCACCTGGATGTCGAGCATTCGGCCGCGCGCGTACTTGAGGACCAACTCGTACGGATAGTAGATGGACTGGCGCAACACGCCCTTGCTGTTCGTGACCAGCGGCGCGATCACGTTGACGATCTGCGCGAGGCAGGCCACGCGCACGCGATCCGACTGGCGCATCAGTGTGTTGAGGAACCCGCCGTTGAGCAGCGCGTCCTCGAGGTTGTAGACCTCCTCGAGAAGGTGCGGTGCGAACTCGCCCTTGCCGTCGAGATGTTCGTGGGTGCGCGCGCGATACCAGACGTTCCACTCGTCGAACGACAGCCACAATTGCCTGGGTGAGCGGTACAGGCCCTGCACGTAATCCGCGACCGCGATGATCTCCTGGATCTGCCGCTCCATGTCGAGGTTCTGCGCGAGGAAGCGTTCGGACTTGCCGCCCGAGAGCGCGGGCTCGTTGCCGAAGTAGTTGTGCAGCGAGATGCCATCGACCATGTCGTAGCACTCTTCGAGCACCTCGCGATCCCAGGTCAGGTAGGTAGGCAGTATGGTGTTGCTCGAGCCGCAGGCGATCAGCTTCACATCCGGGTCGATGACACGCGCCTGTTGCGCGATGTCGCGCGCCTTGCGGCCGTATTCGCGCGCCGTGAGCCTGCCCATCTGCCAGGGCCCGTCCATCTCGTTGCCCAGGCACCAGTACTTCACCTTGTGCGGCTGGTCGTAGCCGTGCGAGCGGCGCAATTCGCTCCACTTCGTGCCCCTGGCGTAGTTGCAGTACTCGATGTAGGCCACGGCCATCTCGGAGCTGCCGGTGCCGAGATTGAAACCGAGCAGCGGCTCCGTGCCCACGGCCTTGGCCCAGTCCATGAAATCGTTGGTGCCGAACTGGTTGGTCTCGAGCGAGTTCCACGCGCGCTCCAGGACCGTGGGGCGATCCTTCTTCGGGCCCACGCCGTCCCACCAGTTGTAGCCCGAGACCATGTTGCCGCCCGGATACCGGATGATCGGCACGTGCAGGTCGGCGACTTCCTTGATGACGTCCTTGCGGAAGCCACGCTCGTCCGAGAGGGGATTGCCCGGATCGTAGACACCCGTGTAGATAGACCGCCCGAGGTGTTCGAGGAACGCGCCGAACAGCCGCGGATTGAAATCCGCGCGTGGCGCCACCAGGCCGAGCGTGGCGCGCGCGGTACGGCCGCGTGCCTGCGCGTAACCGGGCAACGAGAACGCCGACGCGGCGAACATGCCGGCGCCGGCGAGGCCGGCCTGTGAAAGGAACTGACGACGGGTGCTGGTGCGTTTCATTGTTTCTCCGGAAGGGGAGGCGTCGGACTCAATTGTCGGAGTATATGCAGCGCGTGTTGGCGGGCCAGCGCGGCGTGCGTCGTGATATGCGCGCGTGTATCACCCGCAAACAAAAACGCATCTCACGCCAGCATGGGCCAGCCGTCCTTCCAGGTGAGCTCGCGGATCATGAGCTTCGACCAGCCGCGATCGCGCGCGTCGTATGCGTGCGCGACGAACCAGTCGTGGCCGTCGAACTCGTACACGCTGTTGTGGCCGATGCCCGGCCAGCGTTCGTCGCCGGCGATCAGCAAGGTGCCGCCACCCTTGTCCATGCGTTCGTCGTGCGCATCGACGTAGGGTCCGGTGATGTCGCGCGCGCGGCCCACCACGACCTTGTAGTCGCTGTTCACGCCCCGGCAGCAGTGGTCCCACGACGCGAACAGGTAGTACCAGTCGCCTTTGCGAAAGATGAATGGCGCTTCGATCGCGGCGGGCTCGGGCTCCGCGTCGTCGATGAGCACCGAGCGTTCACGCTTGGCCAGCGAGCGCCATTCCTGCGGTTCGGCGAGGCGCAGCCGGTCGGGTGCGAGCTTTGCGAGCCGCAGTCCCGCCCAGAACGAACCGAAGGCCAGCCACGGTGTGCCGTCGGTGGCCAGCACGAGCTGCGGATCGATGGCGTTCCACAAGTCGCGGTAGGGCACGGATTGCACCACGATGCCGTGGTCCTTCCAGCCGAAATCGCGCGAGCTGCGGTCGAGCGTCTCGTTGGTCGCGACGCCGATGGCCGAGGTGATCCTGCCGCCCGCGGACACGCAGTAGTAGAGATAGTAGGTGCCGTCGTGCAGCGAAATGTCGGGAGCCCAGAAGCGACCCTGGAAGTTGGCGACCACGCTCGAGGTCCACGACGGCGGCGTGTCGAACACCGGCGGCTCGGGCTTCCACGTGCGCATGTCCTTCGAGCTGTGGACCGCGATGCCGCGCCCGGTGCCGAATAGATAGTAGGTGCCGCGCTCGCGGATCATCACCGGATCGTGGATGCGCACGTCCGCCGAATATCCCCCGGCTCCGAAGCCCACCGGGGCCAGCGCGGCGAGGCTGCCGCTGCCGGCGAGGAAATTACGCCGCCGCACCCGCGCCCTCGCGAAAGCGGTACTCGAGCTCGGCCCGGTACAGCTCGCCCGGCCGCAGGATGGACGGCGGAAACCGGGGCTCGTTCGGTGCATTCGGGAATCCCTGCGGCTCGAGGATGAGGCCGCTGCCGAGCGCGGGGTAGGCGCGGGCCAGGTACTGGCCGTTGTAGAACTGCAGCCCGGGACCGCTGCCGCGCACGGTCATCGTGAGGTCGCGAGCGGGCGAAGCCAGTTCGCAGGAGCAGTCGGCGTCCTTCGACAACACCCAGCAGTGGTCGTAGCCGCCGGCCAGGGCGAGCTGCGCATCACTCGCGATCGCGGGCGGCGCGAGCACGCGTGCCGCGCGGAAATCGAACGCGGTGCCGCTGACCGGCGCGACTTCACCGGCCGGGATGAGCCCGTCCCGCACGGGTAGATAGTGCGCCGCCGGGATGCGCAGCCAGTGCGCCGTGGCACTGCCCGCCTTGTCGGCGGCCAGGTTGAAATACGGGTGATAGGTGAGGTTCACGGGCGTGGGCGCATCGCTGCCCGCGGACAGCAGGATGGTCAGCGTGTCCGCGGTCACCGTGAACGAGGCGGTGACGTCCATCGAGGCGGGATAACCCTCCTCACCGGCGGGCGAGCGATATGTGAGCACCAGGCTCGCCTCGCGCGCCTCGTCGATGTTCCACAGGCGTTTGCCGAAGCCGATCGCTCCGCCATGCAGGTGGTTCACGCCTTCGTTGGCGGTGACGCGCGACTCGCGCCCGTCGAGGGTGAAGCGCGCGCCAGCGATCCGGTTCCCGAATCTCCCGACCATCGGTCCCACGTAGGCTCGGTCGCGCACGTATTCCTCGAGCGACGCGAGCGACAGGATCAGGTCGCGTCGCTGGCCGCGAACCGGGTACGTGATCCGGCGCAGGATGGCGCCGTAGGTGAGCACTTCGACCTGCAGGCCATCAGTGCTGCCGAGCCTGAGGACGTCGACGCGCCGGCCATCCTCGAGCGTGCCGAAGGAACGGATCATGGCGACGCCGGTTGCGGCCTAGTACTTGCGGTTCGGAAGTTCCTGCGCGGCGACTTCCTTCGGGAACACCGACTCCTCGGTCACGATGCGCTTGGGCAGCGTCTTGCCCGCCACCACGTCCTTGACCGCGGCCATGAGCTGCGGGCCGAGCAGGGGGCTGCATTCCACCGTGACATTGAGCTTGCCCGCGATCATCGCTTCGAACGCGCCTTTCACGCCGTCGATCGAAACGATGATGATGTCGCTGCCGGGCTTGAGCCCGGCTTCCTCGATGGCCTGGATGGCGCCGATGGCCATGTCGTCGTTGTGGGCGAACAGCACGTTGATCTTGCGGCCTTCCGCCTTGAGGAACGCCTCCATGACTTCCTTGCCCTTGGCGCGCGTGAAGTCACCGGTCTGCGAGCGAAGCATCTTGAAGCGGGGATCGGCGCCGATGATTTCGGCGAAACCCTTCTTGCGATCGTTGGCCGGCGCCGAGCCCACCGTGCCCTGCAGCTCGACGATGTTGATGTCGCCTTTCGTATCCTTGCCGGCGCCATTCGAGTAGTAATCGACCAGCCAGCGACCCGCCTTGCGGCCTTCCTCGACGAAATCCGATCCCATGAGCGTCACGTACAGCGTGTCGTCGCTGACGTCGACCGCACGGTCGGTGAGGATCACCGGGATCCTGGCGGCCTTGGCCTCGCGCAGCACGGTTTCCCAGCCGGTCTCGACTACGGGCGAGAACGCGATGACGTCCACGCGCTGCGCGATGAAGGAGCGCAGCGCCTTGATCTGGTTTTCCTGCTTCTGCTGCGCGTCCGAGAACCGCAGCGTGATGCCGGCGGCGGGCGCCGCCTCCTGGATGGAGCGGGTGTTCGCCGTGCGCCATTCACTCTCGGCGCCGATCTGGCTGAAGCCCAGCACGATCGGCTTGTTGCCGCCCGCCGGGGCCGCCTTGTCGCCGCCGCCCGAACAGGCGGTCAGCAGCAGCACCATGAATCCCAATGCCAGTTGACTTAAGCGCGCCATGGATCCCCCGAAGGCTCAGGCCGTGCAGATTGGAAGCGACCGATCATGAGATTCGTATCGATATCCAACAAGCCCGATATTGTTACGGAGCTATACTCAGACAAATATCCGTGTACCGGAAGAGGGGGACCCTGAATGACCGCGACCACGCCCTGGTTCATTCGCGCGCGACTCAAGACGCGCCAGCTCATGTTGCTCACGGCGATCTGCGATGAAGGCAACATCCATCGCGCCGCCGAAGTCCTGAACATGTCGCAGCCTGCTGCGTCGAAGCTGCTCAAGGACCTCGAGGACATGCTCGGCGTGGCCCTGTTCGATCGCCAGCCCCGTGGCATGCGGCCGAACTGGTACGGCGAAACCATGATCCGACACGCGCGCATCGCGCTGTCCAGCCTGCGCGAAGCGGGCCAGGAGGTCGATGCCCTCAAGACCGGGCTCTCGGGTCACGTGTGCCTGGGTGCGATCACCGGGCCGGCCCTGAGTCTCATCCCGCAGGCCATCATGACCGTGGCGCGCGAGAACCCGAAGCTGCGCGTCGAGCTGCACGTCGAATCCAGCGACGTGCTCATCGAACAACTCGCGCAGGGCAAGCTCGACATCATGATCGGGCGCCTGTTCGAACGTCAGGACAAGACGGGGTTGCGATACGAACGCCTGGCCGAGGAGCCGGTGTGCGCGGTAGTGAGACCGGGACACCCGCTGCTCAACGTCGCCGGCCTGACGCTGGCGGCGGTCGAGAAGAAGCCGTGGATCGTGCCGCCGTCGGGCAGCGTTTTGCGCCATCGTTTCGATCTCATGTTCCGCGAGGCGGGCCTCGCGCCGCCCACGCAGCTCATCGAAACCGCCTCGCTGCTGTTCGTGACCAAGATGCTGCAGCAGACAGATTTCATCTCGGTGGTGCCCACCGAGGTGGCGCGGTACTACGCCACGTACGGCATGGTCGCGGTGCTGCCGATGCCGCTGTCGTGCTCGATGGACGCCTTCGGCATCATCACGCGTACCGACTGGCTGCTGTCTCCGGCGGCCAATGTGCTGCTGCGCGCACTGAAGAATTCGGCGGTGAGTTGTTATGGCTGCACGCTCGACATGAAGAGCGTGGCCTGAGGTCCAACTACAAGAGCGGATACCAAAGACGGTATCTGTCGCATTTGGAAAATTATTGTTCGCTCAACGTCGCGTTTTGTACGCTGCCGCGCGATGGACGATTCAAAGAAGCGAAAGCGACGCAGCCAGGAGTGGTTTGGCCGTTCCGGCAAAGACGGGTTCCTGCATCGCAGCTGGATCAAGAACCAGGGTTATCCGGATGACATGTTCGATGGCCGCCCGGTCATCGGCATCTGCAACACCTGGAGCGAGCTCACGCCCTGCAACGGGCATTTTCGCGAGCTCGCGGAGTTCGTGAAACGCGGCGTCTACGAAGCCGGCGGCTTCCCGCTCGAATTTCCCGTGATGTCGCTGGGCGAGACGCAGCTGCGTCCCACCGCGATGTTGTTCCGCAACCTGGCCAGCATGGACGTCGAGGAATCCATTCGGGCCAATCCCATCGACGGAGTTGTGCTGCTCTGCGGCTGCGATAAGACCACGCCGGCGCTGCTGATGGGCGCGGCCAGCTGCGACATTCCCACCATCGGCATCTCCGGCGGCCCGATGCTCAGCGGCCACTTCCGCGGCAAGCAGATTGGCTCGGGCACCGGCGTGTGGCAGATGTCCGAGGACGTGCGCG
>DATEII010000022.1:0-63990 GCA_035279135.1 Steroidobacteraceae bacterium
CGCGGAGAACCGCGCGCGCGATCCTCACCGTCATCCGCTCGACACCCTGCTGTTCTTCGGCATCAAGCCGCAGATGACGGTGGTCGAGGTCTGGCCCGGGCCCGATGGCTGGTACACGGAAATCCTCGCGCCACTGCTGGCCGACGCCGGCAAGCTGTACGTCGCACAGATGCCGTCGGCATCCGGCAACGAGTTCGTCAATGCGAGCCTGGCGCGTTACACGGCCAAACTCGGCGCGCGCCCGGATCTGTACGGCAAGGTATCGATGACGACGCTCGGTCCCTTGGCCACCGACATCGCACCGCCGGGCAGCTGCGATCTCGTGGTCACGTTCCGCAACATCCACAACTGGATGAATCTCGGCTACGCGAAGCAGGCCTTCGACGCCATGAATCGCGCGCTCAAACCCGGCGGGATCCTCGGGGTGGTGGAACACCGCGCCGACCCCGCGAAGCCGCAGGACCCGCGCGCCACCAACGGCTACGTCAACGAGGAATACGCGATCCAGTTGATCGAGTCCGCGGGTTTCGAGCTCGTGGAGCGCTCGGAAATCAATGCGAACCCGAAAGACACCAAGGACTACGAACAGGGGGTCTGGTCGCTGCCGCCGACGTTGCGCCAGGGAAACCGCGATCGTGCGAAGTTCGAAGAGATCGGGGAAAGCGACCGCTTCACCCTGAAGTTTCGCAAACGATGAATACCGCCAACGTCGAATCCATCGCGACTCCCGATTTTTGCGCTCGCCTGCGCGAAGAACTGGCTCGCCGGCGAAAGGTGAACCAAGGGATGACATGCGCCGTGCGACAGACACGGCACCGATTCCGGGGCAGTCAGCCGCCCCGGAACGTCACCACATCTGCTTGAGGCGCGAGGCGACGTCGATGGTGCCGGAGTCGGCCGCGGCGTCTTCCATCTTCACTTCGGTGTTCGTGCCCTGGAAGGTCTGCTCGTCGAAGCACTTCACCACCTTCTCGGTGAGGAAGCGGCTGCGCGCGCCATACACGTGGCCATCCGAGGTCTTCGGCTGGCTCGTGATCTGGAAGCGCAACGGGACGACGCACGTCAACTCGTTGCGTGCGCGGGTCATGGCCACGTACAGCAGGCGGCGTTCCTCTTCTATGAGCTCGGCCTTGCCGGTCGAGAACTCCGACGGGAAGCTGCCGTCCACCACGTTCAGGATGTACACGTTGTCCCACTCCATGCCCTTGGCCGAGTGGATGGTCGAGATGACCAGGTAGTCCTCGTCCATGAGCGGCTGGCCGGCGAGATCACTCGTGGCGTGCGGCGGATCGAGCGTGAGCTCGGTGACGAAGCGCTCGCGTGTCTGGTACTGGGACGACAACAGCTCGAGCTGGTCGAGGTCGCCGATGCGCGTGTGCACGTGTTCGTACAGGCGCTCCATGTGCGGCTTGTAGAACTCGCGTGCCAGCGCGATCTGCCCGCGCCATTCGCGGCTCGGGTCGGAGAGCATGCCGAAGATCTCGTTGAACTTCTTCCAGGCGATGCGCGTGTCGTTCGGCGGCTCGAACTTCTCGAAGGACGCGAACAGGTGGTTGGCGGCAATGAAATGATCGAGCGCCTTCTTGGCGTTCACGGGGCCCATGCCGGGCAACAGCTGCAGCACGCGGAAAGCGGCCAGCTGGTTGCGCGGGTTGTCCACCCAACGAAGTATGGCCAGCAGGTCCTTGACGTGCGCGGCTTCCAGGAACTTGAGGCCACCGTATTTCACGAACGGGATCTTGCGCTTCTGCAGCTCGACCTCGAGCACGTCGCTGTGCGAGCCGCTGCGGAACAATACGGCCTGCCGCTTGAGCGCCACGCCGGCCTCGCGCGAGGCGAGCACGCGCGTGGCGATGAATTCGGCCTGCGTCGGCAGATCGTCGACGGTCACCATCTTGGGACGTGGGCCCTGGCCACGCATCGACAGCAGGTGCTTGCGGTACTGGCGCGGCGCGTCGGCCATGAGCGCATTCGCCGAGTCCAGGATGCTCTGGCTGGAGCGGAAATTCTGCGCCAGCGTGACCACCTCGGCCTTCGGCCGGAAGCGGTCCGGGAAGCCGAGGATGTTCTCCACGGCCGCGGCACGGAATGAGTAGATAGCCTGCGCGTCGTCGCCGACCACGGTGACGCCCTGCCCGTCGGGGCGCAGCGCGTGCAGGATGTCGCCCTGGAGCTTGTTGGTGTCCTGGTATTCGTCGACCAGGATGTGATCGAAGTGCTGCGACACCGATTTGGCGATGCGCTCCTCGCTCATCATCGCGTGCCAGTAGAGCAGCAGGTCGTCGAAGTCGAGCACGCGGTACTGGGCCTTGCGCTCCACGTAGCCACGCAGCAGCTTGCCGATGTCCTCTTCGTGGCTGGCGCACCAGGAGTACTGGCCTTCCAGCGTCTCCTTGAGCGATTTCTGAGTGTTCACGCGGTACGAATAGATGCCGTAGCAGGTGTCCTTGCGCGGGAAGCGCTGGCCCTTGCCCGAGAAACCCATTTCGGTACGCACGGTGTCGATGAGATCGGCCGCGTCGGAGCGATCGAGCACGCTGAAGGCCGGATCGAGGCCCACGTGCTTGGCGTAGTGCCGCAGCAGGCGGTTGCCGATCGAGTGGAAGGTGCCCGCCCAGATCAGCCGTTGCGAGATGGCCTGGGCCTTGCCGCCGAGCTTGTCGTTGAACGCCTCGCGCATGATCTCGTTGGCACGGCGCTTCATCTCGATGGCCGCGCGGCGCGTGAACGTCAGCATGAGGATGCGCGCCGGATCGACGCCGCTCATCGCCAGGTGCGCGACGCGATGCGCGAGCGTGTTGGTCTTGCCGGTGCCCGCGCCAGCGACGATCAGCAGCGGACCGGAGCGAAAACCTTTCCCGCCGGGGAGCGGTTCGCCGTAGGTCACTGCCCGCTTCTGCGGAGCGTTGAGACTTCCGAGTTGTTCGGGCGTGGACGTAGACATCGATACAACAATATACGAGAGGCGCTGGAAAACCGGTCCTGGTCCCAAAGCGAGGCGTGACGTCCGTCACGCGCTAAGACGCCGAAATGTGACGGCTTTTTGATCTCGGGTTGGGGCGCGCGGCTGGCCGGGCCGGCCGAAGCCTGCGGCGATTATGAGCGCGGCCGCGCGCGGCGGACAAGCAGATTTCCGGTGTTGCAGGAATGCGTCGATGCGTGCCGCTCCGCTGCCTTACTACTTTCGCGAGAAGCCGGCGACCGGCGGGTAAACTCGCGCCATGACCATCGAAAGGAAAGTGATCTACGAGGGCCGCGTCATCAAGGTGAGCGTCGACACGGTCGAGCTGCCGAATGGCATGCGCGTCCCGCTCGAGCTCGTGCGGCATCCTGGCGGTGCCGCGGTGGTCGCGGTGGACGACGATCACCGCGTGTGCCTGCTGCGTCAGTATCGGCACGCGGCCGGCGGTTACATCTACGAGCTGCCCGCGGGCAAACTCGAGCCCGACGAGCCGCCCGAAGTCACCGCGCGGCGCGAGCTCGTCGAAGAAGGCGCGGTACAGGCCGCGCGCTGGACCGGGCTCGGCGCCTATTTCAGCTCGCCCGGTGTTTTCACCGAAGTCATCCACCTGTATCTCGCGACGGAACTGACGCCCGCCCCGGCCGCACCCGAGCCCGACGAAGTTTTCCAGGTGGAATGGTGGCCGCTCGAGCAGGCCGTGGAGCGCGCGCACGACGGGGAACTCACCGATGCCAAGACGGTCATCGGCATCCTGCGCGCCGCAGCCAAATTAAAAATTGCGTGAAGCGGCTCACAGGCTTGCATTCACGGGTCCCCGAATCTCTGCTATGTCAAACAAACGGGACTGCGCGTCGGTCATACTTCAGCCGTGGCAGATGACAATACAAATGGCAAACCGCCGAACAACGCCAACCGGCGCCGTGCTTCTCAGATCGTGCACGACGATCGTGGTAACGCGCGCGTGGAATGGATAGACGCGGGATACGCCGGGGTACCGCTGGAGCGCGCGCCGCTCAGCATCGAGCAGTCACCATCGCGCGGCGACGGCGCCAAACTCGCCGTCGAACGCAATCGCGCCAAGGGTTTCGATCCGTATGCGCGCGTCGGCAATGCGCACGTCCCCGAGCAGAAGAAGCAGCCCGCCAAGCGGGACCTGAAGAAGCTCGGCGAGTGGATCAAGCTCAAGCGCGAGCTCGAAGCGCGCAAGGCGTCCGGGGAACCCGACGTCGAGTGACCTGCTACGCGAAGCGCTCGATGTGGCGCAATTTGCGGGCATTTCCGAAACGATAGAAGCGACGCAGCTCCGCGAGCAGCTCGCGCGTGGCGCCACGCGTGCCGCGTCCGAGACCTGCCGCCACGCGACGGCAGAACCTGCCCGCATAAGTCGAGGCCAGGTGATACAGCCGCGCGCGGCCCGCGGCCGCCGTGGGGTCGATTCGCGCGCGCTCGAACAGCGCACGGTGCAGCTCACGCGGGAACCGTCCGCGTCCCTGTTCGCGCAGCAACCACGCGCACAACACGTATTTATCGACCTCGGCCTGCAACTCCAGCTCGAGCAGCGTGACCGGCTTGTCGAAGCCCGCGTTCCAGGCCACGTACACGAAATGACTGACGCCCTCGGCCACCGTCAGGTAGTCGGCAAGGTTCTCCCCGGTCAGTGCGGCGAAAGGATCGCGGCGTGACAGCCGCTCGAGCACCGCGGCGTCGATGTACAGCGCGAGTGCGATGCCATCGTCCTCCTGCGCGACGATGAGCTGCTCATCGCTGTCGCGCGCCTCGTGCACGCGCGCGACGGTGGCGCGATCCGTCAGCAGGAACTGCGCAACGTCGGGAGTCGCCGGCAGATCGTAGATGTCGGCGAGTGCACTCTGCAGCGACGCGAGAGCGGCGTGCATGGGTTCAGTGTGCGAGCACGCTGCGCGCCGCCGGCGCGGGTTCTATGCCGAGCCTGCGCAGCAGGGTGCGCGAGCGTTCGCTGCCGGTCTTGACCCACAGCTCGTACAGTCGCAGCCGGTCGCGATCCGAGTGCTGGTAGGAGCTCTCGCTGATCTCGTTGAGCGCGTCGACCATCGGCGTGAATTTGTCGGCCAGCTCGGCGAACACCTGGCGCAGCGTGCGGCCGCGCGCCGGGCCGCAATTCTCCGCCAGGGTGCCGTAGGCGCGCCCGCCCATGGCGATGTGGTAGTCGATGTCGACCAGCTTGCGCGTGAAACCGGCGGAGAAGAAACCCGCGATGAACAACGAGACGTCGCCGAGCCGCTGCAATCCGCGGAAACGCGCCTCGTGCGTGGGCGCCTCGAGGGCTTCACCGAGCATCACGACCAGCGGCTTGAGCCGCGAGCGTTGCTCGGGATCGCGCGAATCACGCTCGAAGAGCGCGTCCGCATCGGAGAACAGGGTCAGCAAGTTCACGACGTAGTGTTCGGTCTGGTCTTCGACCGCCACGTGCTGGTGCGAAAGCGCGTCGTGCAACGCGTCGCGAAAGAATTCCTTGAGACTCGACACCGTCTGTATGGTCATCGCGTACCCCGTTCGAAGACCTCAACCACGTTATCGGCATGTCGCCTCTAACAATTGAGCGCCTGCGCGAGGCCAGGTTCCGTGATGCAACAGCCGTTTTCAACGCGCCGCGCTGGCAGCCGACACCGCACAGTGCTGACTCCCCGCCGGGCTGATGCACGGTTCACATTTCGTGCGTGAGCAAGGTCACGAGCTCGTGGAAGTCCGCGACCACATGGTCCGCCGCGGCGAGATGGGGGGGCCATTCAATTCCGCCGCGGTTCATCCATACCGTTTGCATGCCCGCGTTGCGAGGACCGATGACATCGGCCTGGGGTTCATCGCCTACAAACAGGATTTCGGCGGGTTGCAGTGTCAGTGCGTCCGCGAGCGCGCGGTAGGTGCGCAGGTCCGGCTTGGCGCAACCGAGCTCGGCCGCGTGCAGGCGCACTTCGAAAAGGTGCGCGATGCCGATCATGCCGAGGTCCGCATTGCCGTTCGACAGCGTGGCGAGCCGGTAACGCGTCTTGAGTTTCTCCAGCGAGGGGATCACGTCCGTGAACGGCACGCATTGGTTGCGGGCCGCATGCCAGAAGGCGAAGGCCTCGTGTGCCATGTCCCGTTCGTAGCCGACCATCTCGGCCATGCGTGCGAACGTCTCCCGGCGCAGGTACGTGAGGTCGTGGGCCCGATGAGGCTCGGAGCGCAGCAGCGCCGCGCGCAGTTCCATGGCATCCGCCGCGGAGAAACGCTCCGGAATGCGCGGGTACCGCGTGCGCATCCAATCGGCGAGAATACGCTCCGCGCGTTCCAGCACCGGTCCGATATCCCAAAGCGTATTGTCGAGGTCGAAGCAGACTGCGCGGATAACGCGGGTGTTCATGTGCGCATGTTATTGACGATTGGCAACAAGAACTATTCATCGTGATCGTTGCGTCCGTGGATCCTGATGAAACACCCCGGCCTCGAGTTCGACGAAAGGCTGCTGTCGCTCGACACACCGGAGTTTGCTGGCCGCGGCTACAGGCTGCCCACTCGACGAGCTGGGTCATCGAAGCGCCCGGGCTCGGGCGTCACTGAGGAGAATTGCATGAAGTCATGGTTGGTCATCGCCACGCTGGTTTCGGGCCTGGGGCTGAACGCCGCCGGTGCGGCCGACAGTGCACGCACCTTCACCGCCAACGATCTGAACTCGCTGGTGCGCATCAGCGATCCGCAGGTGTCGCCGAACGGGCGCTACGTGGTGTACGTGCAGCGCGAGACGGACTTCGAGGCCAACCGCGGCCGCAGTGACCTGTGGCTCGTCGACCTGGAGAGCGACGCGGCCAGGCCGCGACGTCTCACGCAGAACTCGGCCAACGACACGCACCCGCGCTGGTCCGTGGACGGCGGCAACATCTACTTCCTGTCCGCGCGCACCGGGTCGACGCAGATCTGGCGCCTGCCGATGTCCGGTGGCGAAGCCATACAGATCACCGACTATCCACTCGCCGTTGGCAGCTTCAAGTTCTCCTCGGGCGGTGGCCGGCTCGCGCTCGGCATGGACGTGTTCCCGGATTGCGCGGATCTCAAGTGCACGCGCGCGCGTCTCGATGCGGCCGCGGGCAACAAGTACTCGGCGCGCAGTTTCGACAGCCTGTTCATCCGGCATTGGGATGCCTGGGGCGAACACACGCGTTCGAACCTGTTCGTGGCGCCGGTCAACTCCGATGGGCGCGCAGGACCCCCGGTCAACGTGAGCCGCGCGCTCGAAGCCGACGTACCGTCCAAGCCGGACGGCGGCGACGAGGAATACACGTTCACACCCGACGGCTCGAGCGTGGTGTTCAGCGCGCGCGTCGCCGGCCGCCAGGAGCCCTGGTCGACGAACTTCGATCTGTTCCAGGCGCCGTCCGATGGCGGCGTCGCGCCCAAGAACCTGACGGCTGACAACAAGGCCTGGGATACGCAGCCCGTGTTCCTGAAGAACGGCGACCTCGCCTGGCTGGCGATGAAACGCGCGGGCTTCGAGGCTGACCGCTTCGCCATCAAGCTGCGTCGCGGCGACTCGGTACGCGAAGTCGCCTCGCAGTGGGATCGCTCGGTCATCCACCTGGACGTGGCTCGCGATGGCAAGACGCTGCTGGTGACGGCCAACGACATCGGCCAGACGCCGCTGTTCTCGATCGACACCGCCAGCGGCCGCGCGACCAATCTATCGGGCGTGGGAACGGTGGCGGATTTCTCGCCGGCCGCGCGCGGCCATGTGATCGCCTGGCACGACCTCGGCACGCCGCCAGATCTCTACCTGGTCACGCCCAAAGGCGAGCGTCGCCGCCTGACCAATGCCAATGCCGAGCGACTCGCCCAGCGCGACCTCGGCAGCTTCGAACAATTCAGCTTCAAGGGCTGGAAAGACGAGACCGTGTACGGCTACGTGATCAAACCACCCGGTCTCGCGGCGGGCGCCAAGGCACCGATCGCCTTCATCGTGCACGGCGGCCCGCAGTCCAGCCTGCAGAACCAGTGGAACTGGCGCTGGAATTCGCAGGCCTTCGCGGCGCGCGGATTCGGCGCCGTGCTCATCGATTTCCATGGTTCGCCCGGCTACGGCCAGGCGTTCACGGACTCCATCAGCCAGCACTGGGGCGACGGCCCGCTCGAGGACCTCAAGAAGGGACTGGCCGCGGCGCTCGAGAAATATCCGTGGCTCGACGGCAAACGCGCCTGCTCACTGGGTGCATCGTACGGCGGGTACATGCAGAACTGGATCGAGAGCCACTGGGCCGACGGGTTCCGTTGCATCGTGAACCACGCCGGCATCTTCGACACGCGCTCCATGTACTACAGCACCGAGGAGCTGTGGTTCCCCGAGTGGGAGTTCGGCGGCCCGTATTTCGACAACCCCGAGATGCACGAACGTTTCAATCCCGCCAACTACGTGAAGGACTGGCGCACGCCCATGCTCGTGATCCATGGCGAGAAGGATTTCCGCGTCCCCTATACGCAGGGCATCAGCACGTTCACGGCGCTGCAGCGCCGGGGCATCGAAAGCCGGTTCGTGGACTTCCCCGACGAGGGGCACTGGATCCTCAAGCCCGCGAACAGCAATTACTGGTATGCGACCGTGCTCGACTGGCTGGAGTCACACACGCGCACACCCTGAGGCGCGGGCACGCGGGCGCGCACGACCAAACTACCGGCTCAAGGCTCGATGTTGTGATGCACGCGCGTGTAGGTCATCGGCTTGCTGCCCGCGCAGGTGTAGGTCAGCGAGTTGAGGTCTTCGCTGAGCTTGATGTCGCAGGTACCGGCAGGGCGCACGTCGGCGGGCTGCAGCGCGGAAAGCAGTTCCGGGTGCTCGCGCACTTCGCGCCACTGCGCCGGCTGCGTGAACGCGTAGCTGAACTGCACGAGCTTCTTGCCGTCCTGCGACGGCTCGAGCGCGACCAGCCGCTGTGACGGACCTCGCGCAGTGCTTCGCTCGATGTAGAAGGTGTCGAAGCCGATCATGCGCGAGTAGACAGGAGCGATGAACATCAGCTCGCCGGCTTCGTTGGTGTACTCACCGGTGGTGTTCTGCAGGAATTTCTGCGCATCGCGCTTGCGCGCCTCGCGCTCGTTGACGCAGGCCATCATGTTCACGGCGAGCAGCATCAGCAAACAAGGTTTGATCCAGCGGCGCATCGCGGCCTCCCTACCCGTAGTACGCGCGCCACTCTGCCTGATATCCGCTGCCGAGCGCGAGTAATTTCTCGAGCAGCTCGTCGTAGTCCACGCCGGCCGCCTTCGCCGACTGCGCGAAGTCCTCCTCGGCCGCGAGGTTCGGATTGGGATTCGCCTCGATGACGTAGATCTGTCCGTCGGCGTTCATGCGGTAGTCGATGCGCGCGCAGCCGGAGAGTCCGAGGCTGCGGTAGACACGCCGCGATAGTTTGTCCAGGCGCGCGAGCACCGCGGGCGAGAGATCCTTCGCCTCGTAGGTGTCGATGCCGTGTTTCTTCTGGTACTTCTTGTCCCACTTCACGCGGCGCGTCGCGATGCCGGCGCCTGACTCGGACATCGAGCCGAACTTCATCTCCCAGACCGGCAGGCGCGTGAGACGGTCGTTACCCATGACGCCGACATAGAGCTCTCGCCCCTCGATGTATTCCTCGACCAGTGCGTCGGTCTGCACCTGGTCGTGCACGAACTGGATGCGTTGTTTCAGCGCACTCTTGTCGGTGACGATCGAGGCTTGCGAGATGCCGAGCGACGCGTCCTCGGTGGTCGACTTCACGAACAGCGGGTACTTGATGTTGCGTGGCAGGCGCAGCTTGATGCCGCGACGGAACACCGCGAACTGCGGCGACGGGATGCGGTGATACGACAGCAGCTGCTTGCTGAGCGGCTTGTCACGCGCCAGCAGCAGGCCACGCGGATTGCAGCCGGTGTACGGCTGGCGCAGCAGCTCGAGGAACGCGACCACGTGCTGGTCGTAGGTGACGATGCCGTCGAATTCCTCGAGCAGGTTGAAGACGATCTCCGGCTTCCACTCGGTGATGACGGCGCGTAGTTCCTCGACGCTGTCGGAGATGCCGAGGCAACGCACCACGTGGCCGGATTTCTTGAGCGTCGAGACGACGTCGTATTCCGTGCGCCACTCTTCGATGTCTTTTTGACTGTGTCCGTCGAGACTGTCGGGCGGGACCAGCGTGGAATGCATCACGACCAGCGTGCGCAGTCGCTTCATAGGGAGAGACGCGGACTTTCACCCTGCGCGTACAGGCGCGTGAGATGGACCAGCATGCGGCGCGATTGCCGCAACGTGAGGCGGCGGTTGCCGCGCAACCACAGGGCTCGTTTGTCGGCGCGTTCGATCAGGATGCGCAGGATCTGCTCGATGCTGTAACGCTCGGCCACGCGCACGCGCAACGCGAATGCGACCAGCGCGGGCGTGTGCTTGCGCAGGAAGGTGCTGGAGCGCTGCGCGCGAGGCGACGGACGCTCGGCGGTGAACACGCGCTCGAGAAGGTGGTCCGTCACGGAACGGCGAAAACGCGCGTGGCGTGCGAGCTTGCGCCGGTAGTGGTCCGCGAGCGTGCGCGTGTTCTCGCGCAGCGGTTCGACCACTTCGCGATTGCGCACCGGGGCGCGGTCACCGCGCACTTCGGCCAGCAACGCATCCACGAACTCGATCTTCTTGAATGCGGGCCAGTGCGCGTATTCGCGGCGCCAGGAGGAATTGGGCTTGAGCCACACGGCGAAGGTTTCGGCGAAGTCTTCGCAGGGATGCGCCTGCGCGTACCAGTCACCGAGGTGCTGGACGTAGCGGCGGCTGCCCGGCCGCGCGGTGTAACTGTCGGGATAAGGCCGTGACGCAGGCCCGAACACTTCGCGCCAGCGCTTTCGACGCCGCAGCCTGTACGCGGTGTCGATGGCGTGGCCGGCCTCGTGCCTAAGGATGCGCATGGCGCTCTCGGCGCTGCCGCCTTCAACGTGCCGCATCATGCGGCGCTCGAGACGCTCGAGGCGCGGATGCGCGAGATAGAACGGCGCCGCGATGCCGGGCACGCCATCCGGCGAAAACCATTCTTCGGACAGCCAGACGTGCGGACGGAAATCGATGCCGCGTTTGTCGAGCTCGCGGTACATGCGGCGCACGCGGCGCGCGAGTGGCGTGCGTTCGATGCTCAGTTTCAGGTCGCAGAAACGCATGCCGAGCAACTGCTCGTCAGACATACGCGTCCACGAGCGCGAGGCCCGCCGGACGCGGGGTGCACGCGTGGACGACATGGGGCGTAATTTAAGCGACTCGCGTCGCCGGAGGAATCAGTCTCCGAGGGCTATCAGCGCGTGGGTGAGAAGCCGGTCCGCGGTGTCGATTACCACTTCTTGCCTCATCAGGCTGTTACGCCAGATTCCCGGAATCGCACTCACACCATGGTAGGCACCAGCGAGCTGGCCGTAGGCGGCCGAGACCACGTCGGAGTCCCGTCCGAGGTTGGCGGCCAGCAAGGCGCCCTCGCGAAAGGTCTCGCCGTGGTGGAAAGCCCAGAGCGCCGCCTCCAGGGCCTGCACCACGTGCCCCCCGCCCGTGATGTCCGGCGGCATGCGCCGCAGGTATGAGCCTTCGTAGAGGGAGAGCACCTCGGGGCGGGTGCTCACGGACATCCACATCTCGCGCGGAGGCCGCAGGATGACGTCCTTGTCACGGCCGGTGAGCGCCAGGCGCAGCATCGAGGCGAACAGCCTCACGCAATCGAGGACCATGGGGGCCTGCACCGTGATCCGGGCAGCCTCGGCGGCGCGATTGATGCCCGCCGCGGCATCCGAGAAGAAGTACATGACGACAGGCGCGACTCGCGCGAGCGGGTCCTTGTCGAGCTGTTCGGGATCGTGTGAGCCGGCAAAGGGTTGGCGCCGGTACAGGGCCGTCGCCAGCGCCCGGGCCACGTTCGCCGAGATGCCCACGCATTGGCCCGTGGCGCTGCCGTACCCCTCGCGCTGCCAGCGGACATAGCGGTTGACCTGGTCCTGGGCATCGAAACCGTCGCGCTCGAGCAGACTCTCGGCCAGCAGCAGCGCCATGGCGGTGTCGTCGGTCCAGGCGCCGCGCGGCAGGTCGAAAGGGCCCCCGCCGAGCAGGTCCCCTACCGCGGCGAAGGTGCCGGGCTTGCGGAATTGCGTGTGCGCGGCCAGCGCGTCCGCGACCGCCAGGCCCAGCAAGGCACCCTGGAACCGATCACGCAGCGTGCGGGCCGCATCCATGACTTCAGGCGCCCGCATGGGATCCGCCACCGCCACGGGCGCGTAATTGCGCACGAAATCGCGCTGCTCGTCGGTTTCCGGCACCTCGGGCCAGGTGTCCGACCGATCGCTGGTCTGCCAGAGCTCGTTGAGCCGGACCAGCGCGTCTTCGGGGTGGAGGCCCTGCTCGATGAGATGACAGGCCACGACAATGCCCGTGCGACCGATACCCGCGCGGCAGTGCACGTACACGCGCCGACCCGCCGCCAGCAGGTCATCGAGCACCGCCTGGATTTCCGCCATGTAGCCCGCGTCACGCGGCACCCCATGGTCGGTGATGGGCATGCGCACGTGGTCGACGGACTCGGGTAGATAGTCCACGTAGGGCGGCATCTCGCCCTCATCGGTGAGGTCCAGGAAGCCGTCGAAGCCCGCGTCGAGCAGTGGCCCCAGCCGCCGCTCGAGTTCCTTGAGGTTCTTTCCGCCTGGGTATTTGCCAGCGAGAAGTCGGCCCGGGATGACCCAGTACGACTCAGCGAGCGGCTTCGGGGGGCTCGTCATCAATACCTTGGGTTTCCAGACCCTGGAAATCGAACACACGGGGATCCGCGAGGTGCGCGTTCTCCACGTTCCGCAACGCGGAGAAGATCGACTCGGTGCGGCCGGGGAACTCGCGTTCCCAGTTGGCGAGCATTTCCTTCACCTGGCGCCGCTGTGCGTTCTCGTTGGAGCCGCACAACTTGCAGGGAATGATCGGAAATGCGCGAGCGCGCGCATACCGCTCGATCTGCGCTTCGCTGACGTAAGCCAGCGGGCGGATCACGATGTGCCGGCCGTCCTCGGACTTGAGCTTGGGCGCCATGGCCTTGAGCCGGCCGCCGAAGAACATGTTGAGGAACAGCGTCTCGACGATGTCGTTGCGGTGGTGTCCGAGGGCAATCTTCGTGATGCCATTCTCGCCGGCCCAGCGGTACAACGCCCCGCGTCGCAGGCGCGAACACAGCCCGCACATGGTCTTGCCTTCCGGAATCACGCGCTTGACCACGCTGTAGGTGTCCTGCTCGATCACGTGGAATGGCACGCCGATCGAGCGCAGGTAGTCGGGCAGCACCTCGGCCGGGAAGTCCGGCTGCTTCTGGTCGAGGTTGACGGCGATGAGGTCAAAGTCGACAGGCGCGCTGCGTTTCAGCGACAGCAGGATGTCGAGAAGCGTGTATGAATCCTTGCCGCCCGACAGGCAGACCATGACGCGGTCGCCCGCGGAGATCATGCGGTAGTCCTCGATCGCCTTGCCCACCAGTCCACGCAACTGCGCGCCCAGCTTGCGGGCTGTCTGCGAGGGCCACTCGGGGGCGGCGGGTTGCAAGGTGTCGGGACTCGCGTTCATGTGAAGGGCGCAAGTGTAGGGTCTGGCAGCCGACGGCGCAGCCGGAGGCCCTGCAGAATCGCGAACACGGCCCCGGCAGCGAGTACATGTTTGACGGTGTGGCCGCTCATCCAGCCACCGCTGATCCGGAACACCGCCAGGTCATAGGTCTCGAAGACCTTGGCGAGCGCGTACCAGACCGCCGCCCAGACCAGCACGTGCCCGTGCGTGTAGCGGCGCGCGGGGTAGAGCACCAACAGCAGCACGATCGCCAGCACCGACCAGCCCTGGTAGAGGCCATAGGGAATCACGTTGCCCCGGCCCAGTCTTTCGGTCGCGTACCAGTAGAGGACCGTGAAGGCGCCGACGGCCAACAGTGGCCACAACATCCGCGATCCCAGGCGCGCATCGGCCCGTTCGGCGATGGCCGCCGACACCAGGCCGGCAAAGCCCAGCGTCATCGGCAGCCGGTCCCAGACCAGGCGGGGATTGTCGGGCGCCAGGTGGTACCAGGCCGACCCGAGACTCGTGAGCAGCGCGCCGACGAAGAACACCAGGTAGGGCAGGCATTCGCGCGGGTCGGCGAAGTCGCCGCCGCCTCGGACGATCAGCGCGATGCCGAGAGCACCGCCGGCGAGGAACGGCAGGTTCGAGACGACGTTGAGGAAATTCGGGATGGACCCGAAGGAGCGGCAATCGGCGAAGGCGTGGTACGACAGGGGCTGCGGCATCGCCGGCACGAGGAAGGCCGCCGCGGCACACGCGACCAGGGATCCGAGCAGCAGCCAGCCGCGCCAGTCGAGGCGCGAACCGCCCGCGCTGGCGGTCATGCGGCGGCGCTGCCGACCACTGATTCGGGCTCGAGATACTTGGCTTCGAGATAGCGCAACGCGGCAGCCGCGGTCAGCGGTTTGCCCGTCGAGAGCTTCAACAGCTCCTGCGCACTGACCCGGGCGCCCTGCCCGTGCACGTTCTGCTTCAGCCAGCCCATGAGGCCGCCGAAATCGCCGCGCGCGATCTGCTGATCGACGTCCGGCACCGATTCCTGCAAGGCATCGAAGAACTGCGCGGCCATGACCGCACCGAGTGCATACGAGGGGAAGTACCCGAACGAGCCCACGGCCCAGTGGACGTCCTGCAGGACACCCTCGAGATCACTCTGCGGCTTGATGCCGAGCCGCTGTTCCATGCTGGAGTTCCAGGCGTCGCGCAGGTTGCGCACCGCCAGTTCGCCGGACAGCAACTGGTTCTCGAGCTCGTAACGCAGCTGGATGTGCAGTGTGTAGGTGAGCTCGTCCGCATCCACGCGAATCGGACCCCGCTTCACGCGCGTGAGGTGGGCGTAGAGATTCTCCTCGGACCACTCGGGACCGGTGACGCCGAAATGTTTTTCCAGCAGCGGCCGCAGGTAGGTCACGAATGCCCGGCTGCGGCAGACGATCATCTCCATGAGCAGCGACTGGCTCTCCTCGAGCGCCATGCCGCGATCGCGGCCCACGGGCTGGTCGGCAAACTCCGGCGGCAGGCCCACGTCGTACATCGCGTGCCCGGTCTCGTGCAGCGCGCCCAGCAGCCCGGAGAAGGGCTCGGTGGTGTCGAAGCGCGTGGTCACGCGCACGTCGCCGGGAACACCTTCGGTGAACGGATGTTCGCTTTCGTCGAGCCGCCCGCGATCGAACGGGAAGCCGACCGCCTTCATGATTTCCACGGCCAGCGCGCGCTGCTTGCCCGCGCTGAACTTGCCGACGATGGGCAGCACGGGCCGCTGCTCCTGGCGCGCGAGCACTTCGCGGATCAGGCCGGGCAGACGGCGCCCGAGCGCCTTGAACATGGCATCGATCTCGGCCGAGGTCAGGCCGGGGCTGAACTCATCCACGAGCGCGTCGTACGGCGAGAGGTTGCGCGACTGTCCGAGCAGCGCGGCCTTGTCGCGCACCAGGTGCACGACCTCCTCGAGATGCGGCGCGAAATCCTCGAACTTGCCGCTCTCGCGGGCCTGCAGCCATTTCACTTCGGCCTTGGACGCCGCCTTGGCGAGGCGCGAGACGAGTGCGACCGGCGTGGCGATGGCGAAGTCGCGTTGACGGCGCATCTCGCGCAGGTTGGCGATCTGCCAGTCCTCGAGTCCGCCGGTGGCGGCCTGCGCACGATCGAGCAGCCGCGTGATCTTCGGCGCGGTGACGAGCGCGTGATATTCGGTTTCGAGCGCGGCGAGTTGCTCACCGCGAACGTCGGCGCTTCCGCGCGGCATCATCACCGCGGCGTCCCATCGAAGGATGGCCATGGCTCCCCGGAAGGCATGCAGGCGTTTCCATTCCTGCTCGAGTTGCTTGTAGGGAGTCTGGGCCATGACGGGATACGCGGACGGGGGTGGAGGGGGTGGGCGACAGTCTACCAGCGACCCCCTCCCCGGCCGCCCTCACGCGCCACAAACCCCAGGGCCGTCAAAGGGTTGAACGCTCAGGTCGAGGTTGACAACCAGCCGGCCCAAGGGCCGCGAAAACCGCACTTAAGTCAAACGCGGCTGTCGTTTTTTCGCCGGCGTGAGGCGCCGGTGACAGCGCCGACCCGGCTCAGCCCGCTTCGGACGACGAACTGCGTGCCGTTGTGGGCAAACCACGCTCACCCCGACCCAGCAGGCCGTCGATGAGCCGGGACATGTACTCCGGGGAGCGGGTGTTGCGCGCGATCAGCAGGTACAGCGCGGGCACCACATATAGCGTCATACCGAGCGATACGACCGTTCCGAAGAACACCGTGGCCCCGATGGACTCCCGGCTCTCCGCGCCCGCGCCATGCGCCAGCATCAACGGGACGGCGCCAAAGGCCGTGCACAGGCTGGTCATGAGCACCGGCCGCAGGCGAGTGGCCGACGCCTGGATCACCGCGTCCAGGAACTCGACGCCCCGGTCGCGCAGCTGGTTGGTGAATTCGACGATCAGGATGCCGTTCTTGCAGGCGATGCCGATCAGCATGATGCAGCCGATCTGGCTGAATATGTTGATGGTGGAATTGAACAGGAACAGGCCGAGCAAGGCGCCTGTGATGGCGAGCGGAACGGTCACCAGGATGACCACCGGGTGAATGAAACTCTCGAACTGCGCGGCCAGCACCAGGTAGACCACGAGCAGTGCGAACGCGAACGTGATCCACAGGGCGTCGCCGGATTTCTTGTACTGGTAGGTCTCACCGTTGTAGATCAACTGCGCCTCGGGCGCCTCTTCGCGGATCACGCGCTCCAGGTAGGCGACCGCCTCTCCCAGGGTGTAGCCCGGCGCGAGTGACCCGGCGAGCTCGATGGCGCGCATGCGATCGGTGCGCCGCAGCTCGGTGGGACCCGCGCGCTCGTCGATCTTCACGAGCGCGGACAACGGGATCAGCGCGTCATTCTTGTCGGAGCGCACGTAGAGGTTGTCGAGGTCGCCGACCGAGGCACGCTGCGCCTCGAGCGCCTGCAGCATGACGTCGTATTCCTCGCCTGCCCGCTCGAAGGTGGTGACGATGCGCGAACCCATCATGGTCTCGAGCGTGCGCCCGACGGTCTGCAGCGAGACGCCGAGGTCGGCCGCCTTGTTGCGGTCGATCTGCACGATGACGCGCGGCTGGCGCTCGAGGTAGTCCGACTCGAGATTCAGGATGTTGGGGTTCTCCTGCGCGACGCGCTGCATCACCTTGTCGCGCCACTGCACGATCTGCGCGTAGTCGCCGCCGCCCATGGCGATGGCCAGCGGCCGCGTGCTGTTGCGGGTCAGTGGCGATCCCACCTGGTTCACATTGACGCGTGCACCCGAAATGCTCTGGGTTTCGCGACGGATGCGATCGGCAATCTGGCTGGCACTCTCGTCGCGCTGATCCCAGAGATTCAGCGGCATGAAGATGAAGCCGGTATTGGTGTCGGCGTTGCGGCCGAACCCGCCGCTGCGCGCGTTCACGCGCCGCGCATTGCCGTTCTCCACTTCTGCCATTGCGACCAGCTCGACCTGCCGCAGCTGGCGATCGAGGTAACCGATGCTCGAACCCTCCGGCGCGGTGACGAAGATGCGGATCATCGCGCGGTCTTCCTGCGGCGCGAGCTCGGTGGGAATCTTGAGCCCGGCGAAGGGCCAGCCGACGACCAGCAGCACCAGCAGCACGCCGAAGCCCGCCAGCGATCCACCCACGATCCACAGCGGCCTGCGGCCCGCGAGCGCGCGGCGCAGGCCCGCGGCGTACTTGTCGTCGAGATCATGGAACACGCGATCCACGCCGCCCGCCATCTTCGAGCGCGGGATGCCATTGCCGAACAGCTTCGACGCCATCATCGGCGTGAGGCTCAGCGCGATGAACGCGGAAAAGCCGACGGCCGCCGCGACCGTCACGCCGAACTCGCCGAACAGGCGTCCGGTGTCGCCCGTCATGAAGGACACCGGGATGAACACCGCCATCAGCACGAGCGTGGTGGCGATCACGGCGAAGCCGATTTCGCGCGAACCGTTGATGGACGCGAGCACCGCAGGCTCGCCGCCCTCGATGCGCCGCACGATGTTCTCCAGCACCACGATGGCGTCATCGACCACGAGTCCGATCGCCAGCACCGCGGCGAGCAGCGTCAGCGTGTTGATCGAATAGCCGAGCGCGGCCATGACGATGGCCGCCGCGATGATGGACACCGGGATCGTGACCGCCGGGATCAGGGTGGCGCGCGCCGTGCCGAGGAACAGGAAGATCACGACGAGCACCAGGATCAGTGTCTCGGACAGCGCCCAAACGACGTTCTTGAGGGAGGCCGCGATGTACACGCCGTTGTCGATGTTGACCTCGACGTTGATGTCCTTGGGCAGCGTCGGCTGCACCTGCGCGAGCCGCTTGCGCACCTCGTTCGAGGTCGCGAGCACGTTGGCCTTCGACTGCGGAATGATGGCCATCGAGGCGCCGATGATGCCGTTGGTCCGCGAAATGCTGCGGTCGTCGTCCGAGGCCAGCCGGACCTCGGCGACTTCGCCGAGCCGCACGAGGTAACCGTCCGCGCCGCGGCCGATCACCAGATTGCGGAAATCCTCTTCGGTGCGCAGGTTGGTGTCGGTGCGCAACGAGAAGTCGCGCTCGCGCGATTCGAGCCGTCCCGCGGGAATCTCGACGTTCTCGCGCAGCAGCGCGTTTTCCACGTCGGCGACCGTGAGCTGTCGCGCGGCCAGGTTTTCGCGCTGCAGCCAGACGCGCATCGCGTAGCGGCGCGCGCCGTTCATGCGCACCGAGGCCACGCCATCCAGCGTCGAGAACTGGTCGACGAGGTATCGCTCCATGTAGTCGGTGAGCTCCAGCATGTTGCGCTGGGTACTGGCCACGTTGAGCCAGATGATCGGATCCGTGCCGCTGTCCACCTTGGTGATCTGCGGCGGATCGGCTTCGAGCGGCAGGCGCGCGGCCACGCGCGACAGTCGCTCGCGCACGTCGTTGGCGGCGCTATCGAGATCGCGCTCCAGCGTGAACTCCACGTTGATCTGCGAGCGCTCGTCACGGCTCGAGGAATTCAGCCGCTCCACGCCTTCGATGCCCGAGATCTCGTTTTCGATGATCTGCGTGATGCGCGACTCGACCACGTCCGAAGACGCGCCGCGATAACGCGTCTCCACGTTGACCACCGGGCGGTCCACGTCGGGAAATTCACGCAGGCTGAGCCGCGTGATCGCGCCGAGACCCAGGATGAACAACAGCAGCGACATCACCGTCGCGAAGACGGGCCGCCGCACCGACAGGTCGGAAATCATCATGGAACGAGGCCTACTGCCGCACTCCCGCCGGCGTGGCGGTGTTGGCTTCGTGCGAGCCGGACGTGCGCTCGTCGGCGAGCTCGGCGTCCGCGGCGATTTCCGTGGTGCGCACCGGCGAGCCGTCGCGCACCTTCTGCGTTCCCTCGACCACCACCTGCTCGCCGGCGTTGAGGCCTGCGAGCACCTCGACGGTGCCGGGCCGGCGCGAGCCGATGCGCACTTCGCGGCGCTGCGCCTTGCCGTCCGCGACCACGAACACGTACTGGCGTTCGGCCTCTGGCGTGAGTGCCTGCTCGGGGATGATCAGCGTCTCGCGCTCATCGTTGGCGAGCGTGACGTTGAGGAACATGCCGGGGCGCAATGCGCCGTCTTCGTTGGCGAGCAGCGCGCGCACGGTGACGGCGCGCGTATTCATGTCGACGCGCGAATCGATGCTGGAGACTTTGCCCGTGAAACTGCGGCCCGAGAACGCCGGCGCCGTGGCGCGTACCGCCAGGCCCTCGCGCAACGTCGACAGGAAATTCTCGGGCACCGTGAAATCTAGCTTGATGACGCTGGTGTCGTCGAGCGTGGTGATCACGTCGCCGGGACTGATCAGCGTGCCGACGCTCACGCGCCGCAAGCCGACGCGACCCGCGAAGGGCGCGCGAATCACCGTGTCTTCGAGTCGCGCCTGCGCGGCGGCGAGCTTGGCGCGGTTGGCCTTGAGCGTCGCCTCGAGCTGATCGAACTGCGCCTTCGACAACGCTTCCGTGGCCATGAGCTCGCGGCTGCGGTTGTAGAGTCGCTCGCTCTCGGCGACGGCGGCTTCGGCGGCCGCGACATCGGCGCGAGTCTGCGCATCGTCGAGCTGCACCAGCACCTGGCCGCGGCTCACGCGTTGTCCATCACCGAAGCGCACCGCGGTCACCACGTTCGACGTTTTCGAGCTGATGTCGACGGATTCGTTGGCGCGCGCATTGCCGAGCGCCTCGAGCTTCTGCGCGACGGTTTCACTGCGCACCGGTGCGACGCTCACGAACGCGGGCGCGTTGTTGCGTGCGCCGGCCCCCGGCCCCGCGGCGCCGCTCACGGGCGCGCCTTGATGCTGGGTGGCGTAGAGCGCCCAGGCGGCGCAAATCACGGCCACGGCAATGCTGATCGGGGTGACGAGATTGCGCGATTCGGCCATTCGGTGTGTCTTGTCTCTAAAGGCGGGCAGTATGGCACCGCCATCAGTCCAACACACCATGGGAATCAAAAAGTTATGACACCCCAGCGCGCCGTTCTTCCCAGCGGTGAATCATTTGTTTGCGGGCCGTTCCCCAGCGATAACCGCCGAGCTTCCCCCCCGCCTGCAGTACGCGATGGCAAGGGATGAGCCAGGCGATCGGATTCGCGCCCACCGCGGTACCCACGGCGCGCGCGCCATCCGGTTTACCGAGTTTCCGGGCCAGCGCGCCGTATGTGACAGTCTCGCGCGGTTCGAGTTCGAGCAAGGCGCGCCAAACCTGCACCTGGAAGTTGGTGCCGACGACAGCTAACGGAATTCGCGCCTTGCCGGGTCCCCAGATGGTTACGGCCAGCTCCGCCGCGCGCGCATCGTCACGCACCAGTTCCGCCTTCACGAAGAGTTCACGCAGTTGTGCCAGTTCGGCGCGCTCGGCGCCGGGCTCGATGAAGGCCAGGCGGCAGAGTCCGCGCGGCGTCTCGGCGATGAAGGCCGAGCCGAACGGCGTCACGGCCACGCCGTGACGGATGACCACGCCCGCGCCGGCGGCGCGGATTTCGCCGGGTGTCATCGCCTCGAGTGTCACGGTGAGATCGTGGAGCCGGCCGCCACCGGAGAGTCCCACGGCCAGCGCGGCATCCATGACCGAAGGCTCGGTGCGTAATGCCGGTGTGGCGGCACGACTCGTGATCTCGGCGAGATATTGCTTGGGTGTGAGCCCGGTCCAGCGCCGGAACAGGCGATTGAAATGGAAATCGGACAGGCCCACGTGGCGCGCGATTTCCGCGAGGCGCGGCTGGCGCTCGTATTCGCGCTCGATGAATTCGATGGCGCGCGTCATGCGCGCGAATTCGCGACTGTCGACGAAGTTTTCCATGGGCACATTGTGCGAACCGCGGTGGCGGCGCGCGACCCGTTACTTGCTCTGACCGTATACCCGCATCAGCAGCGCCGCCAGTTCGGGCGGCGTTTCTCCTTCGGATCCGACGACATTGACGATGGTGAGTCCGAGCTGCGGGATCACCCAATAGGCGCTGCCGTCGGCTTCGCCCTTGAGCGAGAACCAGCCACCCGCGTTGGCACGCTGGACCAGCAGGCCGCTGTCCGCATTCACGCGCGAGGCACGGGCCATTTCCTGCACCCAGCCTTCCGGCAGGACGCGCTGGCCATCGTGCAGGCCATCACTGGCCAGCAGCGCAAGGACCCGGGCCATGTCCGGTGCCGTCGCGCGCCAGCAGCAATGCGCCACGGGCATGCCTGCGCGCCGGTCCATGGGCAACTCGGCGCGGCCGGCACCGATGGGCCGCCACAGCCGCTGGTCGACGAAACGCTCGAATGGCTGCTGCGTGGTGCGCTCGAGGATCACCGCGGCCAGCTGCGGATTGGCGGGTGAAAGGTGGTAGAAACCGCCCGGCTCGTGTTTGAGCTTGAAACGCAGTGCGCTGTTCGCGAAGTCGTTGCCTAACAACATGCGCACCCCTTTCGAGGTGGCGAAACCGGGCAATGCGTCCAGGTCCTGCCAGGGTGAGCGGTGCAGCAGTCTGTGGATGTCGCCGCCGTCTTCGAGACCGCTGGTGTCTTCGAGCAGCTGTCGCACCGTGATGCGCCCGCGCGGCTCGCCCTCCCATTCATCGAGGTATTGCGACACCGGCGCATCCAGCGAAACCTGGCCGTCCTGCAGCGCGAGACCCAGCGCCATCGCGGTCACGGGTCGTGCGATGACGCCCGCGGGCAGCAGCGTGTGTTCGTCATCGACGCCGAAATACCGCGACAACAGCAGCTGTTCGCCGCGCTGGACTAACAAGACACGGGAACCGGAGTCCCGGGCGCGCCGGGCGGCGAATTCCAGCTCCGCGGACGCGGGTGCGCCGTCGGCCACAGGCGGCGAACTCCCCGTTACCCCGTCAGCCAGCACGGCCACCGGTAGGTAGATCTCGTCCTGCTCCAGTGGCAGCTGCAACGCCCGTTGCCAGAACGGCAGGTCGGCGGTGAACAGGCCGATGGCGAGAGAAGCCACCGACAGCGCGACGGCCGTCAGGATTGTGAGTAAACGACGCATGGGGTTGGAGACCTGCTGCAATGCTACCAGCGGGTCGAGGTCGCTAGAATGGCCGCCCGTGAAACTCAACATCTGCGCCATCGCGTCCGAAATCGTGCCCTTCGCCAAGACCGGCGGGCTGGCGGACGTTGCCAATGCACTCTCGCGCCAGCTGACGGCGCACGGTCACGACGTGCGGCTGTTCATGCCGCTATACGCGCAGATCAAGCGCGACCGGCTCAATGCCACGCGCGTCGAGCCCTTGCAGGGTGTTCCGATCGTCATCGGGCGGCACGAATACCTGGTCGACATCTGGCGCACGACGCTGCCGGGTTCGTCGACGGCCGTGTACCTCGTGGAGTCCGAAGGGCTCTATGCCCGCCCCACGCTCTACACCAATGACCCGGACGAGCACCGGCGCTTCCTGGTGCTGACCCGCGCGGCGCTCGAGTGCTGCCGGCGCATGAATTTCCGGCCTCACATCGTGCACTCGCACGACTGGCACGCGGCCCTCGCGCCACTGTGGCTGCGCTCGAACTACAAGGCCGACCCGGTGTTCGCCGGCACGCGCTCGGTGATGACCATCCACAACATCGGCTACCAGGGCATCTTCGGCGCGGCCGACGTGGGCGACCTCGACCTCGGTCCGGATGCCTATCTACTGCACCAGGACGACCTGCGCGCGGGACAGATCAACGCGCTCAAGCAAGGCATCCTGCACGCCGACAGCGTGACCACCGTCAGCCCGACCTACGCGCGCGAGATCACCACGCCGCGTTACGGCCTCGGGCTGGAAACCGCGCTCGCGGCACGCGGCAGCGCCGTGCGCGGGATCCTCAACGGCGTCGACTACGAGGAATGGGATCCGCGCCGCGATCGTTACCTGCCCATCCATTTCACGCCGCAGGAGATCGTCAAGAAGGCCGAACTCAAGCGAAATTTCCTGCTGCGCCAGAACCTCAAGCCCATCCACGGGCGCGTGCCGCTGCTCGGCATCGTGAGCCGCCTGACCCCGCAGAAGGGTTTCGACCTGCTCATCGAGGCGCTGCCCCGGCTGCTGCAAAACCACGACGTGCGCCTCGCGGCCGTGGGCAACGGCGACAGCCGCTACGAACAGTTCTTCCATGGCCTTGCCGAGCGCCACCGCAGCCGCGTGATGTTCTTCGCCGGTTACGACGAGGCGCTGGCGCACTGGATCGAGGGCGCGAGTGACATCTTCCTGATGCCCTCGCAGTACGAGCCCTGCGGGCTCAACCAGATGTACAGCCTGCGTTACGGCACCATTCCGATCGTGCGCCGCACGGGCGGCCTCGCCGATTCGGTGGTGCACTTCGACCCGGGCACGGGAACCGGCACGGGCATCGTGTTCAACGATTTCGACACGCCCGCGATGAACTGGGCGCTCGACACCGCGATGCAGTGGTTCGCCGATGCCACCATCTGGGACCGCCTGGTGCAAAACGCCATGCGGCAGGATTTCTCCTGGCAAACGCAGACGGACGAATACCTGAAGCTCTTCGCCGAGCTACTTCAGCTTGACGCTGCCGCGCTCATCGAAGGGAATGTGACGAAGAAAGCCGCTCGATAAGGCGACCTCGCCGCGCAGGCGGTAGTCGATGCTCTGCGACGATCCCTTGCGCGACAGCAGCTGCGAGAGCGCCGTCGCGAGGTTCGCCGTGAACACCATGTCGAACTCGGCCTCACCCATCGAGGGCACCACGAACGGCGTATCGGCGGAGCCCTGTCCGAGCTCCGCGTCGTTGACTTCGATGCGGTAGTTGATGCCCTTGATGGGCAGCTCGCGCTCGTTCGGATTCTGAACACGCATCCGGATCTGCATGCGCTGCGAGAAGATGTCGGCGCTCTGCACCTTCATCGAGACCACGGAAAGCCTGGGCGCCTCCAGCTTGAAGGTGGACGCACAACCCGAAAGCGCAACCAGCAGCACCGCCGCGGCGGCGCGCAGCGGTTCACGGATGCCCATGCGCCAGCATGTCCGGCGTGACCAGCACCACGCCCTTCTCGGTGACCAGGAATTTCTTCGCATCCTCGGCACGGTCGAAGCCGATGCGCGTGCCGGCCGCGAGCACGCAATGCTCGTCGACGATGGCGTTGCGGATGTGGCAATCCGGCCCGATGCGCACGTCCGGCAGGATCACGGACCGTTCGACGTTCGAGCGCTCCTCGACTCTCACGCCCGAGAAGAGCAGCGACTCGCGCACGGTGGCGCCGGAGATGATCGTGCCCCCGGAGACCAGCGAGTTGATCGCGACGCCACGACGGCCGTCCTCGTCGAGCACGAACTTGGCTGGCGGCGTCTGCGCCTGGTAGGTCCAGATGGGCCAGTCCTCGTCGTAGATGTTCAGCTCCGGATTGACCCAGACCATCTCGATGTTGGCCTCGTAGAACGCATCGATTGTTCCAACATCGCGCCAATAGGACTGTGCACGCGTCTTAACGTCCCGGAAAGGATAGGCAAAGACCTGCAGCTTCTCGATGGCGTCGGGAACGATGTTCTTGCCGAAATCGTGCTTCGAGTTCTCGTTGGCGGCGTCCTCGATGAGCAGCCGCTCGAGCAGGTCGGGATTGAACACGTAGATGCCCATCGACGCGAGCGCCACGTCCGGCCGGCCCGGCATGTGATCGGGCGTCGGTGACTTCTCGACGAAACGCGTCACGCGGTTCCACTCGGTGACGGTGAGCACACCGAATTCCTTCGCCTCGACGATCGGAACCTCGACCACGCCCACGGTGATGTCCGCGCCCTTTTCGACGTGGTAGGCAATCATCGGGCCGTAATCCATCTTGTAGATGTGATCGCCGGCCAGCACCAGCACGTGCTTGGGCCGGTGCGCATGCATCACGTCGATGTTCTGGTACACCGCGTCCGCGGTGCCGCGATACCAGTGGTTGCCGGTCTTCTGCTGCGCGGGGATCACCTCGACGAACTCGCCGAACTCGCCACGCATGTAGCCCCAGCCACGATGGATGTGCTGGATCAGCGATTGCGCCTTGTACTGCGTGAGCACCGTGATCTGCCGGATGCCCGAGTTCACGCAGTTCGACAGCACGAAGTCGACGATGCGGAACTTGCCGCCGAACGGCGTCGCGGGTTTCGCGCGATGTTCGGTGAGACCCTTCAATCGTTCGCCGCGACCGCCGGCCATGATGACCGCCAGGGTTCCACTAGTCAGGCGACTGACGTAGCGGCCGGAAGTTGCTCGTGCGGGGCGTTTGGCCATTGGTGTCCTCGGTTTTTTTTGCAGTATAGAGGGCGTGCTACCGTACACGCATGCTCCATCGCGCATGCGTCGCGTCCCTCTGTGCCGCGTTGCTGTCATTCACGCACGTCTCCATGGCCGAAGGGCCTACAAAACCGGCAGCCAATACGGCGGGATGCCTCGCCGCCGGCGGCGGATACCTTCGTGCGCGCGTGCGCGGCGCGCTCGACCTCGACCTCAACTGGAAGAACGCCGAGATGCTCTGCGAAGGCGGCCCGCGTCCTCCGGGGAAGGACAACAAGCGCAACGGCATGCGCGTCAGCATCGGCGGGCCGTTGCGGGATGGCACGCACCGCATCCGCCTGGTGTTCGGCATCGCGGGCGTCGGCGAGGGTGAAGGCGGCCAGGTCCTGCGCACCAACGTCACCGTGCTCTTCGAAGGAGAAAACCGCGTGTTCGCCACGCAGGGTGACGACAAGTGCACGGTGGATTCGCTGGCACAGGAACGCGTCGAGAGTCTCGGCCCCGGCACGGCGGTGTACCGCGTCGTGGCGCGCGGCTTCTGCATCGGACCCGCGACCAGCCTGTCGCGCGACGAACGCGTGGTGCTCACCAGCTTCGATTTTGCAGGCCGCGTCGAATTCAGCGACGATGACCGCCATGCACCAAACTAGCCGCGCCTTGTGGTGCGTGCTGGCGCTCACCTGGCTGGGCGTCACGCATGCACAGATCGGTCCGATCGAAGACCTCGACGCCTTCCCGAGCGCCAACCTCGAGATCACCGAAGGCAAGAAGGTCAAACACGTGTTCAAGGTGTGGCTCGCCGATACGCCGCAGCGCCAGGCGCAGGGCCTGATGTTCGTGCGATCCCTGCCCGACCTGCGCGGCATGCTGTTCGCGTATCCGCAGCCCAAGGCGATCAGCATGTGGATGAAGAACACCTACATCCCGCTCGACATGGTGTTCATCGACGACCATGGGCGCATCCAGCAGATCGTCGAGCAAGCGACGCCGCATTCGCTCGACCTGATCCGGAGCGACCAGCCCGCGCTGGCGGTGCTCGAGATCGCGGGTGGTGAGGCCAAACGGCTGGGCATCCATGCGGGTCAGCACGTGCGCCATCCCGCATTGCCGGGCGGCCATCAATAGGCCCTTGACCGATTAACGGGGTCGTGGGGCCTCGGCTATGATCCCCGGCACTTGCTAGGGAGAGAAACCCCATGAAAAGAATCGGAACCCTGGTGGCCAGCGCCTGCATTGCGGCATTCGCGTCGATCGCGTCCGCCGGCGCACCCGAAGGCAGCTGGTACGTCGCACCCCAGGTGCACGCCTTGTGGCTGGACGATGCGCGGCAGGCCGACGACGATGCCGGCGCCTCGCTGAACATCGGCCGCGTGCTCAACCACAACTGGGATGTCGAGCTGGGCTACTACGGTTCGGAACACGACCGTGCCGATGGTGAGACCGAGCTGCAGGGTTTCTCGCTCTCGGTCAAACGCGTGTTCTACCGCGAAGGCCGCGTGAGCCCTTTCATCAACCTCGGCGTCTCGCGCCAGCGCACCATCCTCAAGCCCGGTGAAGATCGCGCCGACCCGGCCGCGCTCTATGGAGTCGGCATCCTCATCGACCTCGGCCCCGTGCGCGACAGCGGCAGTGTCTTCCAGTTGCGTGGCGATCTCGGCGCGCGCCATGCCTTCTCGAGTGGTTCGGACCCCGTGCAGGATCCGATCGACTACATCGGCGCCATCGGCTTCCAGTACGCATGGGGCGGAGCCGCTCCGCGCAAGGCGGTCGATACCGACGGCGATGGCGTCACCGACGACCTCGACCGTTGCCCCGGCACTCCCGCCGGAACTCCGGTGGACAGCAATGGGTGCCCGCCCGACGACGACGGCGATGGCGTCACGAACGACGCCGACAAGTGCCCGAACACGCCGGCCGGCGCCAAGGTCGATGCCACCGGCTGCGAGCCGGACAGCGACGGCGATGGCGTGGCCGACGGCCGCGACCAGTGCCCGAACACGCCGGCCGGCACCCCGGTGGACGAGAAGGGTTGCGAACGCGACAGCGATGGCGACGGCATCCTGGACAGCCAGGACAAGTGCCCGGATACACCCAAGGGTGAGCGCGTCGACGCGACCGGCTGCCCCTTCAACAAGGAACTGCTGCTGCAGGGCGTGAAGTTCGCGACCAACAGCGCCGAGCTGCTGCCCGAGAGCATCCCGGTACTGGATCGGGCGATCGCGACGCTCAAGCGTTATCCCGAGCTCAAGGTCGAGGTCGCAGGCCACACCGACAGTCGCGGCGCCGACGCTTACAACCAGCAGCTCTCCGCGCGGCGTGCGGCCACCGTGCTCGAGTACCTGCAGAACGGCGGCGTCGCGAACACGTTGACGTCGCGCGGTTACGGCGAGCGCGAGCCCATTGCCAGCAACGACACCGACGAGGGACGGCTGCAGAACCGTCGCGTCGTGCTGCGTGTCCTCAACTGACGCAGCAGGCTCTGTCGATCCGCTGGCGCTCAACACGCGCGCCATCGAGCTGCTGCAGTCGGGAGATGCCGCGGGTGCGCGCGGGCTGCTGGAACGGGCAGCCCGGGCCGACCCGCGCAACCCCGCGCTGTGGATGAACCTGGCGACCGCCTTGCGCGCACTGGGTGAGCGCGCCGAGGAAGCCAGCGCGCTCGAATCAGTACTCAGGCTCGAGCCGCGCCACCTGCTCGCGCTGCTCAAGAAGGCCGAGCTGCTCGCGCTCGAAGGCAAACAAAAAGCCGCGGCGCGCCTGTACCAGAACGCCTTGCAGACAATCACGCCGGGCGCGCGCCTTCCGGGCGCGCTGCGCGAGCCGGTGACGCGCGCCATCGAGGCGGTGCGGCGCAACGATGCGGCCATCGCCGCGCACCTGGATGCGTGTGTCGGCGCCGTGCGTGCGGAGCACACGCCACGCGACCGCGAGCGCGCCGAGCACGGCCTCGCGGCATTCCTTGGCCAGCGCCGCATCTTCAATCCCCAGCCGACCTTCCTGCAGATTCCGAAACTCCCGGCCTGGGAGTTCTACGCGCGCGAGGATTTTCCCTGGCTGGCGGAATTCGAGGCTGCGACGTCCGACATACGCGTCGAATGCGAAAGCGTGCTGCGCGACGACGCGGGACTCGTGCCTTACATCGACTATGCCGACGGCCTGCCGATCGACCAGTGGGCGGCACTCAACAAGTCGCGCCGCTGGAGCGCGTATTTCCTGTGGCGCGACGGCGTTCGCGTCGATGCGCACGCGGAGCGATGCCCGAAGACCGCCGCGCTGCTGGCACGCGCGCCTCTGGCCGACGTGCCCGGTTATGCGCCGACGGCGTTCTTCAGCATCCTGGACGCGAAGTCGCACATCCCTCCGCACACCGGCGTGACGAACTCGCGGCTCATCGTTCACCTGCCGCTGGTGGTTCCGCCCCAGTGCCGGTTTCGCGTGGGCTCGGACACGCGCGAATGGCGCGAGGGCGCGGCGTGGGTATTCGATGACACCATCGAACACGAAGCCTGGAACGACAGCGACGTGCCGCGCGCCATCCTCATCTTCGACACCTGGCATCCCGCGCTGACCCGCGCCGAACGCGCGCTGATTCGCGCCGCAGTGCCGGCCATCAGGGACTACTATCACGACGAGGTCCAGATCGGTCACGACCAATGAAAGCGGCTGCCGTGCTCGTGTTGATGCTGCTGTCCCCGGGAGCCGCCTGCGCGGCGGATCTTCCCGAGGCGTTTCAATCCTGCGTCACTCTGCGGCGCGACGCCGAGCGCCTGGCCTGTTTCGACCGTGCCGTCGCGCTGATCCAGGCGGGCGCCGACCCGGCGGGCACTTCCCCCGAGGCACTGTTCGGCGCGACCGCCGACGTGGCGCAGACCACCCCGACGGAGAATTCCGACAGCAAACGCGACGAGCTGAAGCAGATCAGCGCCTCGGTGGCATCCACTCGCAGGAGCGGCGATGGGATGATCGTTGTGACGCTCGACAATGGCCAGGTCTGGCGACAGCAGGATGCCAACGTGAATCTCACCATCGATGCCGGCGATGCCATCACGGTGGTGCGCGCGAGCATGGGCACGTTCCGCATCACCGACAAACGAGGCCGCTCCGCGCGCTTCAAGCGATTGCAGTGAGGTTCGCATGACAACCCGCACCACTCTCCTCGCAATGGCCGCTACCACCACGCTGCTCCTCGCGTGCGCATCGCAGCCCGAGAATGCGCCGGCATCACCGCCGCAGGCACAGGCGATGTCCGAGGCCGAGCAGGCCGACTTGCGCGAAAGGAAATTCCAGGAAGCGGCCAAGGGTTACAAGATCGTGCAGAAGGAAGGCCGGACCTTCTACTGCAAGCGCGAAAAAGTGCTCGGCAGCACGATCCCCACGCTGCAGTGCATGTCCGAGGCGCAGTTGCGCCTGCAGGTCGAGAACATGGATGAGCTGCGCGAGCGCATGCGCAGCAGCGCGAAGTGCACCCTCGGCCGCGACGGCGGTGGCGGTGGCGGCTGCGGCGGTTCCTGAACGCGCCAGGAAAAACGGCGGGCGCGAGGCCCGCCGTTACGTGCGACTTCCGGTCGATCAGAAGTCGATGGTCAACGTCGCGAAGATCTGCCGACCCATCGAGTCGTACACCTGCGCCCAGGTGTTGCCATTACACGGACCCGCGGGGCAGTCGTTGACGCCACCCGAGGGGATGATCGGCGGCGTCTTGTCGAGCACGTTGTTAGCGCCCACGCGCAGCGTGAACTTCTCCGCCAGTGTCATGCTGGCCGTCAGGTCGAGGTAACTGTACGAGGGCACCTCGGTGGCGATGCCATTCTCGTTGAACGGCCCCGACAACTGGTCGCTCGGGTTACGCCGTTCGGTCTTCGCTTCGCCGAAATACCGCCAGGTGGCCGCGATATCGAGCCCCGCCCACGGCGTGCGCCAGTTGGTCCGCAGCGAGTGACGCCATTCCGGCGAAGGCACCGTGCAGGTGCCGCCGTAGTAGCCCACGCAGTCGTACGACGGGAAACCCGTGACCGGCGAGGAGCTCAGCTCGTTGAGCCAGGTTCCCACCAGGTTGAAGCCGATGCGGTGTTCCCCGAGGTTCAACGTGTAGCTCGTCTGCAGGTCGACGCCGCTGGTCGCGAGCTGGCCGATGTTCGCACTGACGTCGTCGATGTAACCGTTCAGCGTGCGCCACAACGAACCGCTGCCGTCGCGGTGGATGCGGTCGCAGAACTGCGCGAGTCCCGTGGCGATGCAGTTGTTGATGTATGCATCGGCATTGCCACCGATCGTCGGGCTGATGGTGTCGTCGATCTTGATGTCGAAATAATCGAGCGCGATGCTCAGGTCACCGATGTTGGGCCGCAGCACCACGCCGGCGGAAAACGTGTCCGATTTTTCCGCCGTCAGGTCCGGATTGCCGCCCAGCAGGCCGTTGTACTGGCCCGCGGGGTTCTCGGCGATGTTGCCGTACTGTGTCGGCGTGACTCCGGTGAGCGCGCACTGCTCCGGTGTCACATCGAGATCCGCCGCCGCGCCCGCGCACGGATCCTGCGTGCCGTCGAGCGCCACGCTCGGCGCGCTGAACAATTCGCCGATGTTCGGCGCCCGCACCGCGCGCTGGTAGCTGGCACGGAACCGCACCATGTCCACCGGCGCCCAGTCGATGCCCGCCTTGTAGGTGTCCGTGGTGAAGCCCGAGCTGTAATCCGAATAGCGGTATCCCGCCTCGATGGACAAGGCCTGGATGCCGGTCTTCCCTTCGACCAGCGGCATGCGTGCTTCGACGAAGGCCTCCGACACGTCGTAGCGACCGCTGACGGGCAGCGTCGCGCCACCCTGGCCGGCGAGATCGCCGCTGGAGAACGCGATGTCGGTCTCGAACTGCGTGCGCTCGTCGCGGTATTCGGCACCGACGTTGAGCACCAGTCCGCTCTCGGCGCTGGGTAGTTTGACCTTGTCGCCGAGATCCGCAGTGATGTCGGCGTGCATGACCTGCTGGCGCGCGGTGGCGCGCTGGAAGCCCGGCGTCTGCAGATAGGCGAGCGAAGCCTGGTCGACTCCGCCCGGCTGCCAGATGTTCCACGGCACGCAGTTCGGGTCGTCGTTGGCCGGATCCGCATCGGAGTTCACGAGACACACGATGTTGCCGGTGCCATCGTCGCGCGCATTGATCGCTAGGCCCGTGCGCCGGATGGAGAAGTCGTTGAAGTAGGTGCTGTTGCGCTTGGTCTCGCCGTGCTGGATGTACACGTCGTAGCTCAGGTTCTCGTTGATCTGGCCGCGCACGCCCGCGATCACCCGGTACGAATCGTGTCCGATGTCATCGCGACGGCCACCACCCTCGGTGTTGCGGCGCCCGATCTGCACGGTGCCGAAATCATTGGGTCCGAGTCCGAATGCACCGCAGAATTCCTGGAACATCGACGCCGACCAGTACGGGTTGTCGCAGTTGACGTTGTACTGCCCGAAGAACGCACCCGAGGGTGCGATCTGCGCGACCGAACGATCGTCCATGTACATGAGCTCGCCGTACACGTCGGCCTGGTCGTTGAACTTGAAGTTCGCGAACACGCCGGCGGTGTAACGCTGGTCCGGGCGCTGGAAATAGTTCACCGGGCCGAAGTTGTACTGGTCGGTATCCGCGAAGGGGCGCAACACGCCATTCGGATCGAAGGTGCAGCCACTCAACGCCGGGCATGCGGTCGGATCCGGATCGGGAGTGCCCGCGGGCGTATTGGGCGGATTCAGAATGTAGAAGGCGGCCGGGTCGGAGGTCTGCGACCCACCGCAGGTGAAATTCTGTCCGGTCGCCGCGAGATTCACCGTGCACGCGCTGTAGTCGATCTGCGATTGCGCCACCGCGTCGACGTCGCGATAGGTCGCGTAGAAGGTCGCATGGCCGCGCCCTTCGGCGCCGCCGACGCCCACGGCGATCGAGAAGTCACGCGAGTAACCACCATTGAACGTGCCGCTCGGAAGGTCGTAGTTGCTTGCGGTCACCACGTCCTGGATGCGGTCCTGGTCGTTCTTGTGGTTGTAGAAGCTGTAGTTCGAATCGATGCGCACGCCTTCGAAATCCGTGTCCATCACGAAGTTCACGACACCGGCCACCGCATCCGCGCCGTACACCGACGAAGCGCCGCCGGTGAGCACGTCGACGCGCTTCACCAGGGACAACGGAATCTGGTTGAGATCCGCGGCACTCGCGCCGTTCGGATCTCCGGGCATCATTCGCCGCCCGTTGACGAGCACCAGCGTGCGCTGCGCGCCGAGGCCGCGCAGGTCCACCGTGGCGGTACCCGTCGATGCATTGGAAATGTTCGCCCCCTGGGCCGCGAAGGCCTGGGGTAGTTGGTTGAGCACGTCCTCGATGCGCGTCTTGCCCGTTTGCTCCAGTTCTTCGGAGCCGATCGCCGTGACCGGGCTGATGCTCTGAAGATTGGGAGAGACGATTCGTGAACCGGTGACGACGACTTCATCCATCGTTTGCGACGCGTCCTGTTCCTGAGCGAAAGCCGGCGAAATGAAAATCGTCGGAGCGGTACTCATGAAGAGGGCGAGTCGAACGGCTTGCCGCACTGAAATTGGTTTAGCCATGACTGATCCCTATCGGTTGATGGGGGGACCTTCCGAAGCAGCTCGGGATCTGTGTCCCGGCCTCAGAGTCCTGAAGCGGCCGTCCTGGCCTTTCTGGTGATGTCTCGGAAAAGACCCAGTGCGGCGAGCCTAAGTCCGCGTGCAAACCACAAACAACCGTCGGGCCGCGAGCCGATTTCACGCGCAGCGAACGGGAAAAAACTAGTTAGAACAGACGAATAACCGGCTGCGGCCAGTCGAGGCGGGACCGGGTGTGGTGGCAGCACCACGGGTCGAACGAAAATTGGTGCCAATTTCCGACAGGGTGTGTGAGGCAATGCCTGCGACCCGACGGGCTGGCCTCCGAGTCAGCGCAAAGCAATGCGCGAAAATCCCGCGGGCAAAAAAAAGGGCGGTCCTTTCGGACCGCCCCAGGTTTCGGACGTTTTCGTTAGAAGTCGAGCTTCACACCGACGCGGTAGTAGCGGCCCATGATGTTCGGACCACCCCAGGCGGGGTTGAAGCCGAACAGTGCGTAGGCAGCCGACGGGTCGAACTCGGGCTCGATATCCAGCACGTTCAGTACTTCGGCGAAGACCGTGTACTTGTCGCTGAACGTATGACGAGCCGTGAGGTCGGCGTTCCACTGCGCGGGCTGCGTGCAGTTGACAGGCGTGCCGTCCGCGTAGGTGGCCGTGGAGATCGCGTTGGCCGCGTTGAAGTCGCAGTCGCCCTTGACGCCGTCGTAGTCGATCGACGCGGTGTCGTAGCCACTGGTGTAGTACGCGGTCAGCGAAACCGAGGTCGCGCCGAACTCGAACGTGTTCTGCCACGAGCCGCGCCACTTCGGCGTACCCGAGCAAGAGGTCACGTCGCAGGGACTCAGCGTGCCGTCGTAGCGCTGCACCGTGCCGTCTTCCTTGGTCTGCTCGAACTTCATCATGTACGAAGCGTCGAGCGAGCTGCGCCAGGTCAGCGAGTCGCCGATCGGCAGGCTCAGGTTGGCACCGATGTCGATACCGTCAGCCTCCTGGCTTTCCAGGTTCGCGAACGAAGCCTGGATGAAGCCGAGGGCCGGCAGCGCATTCGGGAACGCAGGATCCGGAGCACCCGGCAGCATCACGATGCCCGGCAGACCCGGATCACCGCCGTTCGTGTACCACTGGTTGATCAACGTGGCGCTCGCGGTCACGCCCTTGATGAGCTTGTCGATCTTGATGTTCCAGTAGTCGAGCGTGAAGCTCAGGTTGCTCATCGGCTCGATCACCAGACCCGCGGTGTACGAGGTCGATTCCTCGGGGTCCAGTTCCGGATTGCCGACGCTGGTCAGACCCACGCTGTACGGGTTGGTCGCATACGCGTTGTTGCCGTGGTCGGCGCAGTACGTGCCGGCGGCGGCGCAGTTGACCGTCGCGTTGACGTAGCCGGTGGTCGGCAGACCATAAGCTTCGTTGAAGCTCGGGATGCGGAAACCTTCGGACCACGTACCGCGAATCGCGATCTGCTCGATCGGCGTGAACTTGAAGCCCGCCTTGGGCGAGAAGTTCGACTGACCGGACGAGTACTTGTCGTAACGACCCGAAGCCATGAACTCCAACGACTCCAGCACCGGGGCGCTGATTTCGAAGAAGCCCGACCTCACGTCGCGCTCACCCGCAGCGCCCACCGCGTTGATCGAGTAATAGCGCTCGTACGGAGCGGAATCGTTGGGCGGGTTGGCGCTGTTCTGCGTCAGCTCTTCCTCGCGATACGACACACCGACGGCCGCCTGCAGCGGACCTCCCGGCAGGTCGACGATTTCCTTGCTCACCGTACCCTGCACCTGCCACAGCCGCGAGGTGTGGTGCTCTCGCTTCTTCGGCGCGATGTAGTCCCAGGTTTCCTGGTCATTCGCATACGGATCCGCGAAGTTGAACGTGCCACGGGCCACGACATCCATGATTCGCTGCGGAATGAAGTAGTTGCCTTCGTCACGGTCCAGGCCCACTTCCGACGCGGTGAAGTCCGCCGAGTAGCGCCAGCCGTCTCCGAACGAGCCCTCGAGGCCGACCACGCCGCGCAGGGCGCGCGAGCTGGTTTCCTCTGTGCGTCCGAAGGGCGAACGCAGCAGGGCCTGCGCGCTCAGACCTTCGGAAGCGAACGGGTTGTACGGGTTCAGCGTGCCATTGGTGGCATCGCAACCCGTGTTGGCACCGTTGACCGTGCCGACACCCGTCGAGCAGACGTACACCGGCAGGATCACGTTGTAGTTGTCCATGCCCTGGGGGCGCGGAACCGTCGGCAGGCCATTGAAGCCGAGCGGCGTGAACTGGGCCGAAGTATCCGTCTTGTAGAAGTTCGCCATCATGTAGAACTGCGAGCTCTCACCGATGTTGGCGGTGAAGCGCGACGAAATTCCCTGCCGGCTGATCTCCGGCTGCAACATGATGTACTTGCTCTGGTAGTTGATCTCGCAAACCGTCGCCGGCGAGGAGGATCCCTGCTGCGCAGTCGTGAGGTTCACCGAATTGAACTCGCGGCAACCCGCACCCGGGTTCAGGTACTGGTAGCGCAAGCGCGTCGGGATGACGTTGCCATCATCGTCGAGGACCAGGTCACCGTTGATGTCGCGCTCGGCAACACCACCCTGGACCGATCCCGTTCCGTCGAGGATCAGGCCGTCCGACGGACGCACCAGGGTGACGCCGGGAGTCGAGAACAGGCCATTGTAGTTGCCATCTTCAGCCGAGACGCCGTTCCAGTTCAGGTTGTGCATGCAGCTGCCCGAGCTGCCGCACTTCCGGCTCCAGTCCTGCGTGTTGAACGGATAGCCCCGGTCACGCGCCCACAGCGGATCCTGCTTCTGGTACTCGCCGCTCACGTAGAAGTTGAAGCCCTGGCTCTCGAGGTCGCCATAGCCCCAGGTCAGATCGAAGCGGTTTTCATCACCGCCCCCATCTTCGGAAAGGCCGGTCGAACCACCGATGTGCAGACCCTGGATTTCCTTCTTCGTGATCACGTTGATCACGCCCGCGATCGCGTCGGCACCGTAGGTGGACGACGCACCGTCGCGCAGCACTTCGATGCGTTCGACGATGGCGTTCGGGATGGTGTTGAGGTCGACGAAGTTGCGATGGCCGTCATCCGCGAGCGGATACGGGGCCAGGCGCAGGCCGTCGGCCACCGACAGCGTCGCCTGCACGGTCAGGCCGCGCAGCGCCGGGGCGTTGGCACCCGCGGCGAAGTTGAAGCCGGTGTTCCAGCCCTGCTGGATGGTGCCGGCGTTGTTAGCCGAGAGGCGTTGGATCGCTTCTGAAACGGTGTTGATACCGCGTTCGGCCAGCGTGTCGGCGCTGAGCACAGTCACCGGAGACGGCGTCTCCGCATCGGTGCGACGCAGGATGGAGCCCGTAACGACCACTTCCTCCATCGCCTGATCTTTGGGTGCTGGTGCTTCCTGCGCGAACACCGCGGTGGGCATCGCCCCACCGGCCGCGAGCGCGGCTGCCAGCAACGTACGGCGAACCGCCGTGCCGACCAGGTTTTCACGTAAGTGACCTGAGTTCAGTCTCATAATTTTTGTCCCCGCAATGTGTTGTTCCCGGTGCGCACCGCGCATCGGGGTTACAAGAGGGATGGGCGACGTCAGATGCCGTGAGGAACGAGCGCGCAATAGCTCGCGGTCGGGTACACCACATCAAAGGGTGTCCCGCCGATACGGCAAATACGGAACGCTTCAAACTCCTGCAATGCGGCGGAGCCTACCACGGCTTGTCCCCAAAACAACACAAGGACGTAATTTTGCGGTGAAACGAAGGGCGAGACCGTGGTAATCACGCGACGAATGTGCTCGTGCGTCAGACAAACCCGGACTAACGACTAGAATTGCGTGCCCGGCCTATGGTCCCGACTCAAACAGCAACGCGAACTGCCCAGGATATGGAGGCCGTCGGTCACTCCGACGCCCGCCTGCGTGCGCTCACGGAGTATGCCCTCGAAATCATCACCGTGCAGGATGCGACCGGCGCCTTCACGTACGTGAACGAGGCGGTGACGCGTTATCTCGGCTACCCGGTGTCCGAGTTGTTAGGCCGCAATGCTGGCGAGTTCCTGCATCCCGACGACGCGGATGCGATGCGCGAGCGATTCCGCGCCGTGATGGCCTCGGAGATCACGCCGCAGGATCTGAACCGGTTCGAATACCGCTTCCGGCATCGGGATGGCAGCTGGTGCTGGCTCGAGAGCGTCGCGGTCAACGCGCTCGGGAATCCCGCGGTGGTGGGAGTCATCGCGCATTCGCGCGACATCTCCTGGCGCAAGGCGAACGAACGCATCCTGCTGCTCAACCACGCGCGTTACCGCACCGTGGCCGATCTTTCGGCGGGCGCCGTGCACGAGTACGTCATGAACGCCGACGGCGTCTACGAGCTCGAGTGGGTGTTCGGCACGGAACGCGTCTATGGCTGCAACGAGCAGGAATACCGGCGCCTCGGCTGGAAGAGCTTTCACGTGGCCGACGGCTGGCAGGAAGCCAGCATCGCGCGCACGCAGCGGTACCTCGCCGGCGAGACCATCGAATTCATCGTGAAGATTCGCCGCACCGACGGGCAGATCCGCTGGGTCGAGGTGAAGAACCGCCCCATCGCCGAGCCCTCGACCGGCAAGTTCACGCGCCTGGTGGGTGTGGCCGTCGACATCACCGAGCGCAAGCAGGCCGCCGATGCGCTGCGCGAAAGCGAGTTCCGCTACCGCACCGTGGCCGAACTGACTTCCGGTTTCGTCTACGAGGCCACCGTCGACGTGGCGGGCGAGATCCGGGTCGTCTGGGCCAGTCCCGGGTTCCAGACCTTCTTCGGCTGCACGTTCGAGGATCTCAACCGGATCGGCTGGCGCAACTTCTTCTTCCCGGCGGACCACGACGGCGCCATCCAGCGCCGCAAGCGCATTCGCGATGGCGAGCGGACCGAAATGGAGCTCGCGCTCAAGACGTTCCGCGGCGACACCCGCTGGATCCATCTCGCCAACCAGCCCGTCATCGGGTTCGACGGCACGGTGGAGCGTTACATCGGCGTGGTGCACGACATCACCGATCGCAAGTTGAACGAGGAGGTGCTGCGCAGCCAGGCCCTCGCCATCGAGGTCATGCACGAAGGCGTGGTGCTCTCCGATAGCGCCGGCGTGATCCGCATGACCAACCCGGCCTTCGATCGCATGTTCGGGTCGGTCGCAGGTTCACTGATCGGCAAGAACCTGCGCGCCCTGCCCTGTGATCCGCCCCTCGACCGTCGCATCGCCGAATCCGCCGACGAAGGCACGGCGAGCACCGGCGCTCCGCTGGTCAGTGAGCTCATGGTGCGCGGCTCCCAGGAAGGTGACGCCACGTTGTTCGTGGAGGCGGCGATCACGTCGCTGGTACTGCGCGGTGAGCGTTTCTGGCTGACGGTGCTGCAGGATGCGACCTCGCGCCGGCAGCTCGAGCGTGAAGTGCTCGAGGCCAGCAACCGCGAACAGCAGCGCATCGGCAACGACCTGCACGACGGGCTCGGCCAGGAGCTCACGGGCATCGCGCTGCTGCTGCGCGGCCTCGAGAATCGGGCCGAGCGCGAAGCGCCCGCCCTGTCGGCGTCCATCGAAGAAGTGGCGTTGCTCGTCAACGACGCGATCTTCACCACGCGCGCGCTGGCGCGCGGTCTCTCACCGGTGACCTTCGATCGCGGCGGCCTGGCGCTGGCGCTCGAGGAGCTCGCGCGCCGCCTGTCGGCGATGTTTCACATCAGCGTGCGCTGCGAAGCCGATGACCGCCTGGATCGCGGCCTCGAGTCGGTGAATGCCCTGCATCTGTACCGCATCGCGCAGGAGGCGGTGACCAACGCCGCGCAACATGGCTCCGCCGGCCAGGTGTCGATCGAGTTGCGCGTCGATGCGGGGCGCGGGCTGCTGCGCATCGAGGACAACGGGCATGGCTTCAACCCCGCCATGCAGCAGTCGAAAGGATTGGGCCTGCGCATCATGCATTACCGCGCGCAGATGATGGCCGGCAGCCTGCGCATCGAGAGCGCCCGCTCGCGCGGCACGGTGGTCAGCTGCTGGTTTCCGAAGGCGGGGTGATTGGGGTTACCGGAAATGGGGTCAGACCCCATTTTCCGGACGGAAAATGGCGTCAGACCCCTGGCTAACTAGCGGCGGACCTTGATCCCCGCCGCGATCTTCTGGCTCCACTCGGCGGGCCCGGTCTGGTGCACCGAAGTGCCATTGGCATCCACCGCGACAGTCACGGGCATGTCCTCCACGGTGAATTCGTAGATCGCCTCCATGCCGAGATCCTCGAAGGCCACCACGCGTGAAGCCTTGATGGCCTTCGACACGAGATAGGCCGCGCCGCCGACGGCCATGAGATAGGCCGCGCGATGCTTGCGGATGGATTCGATGGCCACGGGTCCGCGTTCGGCCTTGCCCACCATGGCGATGAGGCCGGTTTTCTCGAGCATCAGGTCGGTGAACTTGTCCATGCGTGTGGCAGTCGTGGGACCCGCGGGGCCGACGACTTCGCCGCGCACCGGGTCTACCGGGCCAACGTAATAGATGACGCGGTTGCGGAAATCGACGCCGGGCGGCAACGACTCGCCTTTCGCGAACAGGTCGGCGATGCGTTTGTGGGCGGCGTCGCGCCCGGTGAGCATCCTGCCGCTGAGCAGCAGTGACTCGCCGGGTTTCCAGGTGGCGACCTCGGCGGGCGTCAGCGTGTCGAGATTCACGCGGCGCGCATCGGCCGAGGGTTGCCAGTCGATCTTCGGCCAGTCGGAGAGTTTCGGTGGCTCGAGCCGCGCCGGTCCGGAGCCGTCGAGCGTGAAGTGCACGTGCCGCGTGGCGGCGCAGTTCGGGATCATGGCCACGGGCTTCGAGGCCGCGTGCGTCGGGTACTCGAAGATTTTCACATCGAGCACGGTAGACAGGCCGCCGAGGCCCTGCGCGCCGATGCCGAGCGCGTTCACCTTCTCGTAGAGCTCGATGCGCAGCTCCTCGGTCTTGCTTTTCGGGCCACGCGCCTTGAGCTCGGCCATGTCGATCGGCTCCATGAGAGCCTCTTTCGCGAGCAGCATGGCCTTCTCGGCCGAGCCGCCGATGCCGATGCCCAGCATGCCGGGCGGGCACCAGCCCGCGCCCATGAGCGGCACGGTCTTGAGCACCCAGTCGACCAGCGAATCCGACGGGTTCAGCATCACGAACTTGGACTTGTTCTCCGAGCCGCCGCCCTTGGCGGCAATGGTGAGTTCCACTTCGTCGCCCGGCACGAGCTGCGTGTGGATCACGGCCGGTGTGTTGTCGCGCGTGTTCCTGCGCGTGAAGTTCGGATCCGCGACGATCGACGCGCGCAGCTTGTTGTCGGGATGTAGATAGGCGCGCCGCACGCCTTCGTTGATCATCTCCTCGAACGACAGCTGCGCATCCCAGCGCACGTTCATGCCGACCTTGGCGAACACCATGACGATGCCCGTGTCCTGGCAGATCGGGCGGCGCCCTTCGGCGCACATGCGCGAGTTCGTCAGGATCTGCGCGATCGCGTCACGCGCGGCGGGCGACTGCTCGAGCTCGTACGCTTTCCCGAGCGCGCGGATGTAATCCGGCGGGTGGTAATACGAGATGTACTGCAGGGCGTCCGCGACGCTCGCGATCAGGTCTTGCTCCGTGATGGTGTTCATGATGTCGACTCGAAAAGGTCACGGCCATTTTAGCGCGCCGCTTTCGCGTCGTTTCGGTTAAGTTTTGTGACATGCAACGAGTCGTCGTGATCGGTGGAGGATTCGCGGGCCTGTGGGCCGTCCGGCATCTGCGCAATGCGCCGGTGGAGATCACGCTGATCGATCGCAGCAACCATCATCTCTTCCAGCCGCTGCTCTACCAGGTCGCGACCGCGGGGCTGGCCGCGCCCTCGATCGCCGCCCCGTTGCGTTACATCCTGCGCAACCAGCGCAACGTCACCGTGCTCATGGGTGAAGTCACGCACATCGACCTGGCCGGACGCGGGGTGCGGGTTGGCGGACGCACCATCGCCTACGACTATCTTCTGGTCGCGAGCGGCGCCACGCATGCCTACTTCGGGCACGACGAGTGGGAAAGATTCGCGCCCGGCCTCAAGAACCTCGATGACGCCTTCGTCATCCGGCGCCGCATCCTCGCGGCCTTTGAACGTGCCGAAGCCACGGCCGATGCCGCCGAACGGCATGCCTGCCTCACGTTCGCGGTGATCGGCGGTGGGCCCACCGGGGTCGAGCTCGCCGGCACGCTGGCCGAAATCGCGCGGCACACGCTGGCCCGCGAGTTCCGGCACATCGACTCGCGCCAGGCGCGCGTGTTGCTCATCGAAGCCGGACCGCGCGTGTTGTCCGCGCTCGACGAGACACTCTCCGTCAAGGCGCGCGCGCAGCTCCAGCGGCTCGGCGTCGAAGTGCTCACCGGCAAGGCCGTCACCGACATCGGCGACGGGTACCTGGTCTGCGGCGGCGAGCGCATCGCCGCGCACACCATCTTGTGGGCGGCCGGTGTCGCCGCGTCGCCGCTCGGCCGGCAACTTGGCGCGGAGCTGGACCGCGCCGGTCGTGTCCGCGTGTTGCCCGACCTGTCCCTGCCCAGCCATCCGGAAGTGTTCGTCGCCGGCGATCTCGCCAGCCTGCAGTTGGACGGCAAGCCCGTGCCCGGCGTGGCGCCGGCCGCCAAGCAGATGGGCACGCAGGTGGCGAACAACATGCTCGCGCGCATCGCCGGCAGATCCACCACCGCGTTCCGATACCGGGACTGGGGCGCGCTCGCGACGATCGGACGGCATTCCGCCGTGGCGCAATTGCCGAGGCTGCGATTCTCGGGGATCTTTGCGTGGTGGTTCTGGCTGCTGCTCCACATCTTCTTCCTGATCGGATTCCGCAGCAGGCTCATCGTGCTCATCAACTGGGCGTGGGCGTATTTCACGTATGCGCGCGCGGCGCGCATCATTCTTGGCAACGACGGGAACGAACATGGCAGCGAAGAAGAAGTCAGCGGCTAGGAAAAAGGCGTCGCGTAAACCCAAGCTGGCGCCGAGCGCGATCAAACGCGGACTCGCGGCCGCCGAAGTCGCGCTGCCCATCGATCACGCGGACGTCGCCTCGGTCGTGGAGCTCGTGCGCCAGGCGGGCGGCGCACCGCTGGGCGCATACCGCGAACCGCTCGGCGGACGGCCGCTGCTGCTGGCGTCACTGCCCTTCAACGCCGTGCAACCCACGCCGTTCCAGCGTGACCTGTCACCCACGCACGCCAAGCGGCTCGCCGAGGCCATCGAGAACACCGCGGCTTTCCTCGATCCGCTCATCGTCGTGCGCGGCGAAGACGGCCGCTTCTGGACACCGAACGGCCGGCATCGCCTGGCCGCGGCCAAGGTGCTGGGACTCAAGCAGATCACCGTGCTGATCTCGCCGGATGAAACCCTGTCCTACCGGATCCTGGCGCTGAACACCGAAAAGGCCCACAACCTCAAGGACAAGTCGCTCGAGGTGGTGCGCATGGCGCGCAACCTGGCGAAGCGCGAGCCTTCACGGACCGAGGCTTCATTGGCGGCCGAATTCGAGGCGGCCGAGCTGCTCACGCTCGGCCTGGTTTACGAGGACAACCTGCGATTCGGCGGCGGCGCCTACAGCCCCGTGCTCAAGAAGGTGGACCGCCTGACTACCAGGCCGCTGCCCGCCGCGCTGCGCGAACGCGAGGGATACGCCAAACGTCTCGCCGAGATCGATGCCGAAGTGAAACGCATCGTCGCCGAGCTGCAGGCGCGCGGCATGAAGTCGCCCTACCTGCGCAGCTACGTCGTGGCCCGGATCAACCCCGTGCGCTTCCACAAGGCAAAGCCCGGCGACAAGAAGCCCGCGATGCCGATCGCGCAGGCGCTGCTGCGCATGCTCGCGTCCGCGAAGAAGTTCGACCTCGCCAAGGTGAACATGAGTGACCTGGCATTCGTCGCCGCGGGCGCCGAGTCGGCCGAGTAGTTTGCATGCAGATCCGCTCGACGGCGGACATCGCGGGCGCGCTCGGCACCGGCATGGAGCGTGGCGGCTTGTTGCTCGATGAAAGTGAGCTCGGCGTGGACTTCTTCGACCTCGGTACCGGCCTCGCGGGCGAGGTGCTGCAGAGGTTCACCAACTACCGCGTACGTCTCGCCATCGTGATCGCCGACGCCCGCGTCCATGGCAGCCGTTTCGGCGAGCTGGTGCACGAGCATCGCACCCACGGGTTCGTGCGTTTCTTCGACACCGAGCAACTCGCACGTCGTTGGCTGACGTACAACCCCGTCGTCAAATGTTGACCGGCGGGATCATGACCTACAGCGAGCCCGGTGACCGGGCGGCAGGCTCGATTCATGCCACCCGTCCCCCGAGGCCTCGTCTACGTCAGTGACCAGTCGCGCGGCATTCGCCGCGTACGTCGCAAGTCCAGGAAGAACGGCAAGCAGGCGCCGCCGAAGTTCGACTACTTCGGTCCGACCGGCACGCAGATCCGCGACCCGCGCATCCTGGAGCGGATCGCGAAGCTGGCCATTCCCCCCGCTTACGAGGACGTCTGGATCTGCCCGAATTCGCGCGGCCACCTGCAGGCTACGGGGCATGACGCTCGCGGCCGCAAGCAGTACCGCTATCACCCGCAATGGCGCGAAGCGCGCGACGATCACAAGCACTCGCGCATGCTGAGCTTCGGCAAGGCGCTGAGCCGGTTGCGATCCGCCGTGCGCCGCGATCTCAAGCTGCCCGGTCTGCCGCGCGAGAAAGTGCTCGCCCTGGTAGTCAAACTACTCGATGCGACCCAGGTCCGCATCGGCAATGCCGAGTACGCGCGCAGCAACGGCAGCTTCGGACTCACGACGCTGCGTGACCGGCACGTGAAATTCCCGCGGCCCGGCAAGGCGCTGCTGCACTTCCGCGGCAAGGGCGGCACCGAGCACGACGTGCTCATCGAGGACCCGCGGCTCGCGAAGCTGGTGCGACGTTGCCAGGAGCTGCCCGGCCAGGACCTGTTCCAGTATCTCGATGACGACGGCAAACGGCACTCCATCGATTCGGGCCAGGTGAACGATTACCTGCGCGAGCGCATGGGGGGCGAATTCACCGCCAAGGATTTCCGCACCTGGCACGCCACGCTGCACGCGCTCACGCTGCTCGACAAGCTGCCCCTTCCGGAGAAACGCAGCGAACGTGCCCTGAAGGCCTGCATCAACAGCGTGGTCAAGGACGTCGCATCCGGACTGCGCAACACGCCGGCGGTGTGCCGCAAGTCGTACATCAACCCCGCGGTGTTCATCGCCTGGCAGAACGGCGAGCTGCGCAGCCGCACCGCGCGCGGCAAATCCGCGCATTCGCTGCTCGCCCTGCTCTCCCCAAAGAGATAGCCGGCGCTCTCGACCTGCACTTATGCCGCCATTTCGGCGGGGTTTTCGTCGTGGCGCGCAGCGCCTGGGCGAGTGTCCGCGCCGCGGACAGGTGCGGACAGTCCGGACACACCGGACACCCCTGTCCTCCATGAATTCTTGATTACTCATTGCAACCGTTTCGCGGGGTCGCACGTCTATATGGACGTCCCGATCGACACGTTTCGGACTCACGACTCACGCCGGCAAGCGTAGTCAGGCACGCGTCATCGGCTGGTAACACTCAACGGAGGAACAGCCATGACCCGCTCAATTGAATTCTTATTGCACCGCGCCTACGAGCAGCTCGTCTCCACTGCCGGTGCCGTCGTGATGACCATCCTGCTGCTGGTGAGCGTCGATGCACGCGCCGCGAGCCACGGCACGCTCAAGCCCAGCGTCAGCATCCTGGTGCCCACGGTCACGGTGCTCGTGCCCAGCGTCACCATCGAAGCGATCGAATGACGAGGCGGTGGGCTGGACATTCTGTCCAGTCCATCACCTCTCGCCGCTCGCAAGACTCGGCTCGGCGTTAATCGCGAACATCATTGCAACGGATCTGCCACTCACCACGTCCTATCTACGACTTCGCAAACACTTTCCGTAGATGAGGAGGACAGAAATGATTTCAGTCACACGCAGGATTTCCCTCGGCGGCAGCGCACTGGTCTCGGCGCTGCTGCTGGCCGCCGGCACCGCCGGCGCCGCCGACCGCACCGCCACGTCGGCGGACATCGCGGTCAAGTTTTCGCAGGTGCAGCTCAACAGCGAAGCCGACGCGGAGGCGCTCTACAAGAAGCTGCGCTCCGCGGCGCGCGCCGTGTGCGACGACAACGCCGGCGGCCATCGCACGCTCGAGGTGCGCGCCCGCGCCGAGAAGTGCACGAGCCAGGTGTTGGCCGACGCCGTGCGCCGGATCGATCAGCCCATGCTGAGCGCGTTGCACGAGACGAAGGTCAGCAAGACGAGTAACGCAGGCTGATTGGTCGTACCCAGCCTCGCAACCGGGAACGGGATTGAGCCCGTTCCCGGTTGCCTTCATCAGCGATAGAGCAGGATGTCGGAGCGCTGCTCGGCCCACTCGGCCTCGTCACGCGCCGCCAGCTTGTCGAGATCGGCCGGGGTCGACGCCGGATCGTCCACCCACTGGCGCAGCAGTTCGCTGCCGTTGATGAGATCGATCGCGAGGCGCGTGCGTTCGTATTCGTACGGGAAGTCGCGCCACAGCGGGTACTCGCCGCGCAGCCGGCGGATGCACTTGAACGCGCCGGCCATGAGCCGCCAAGGCTTGAACTCTTCGTGCTGGTAGGCGCCGTCCTCCACGTGGATCTGGAAACCCGAGCACAACTTGCCCGAGTGTTTCTGGAAGGTCGGTTCGAACCAGCAGGGCCGCAGGCGACAGCCGCGCAGCCAGCCGGGCACGATCCGTTCCATCGCGGTCAGCAACGAGCGCGGGTCGAGCCCGGGCGCCCCTAACAATTCCAGCGGCCGCGTGGTGCCGCGGCCTTCCGACAGCGTCGTGCCCTCGAGCATCACCGTGCCCGCGTAGGCGCGCGCCATGGAAAGGTTGGCGGCGTTCGGACTCGGGTTCACCCAGTTGCGCTCGCCGACGGGCCAGCCGTGACCCGGCGCGGCCTTGGGTTCCCAGCCACGCATCGGGATCACGCGGTAATCCACCGCGAGATGGAAATGACTGATGAACCAGATGCCCAGCTCACCCAGCGTGAGGCCGTGGCGCATCGGCATCGGCCCGGCACCCACGAAACTCTCCCAGCCCTCGCGCAACTTCAGGCCCTCGATCGGGCGACCCGCCGGGTTCGGCCGGTCCAGCACCCAGACGGTCTTGCCGTGTTGCGCCGCCGCCTCGAGCACGTAGAGCAGCGTGGTGATGAAGGTGTAGATGCGGCAGCCCAGGTCCTGCAGGTCCACCAGCAGCACGTCGAAGTGATCGAGCATTTCCTCGGTGGGCCGGCGTACTTCGCCGTACAGGCTGAACACCGGGATGCCATGCACCGGGTCGCGGAAATCCGGCGACTCGATCATGTTGTCCTGCTTGTCGCCGCGCAGTCCGTGCTGCGGGCCGAAGGCCGCGGTGATGTCGAGCCCGCGGATCGCGCGCAAGGCGTCGAGCGAGTGCTCGAAATCCGCCGTCATCGAGGCGGGGTGAGCCAGCAGCGCGATGCGGCGGCCCTCGAGCTCGCGTTGCAACTTGATGTCGCCGAGCAACCGATCGATACCGAACTGGATCACGCGCGCGTCCTACAAATCGAGAATGAAGCCATCGGCATGGTGGAAATCGGGTTTACCGGCGGGATGTTTGAGGGCCCAGTATGACAGTTGCCCGGAACGATCCTCGATGACGGCCGTCACGCCGAGCTTCACGCCGGCCCCATGGGGCGCCAGCCAGCCGAGGTCCACCTGCGCCGTGAGCACCAGCGCGCCGTCCTGCATGTCGAAGGCGAAGTTCGGCATGCGCCCCGAGCGCAGCGGCTGCATGTCGGCGCGATAGCCACTGAAGTGGTACGCGGCCCAGGCACCCGACGGGGAGAAGTTGTATTCGCAGTACTCGGACGAGGCGGCGGCGCCCGTGAAAGCCTCGAAGCAGGTCTGGCGCCACAACCCGTCGGTGTGGACCGGGGGGCGCAGCTCGGGCATGCGCATGGCACCCAGCTCGCCCACGATGCGGTAGTTCAGCAGCAGGGCATCATCGTGCCGGGCAGCGCCCACCACGATTTCGTGTACCGGGGACCGTGGCGAGGCCGGGTGCGGCGTCAGCCGGTTGCGGAAGGATTCGGAGCGCGCGTTCATGCAGGCGCGCAAGCATAACTTAGCGGGGGTCGTTCAGGGATTGGAGGAAGGCCACCAGGCTGGCCCGCTCCCCGGTAGTTAGTGGCGCGCGCCGCAGCCGCGGCTCCGCGGCCGGGTCCACGGCCAGCCGTTCGTAATGATCGAGCACATCGTCGAGGCTGGCGAAACGTCCGTCGTGCATGTAAGGCGCCGTGGCCGCAAGGTTGCGCAGCGTCGGTACTCGCACCGACTGGCCCGTGCCAGTGTCCGCGAAGATGGCCTTGGCCCCGGGCTGCGCCGCGTCGACCCAGGGCCCGGCGAAGTTGATGCCGCCATGGCAGGCGCCGCAACCACTGCGCTCCGAGAAGAACAGCTGCATGCCGCGCTTCTGCTCCGCACCGAGCGCCGCGTGATCGCCGCCGAATACGTAACGGTCGAAAGCCGAGCGACCCGCGAACAACGTGCGTTCGTAAGCGGCGATGGCGCGGATCACGTTGTCCATGGTCACGGCGAGTGCCTCGCCCGGGAAGGCCGCGGCGAACTCCGCGGCCAGGCCCGGATCACTCGCCAGCGCCTGCTCCACCGCGGACTCGCGGCCCGCCAGCCCGAGCTCCGGCGGATGCTGGTTGAACAGCGGACCCCGCATCTGCTGCTCGAGCGTCGTCACGCCGGCATCGTTCCAGCCGAGTGACGGGCTGTACGCGGCATTGAGCAACGTCGGCGCGTTCAGTGGAACCGCGGCGCCCGTCGCGCCCCGCGAAAGGGCGCGTCCATCGGTGAAGGCCAGCGCCGGCGAATGGCAACTGCGGCAGGAGTAGTCGCCGGTCACCGAGAGGCGCGTATCGGCAAACAATCTGCCGCCCAGCGCGACTTTCGCCCCGCTCATCGGGTTGTCCGCGGGTACCGCGGGCTCCGGAAATCCCGCTGGCAGCTGCCAGGCATAGGGCGTCGCCGCGATGACCGGTCCGGTCATCGACGCGAGCAGCACGAACAGACGCGCGTGGCGCCGCATCGTCTACCAGGCGGCGCTGGCGCCTTCGCGCGTGAGTCCGGCGGTCTGGCTGGCGATGGCGCTGCGTTCGCTCACCCACGAGGCAAACGACTCCAGTGACGCGCCATCGACTCCGGCGGGATTGCCGCGGTGCTCGCCCACCCAGGACTGCATGCCGGCCAGCAATTGCGCCGCGAGCTTGCGATTGCTGCTGAACAGCGAGAGATAGGCAGCCTTGGCATCGTCGAGTCGATTCAGGCCGAGATAGGCATGACCACGATATTCGATGGCCTCGGGGTAACCGGGCTTCAGCGTCAGCGCGCGGTCGTAGGCCGCCAGCGCCGCGTCGTACTTGCCGAGCTTGCGGTTGGTGTAGCCCACGTAGTTCCAGGCTTCGTGCATGGACGGATAGAGCTCGGTGGCGCGCGTGAATTTCTTGAGCGCGCTCGCGTAGCCGTCGTTCGCCTTGTCGAGCGCCTTGGCCTGCTTCTTCGCATCGGCCTGGTGCGATGCATCAGCGGCCAGTTGGTCGGCCTTTTCGACCACCTTGACGCCGGCGTTGTATGCACTGCGCGCCTGCTCTTCGGGCGAAGGCGCTGGTGTGGAAGATCCGCCCATGGGTCGGCTGGGCATTTCGCCGCCACCTGCCCCGAAGGCGGTACACGCGGTCGACAGCATCAGGGTGAGACACAGGGGTTTGAAGACGTTTCGCATGGCTGCTCCTTAACGCGAAATATTCGGGCGCAAGGTCCGGTCGCTCAGTTGAGTACCCGGCGCGATGGACGAGGTTCCGGTTGCGCCGGGGCGTTCGCATAATGAGCGTCAAGGAGACCCCAATGAAAAGAATATTGCTCACTTCCCTGCTCGCCTTTGCCGTTCCGGCCTGGACCGTGACCGCACTCGCCGCCGATGCCGCCATCGACAAAGCCATTGCGAGCCCGGAACGCACCGCCGAAGACCGGGAACGCGATGCCCGCGACAAGCCGGCCGAAGTGCTGGCCTTCGCCGGCGTCAAACCGGGCATGACCGTGGCCGACATCTTCTCGGCCGGCGGCTACTACACCGAGTTGTTAGCCGGCGTGGTCGGCCCCACCGGCAAGGTGCTGGCCATCAACAACGTGCCGTACGCCAACTTCGCCAAGGACGACATCAAGAAGCGCTTCACCGAGGGCCGGCTCAGGAACGTGACGCCGCGCATCGTCGAAGCCAGCCACATGTACATCGAGCCCAAGAGCGTCGACCTGGCCATCATCGTGATGGCCTACCACGACACGTACTGGATCGACGAGAAGGAAAACTGGCCGCAGATCGACAACGACGGCTTCATCGAGTCGGTGAAACGCATGCTCAAGCCGGGCGGCAAGCTGCTGATCGTCGACCACAACGCGGCCGCGGGCACCGGCAAGGAAGTCGCAGGCTCGCTGCATCGCCTCAACGAGGACTGGGCGCGCAAGAGTCTCGAGGCGCATGGCTTCGTGTTCGAAAAGGCCTACGACGGCCTGCGCAACAAGAGCGATCCGCTCGACAAGATGGTCTACGACCCTTCGATCAAGGGGAAGACCGATCGCTACGTGCACCTGTACCGCGTGAAATGACCACGCATCGGATGTTGCGCGCCCAACTACTGGCGCTGCTGGTCGTCACCCTTGCCACGCCGGTCCTGGCCGCGGACTCCCGCGACCGGGACGTGGCCGAGCTCACGCGTCTATCCGACGCCTGGGACAAGGCCATCGTGCGCAAGGACGAGAAGGCGATCGCGGACAACATGGCCGAGGATTTCCGCCAGATCGATCCGCGCGCGAATCTCGAAACCAGGAAATCCTTCGTCGCCGGCATCATGGACCCGAAGCTCACCATCGATCCGTACACGGTCGAGGAGTTCGAGGTGCGGCTGTACGGCGACACGGCGCTGCTTTCGGGCCGCACGCACATGACGGGGAAATACGATGGCGAGAAGTTCGAGTCGAACTACCGCTACATCGACATCTACGTGCGGCGCGACGGGCAGTGGAAGATCGTGAGCGTGCAGATCACGAAGATACCGTCGGCGCAGAAACCGGCGGGTTGAGCGTTTACCCCGGCGGCAAGGTGGCGCGCGCCTCGGCCACCACCGCCGGAGTCACCGCGGACGCACCTTCGCCGAACTTCTCGCGGATGTAGCTCAGGATCCCCGCGAGCTCGTCGTCCGAAAGCTGGCGAAACGGCGGCATCACGTTGTGGGAACCCGCGCCTTCCTTGCGCCCCGCACTGTCGAAGCCGCCGGTCATCACGAACAGCGCCAGCGCCTTCGGATCACCCTGGACCCAGGTTCCGCCCTTGATGGCGGGCTGCATGTTGGGCACGCCGTAACCATCGGCCTGGTGGCAGCTCAGGCAATGCCGCGCGTACGACTTCTGCCCGGACTGCGCCGTGTCAGCCGCTGACGCGGTCGGTGCGGTCGCAACGGCGGGCGCCTGCGCGCCGGCGGGAGGCGCCTGGCCCCACGCCGCGACGCTGGCCAGCGCCAGCACGCCTGGCAACAGGGCTTTACCCGATCGACTCACTTCGCACCGTAACGAATGCGCCAGATGCGTCCCTTCTGCGAATCCGAGACGTACAGCGAGCCATCCGGCCCAAGGGCCAGGCCCACGGGCCGATAACGCGCATTGCGCGGATTGTTGTCGGCCATCTCGCCCGCAAACCCGTCGGCGAACACTTCGTAGGGACCGCTCGGTTTGCCGTCCTTCATGGGCTGGAACACGACCTTGTAACCCGCCTGCGGTTCCGGCGCGCGGTTCCAGCTGCCATGGAACGCGATGAACGCGCCGCCCTGGTATTTCGCCGGGAAGTTCTTGCCCGAGTAGAAGAGCAGGTCGTTAGGCGCCCAGTGCGCCGGGTACGCCATGAGCGGCGCCGGGTACTTGCCCGCCTCCGGCTCCTTCTTGCCGTCGCCACCGTACTCGGGCGCGAGCACGCGCTTGTCGAGCTTGGTATCCCAGAACGTGTAGGGCCAGCCGTAATCGCCGCCCTTCGTGATCTTGTGGAATTCCTCCGCCTGGCGCGTGGCGTTGTCCTCGGCGTTGTAGAGCGAGGGAAACAGCGTGTCGATCGAGTCGCGACCGTGGATCACGGCGTACAGCGCTTTCTGCGGCGCGTTCCATTCGATGGCCACCGCATTACGCATGCCGGTGGCAAAACGGCGCCCATCGCTGGCCTTCTGGTTGAACTTGTTGCCCGGGAATACCCAGACGCCACCGTACTTCTCGAGGATGGGACAGGGGTTCAAGCCCAGCGATCCTTCCTGCCGGTCTTTCTCCTGGCAGGAGTTCGACGGCGCGCCGACGTTCACGTACACCGTGCCCTTCGGGTCCAGCGCGAAGGTCTTGTCGGCGTGCTGGCGCTCCATCGGGAAGCCTTCCACCACCACCTGCCGGGCACTGGTGGGCGCGAGCTCGCCTTTCTTCAGCTTGTAGCGATACACGCCGACGTTGTCGGAGACATACAGCCAGTTCTTGAACAGGCGCACCTCCGTGCCCTGCACGTCGCCGAACTTCATCGTCTCGTCGGCCTTGCCGTCGCCGTCCTTGTCGCGCATGGCGACCAGGCCGTCGCGACCGGCGAGATAGATGTCACCGTTGGCGGCCACCGCCAGGTGGCGGCCTGGACCCTGGCCTTCCTGCACCACGATGGCCGAGAACCCTTCCGGCAGGGTCAGTCCATCCGTGTCGGCCGCCATCGCGGCGCCACCCATGAGCAACGGGATTGCCATTGCCGCTCTAACTACCTTGGCGAAGCATGTCGCGCGCATGTCCGGTCCTCGAGTGTGTTATGCCCGGCGGGCCGGGAGCCCGTCCGTGGCGAACGATACTGCGGGTGATCGCGCGGCAACGCAACGTAATCCCCCGTCATGGAATGGCCGCTCGCATCAGATACGTCTGACGCATGCCGGGCACATTTTCCGTAACCTTTGTTTGTTGGGATAGCCGCACTAAAGTTCCGCGGCGCCCTGCCGGGGCTCGCCAACCCGCGGCCTTCCGGGCACTATGCGGCACCACTCGATCGCCAGGACACTGAATGCCCCTCGTCGACCCCGTCATCGAACGCGTGCTCGCCGAATACGAGCGCCGTGCCGACGAAGAACAGCGCCGCACCAACTTCGCGTCGCCCGGCACCAACCTCGACGAGCTGCTGCTCTCGGTGGGTCGCGAGGCCGGCATCCTGCTCTATCTACTGACCACCGGCGCGCAGTCGCGGCGCATCCTCGAGCTCGGCACCTCGTACGGATACTCCACCGTGTGGCTCGCGGCCGCGGCGCGGGCCACCGGCGGCAAGGTGCTGTCGCTCGAGCTGCGGGATTTCAAGATCGAGCACGCACGCCAGGCGCTGACGCGCGCGGGACTCTCGACGCGCGTCGAGTTCCACCAGGGAGATTGCCTCGAGACACTGAAGACGCTGCCGGGGCCGTTCGACTTCGTGCTGCTGGACGTCTGGAAGGATCTGTACCTGCCCTGCTTCGAGCTGGTGCATCCCAAGCTCGCGCCGGGCGCCATCATCGCGGCGGACAACATGTTGCTGCCCGAGATCGTGCGCCCGCAGGCCGAGGCCTATCGCAAACGCGTGCGCGCGGTCGGCGACCTGGATTCGGTGCTGCTCGACGTCGGTAACGGCATCGAGATCAGCCGCAAGCGCTCATAGGAACGAACGCGCCACCAGCACCACGAAGAAGCCGTAGAACAGCGCCATGCCGACGAGCGAGGCGCGCCGCCACAAGGGCGGACGCAGCGCCACCGGGAGCACCCGCGTGTTCAGGTACAGCAGGTGCAGCGAGGCGATCACGAAGATCGCGCCCGCGATGTTCGCGCCGATCTGCAACAACACCACCGGCTGCGCGAGTCTCAACGCGAAGATGCCCCACACCACCACCACGGCGAGCACGCCGTAGTAGACCGCGCGCACGTCGCCGCCGCGCCAGGCACGCACGCGCCGACTTCCCGTCCACAGGATGTCGGTGATCGAACGCGTCATGCCCTCGACGCAATCGAGCTGCGTCTTGAAGAGGATCCAGACGCCGAGGCCGGCGACCAGCAGGCCCAGCGCCGCGCCAGCCGTGGCGCCGATGGTATTCGCGAGCACCGCGCTGATCGCCAGTCCCTTGATGTCGGTGCCCGGCTCGACGAAAGTCACGTACAGCAGCGCGGGCAGCATCATGCCGAGCAGCGCGCCGATGAAGAAAATGCCCCACTGGTCGACGCGCACGATGCGCCACCAGCCGCGCCAGCGACTCAGGTTGGCCACGTCCGGCTCGAACATGAAACCCGTGTCCGCGAGCCGGCTGGCTTCACCGCCCACGACGCCCGAAATGTGCCCGACACGGCCTCCCATGCCGTAACCCTTGTCGCGCGCCCAATTCGACAGCGTGATGTTCAGCACACCGCCGCCGCCCGAGTATCCGACCAGCGCGCCGAGCAGCAGGATGTCGACATCGCTGGGCAGGAACACGAACCCGCCCTGCGCGGCATTGAAGCCGAAGAATCCGACCACCGCCGAGGCCCAGGTCTCGAGCGGCACATAAATGAACGCGAGCACGAGGAACCCGCCGAGGATGCAGGTCACCATGATCCAGTTGAGGATCTCGAGCGTGCGTGCGATGCGCCTGCCGAGCAGCAGCACCGAGACGCAGGCCAGGAAGGTGGCGATGCCGATGAGGTAGATAGTCGCCGAATCCGCCGGCGGCGCGGCCAGGCGGCCGAGGAACAGGAAGAAAACCGCACCGGCCGCGGTGGCCGCCCAGGCGGGCCAGCCGATCTGCAGGAAATACAGCGCCGCGTAGAACCAGGCCCAGAACGTGCGGCCCGGACGCGTACGCATGAATCCCGTGACCACGGGTTCGCCCGTGGCGAGTGTGTACCGCATGAGCTCGGTGTTGAAGACGGTCTGGAAGAACACCGCCACGAAAGTCACCCAGAGCAGCGACAACCCGTGTTTCACGAAGGTCGCGGGCCCCAGCAGGAATTCGCCGCTGCCGATCGACACACCGAGCACGATGACGCCGGGTCCGCACACGCCGATCCACGACAACCCGCGGGGCATAGGCGGTTCGGGCAGGTCCGCGCGAGTCCAGGGGGGAAGTTTGGCCGGTTCGTTGCTCACGATGTCATTCATTCGTCAGCGCTCCCGGCCGGAAAAGAAACCCTGCGAAAGTGCCCACCATCAATTCGCGCGGTACCGTTCCCCAGCTGCGGCTGTCTTCGCTGTTGCCGCGGTTGTCGCCCAGCACGAAGTATTGGCCTTCGGGCACGAGCAACGCCGGCAGGTCGTGGGGCGGCGGCGACACGTCGCGCAGATACTCGTATTCGGGAGCGAGGATGGTGCGGCGGGCCACGTACGGCTCGTTGATCGGAATCCCGTCGACGTAGACGCGTTGCCCGCGGATTTCGACGGTGCTGCCTCCGCCGGCGATCACGCGCTTGAGGTAGATGACCTCGGGGTTGGGTGGGTAGAGAAAAGCCACCATCTCTCCCGGCCGCGGATCGCGACTACCCAGCGATCTCGTACTGACCACGAACAGTGCGCCCTCGGGAATCGTTGGCTCCATCGACAGCGAGGGTTGGCGGTAAAGCAGGAAGCCCAGCAGCCTGGCGCGTGGGTCGCGAAGCGGTGAGTGATAAGGATTCGCGAAGTAGAACGCAATCGCGGACACCAGCGCGAGCGCGAGCAACGCCAGAGTGATGCGCTCCCCCACGCCGCTGCTTTTCATGGCGCGCAGCATGAACCCAAATCCGTGGCCGCGCAAAACATTGGTTAGACTGCGACCGTGCCGCTGCAGAACCGGGTCACGCCCTTCGGTGAAATCGTCGCCATCGAACAGCGCGGCATGTTCATGGGCAATCGCGGCATCATCCACGACCCCGCCACGCGCACGCTGCTCCGGCGCCGCTGGACTAACAAGGCCTGGATCATCTGCACGTGCGAGTTCCGCGGTATGAAGCGCAAGGTCATGAGCCGGCGCAGCTGGACCGAGCTTTTCTTCCTCGATGAGGCAGTCGCCCTCGCTTCCGGCCATCGACCTTGCTACTACTGCCGGCGCGAAGCGGCGCTTCGGTTCGCGCAGGCCTGGGCTCGCGCGCATGGGCACCAGCAGGTGAGCGCTGCCGAAATCGACGCGTGCCTGCACCAGCAACGATTGCAAAACGGCGGAAAACGCATCCATCCCCTGCCCGTGGCACCCGCGGAACTGCCCGACGGCGCCATGGTGGTGGCGTCGGGAGAGGCCTACCTGCTGGTTGCAGGCAAGGCATACCGCTGGTGCGAATCCGGCTACGACGCGCCGCGCGCGTTGCCGAGAGCCGACGGTTTGCTCACCCCGCCCGCGACCGTGGCGACTCTGCGCGCCGGATTCCGCTGCACTGTCCATCCGCAAGTGTCCGACGTCCGCGAACGGCGACCCGCAAGTGATTGTTTGTAGTTAGGTGCGCGGTTCGTGTCGCCATGCTGCGCCGCGCAGATTGCGCGTTGTCGTTGCAGGGCGACCCTCGCTGCCAGCCGCGCGGCGGAATGCCGCGTTTTCGCATGGCATGGTGATTGCAGCTCCCAGGAACGCGACCGGACGCCGAAAACTCTTCAGGCGTTGCGATCGCTCAAATACCTTCCATCGAGAGCCAAGGAGCAGAGACATGAAAGCACGCAAGACCCTGATCGCGGTGGCCGTGGCCACGCTGATTCCGCTGGGTGTCGCCGTGGCCGGCGACAACGACCAGTACGGCAGCAAGGACAAGTCGATGAGCCATGCGAGCTTCAAGAAGCTCGACACCAACAAGGACGGGAGGATTTCGCAGGCGGAGGCCGCCGCGGATTCGACCATCATGTTCTCCACGGCGGACACCAATGGAGACGGCTACCTCGACAAGGACGAATTGAAGGCCAGCGAAAAGGCCGGCAGCAGCACGGGCAACCAGCAGCAGTCGACCCCTTCGTCGCAGTCGCCTGAATCGTCTTCGCCGAGCACGAACAGCTCGGTGGACCCGAACCAGACGCAGGGCGCCGAGCCCTCCGGCCAGCCCACTCCCGACACTGAAACCCCGCGCCAGTAATCGCGCCGACAGTGTCGAGCCCGCGCGGCCTGACCGGCCGCGCGGGTTTTCATTTTTCCGGAATTCAGGTCATGCGCGAGAAGCCGCCCGACTGGCCGCCTCCCGAACCGCCCTTGCCGCGGCCACCGCCCGAGCGGGCACCGCGCGCAAAACCGCCGTTCGACCGGCGCCCCGCCTGGCCGTGACGGTCACCGCCGCGGCCCTGTCCACCCTGGCCGCCGCGACCACGCCCCTCACGGTTCTGCTGTTGACCATGGCCCTGGCCTTGGCTGGGTGACGAAGGTCCGCGTTGATTGCGGCGCTGGCCCTGGTGGCCGTGACTGTGTCCGCGCTCACCGTTGGGCCGCGAATCATCGCGGCGCGGGGCATTCGCATCGCCGGGGCTCGCCAGGTCCGCGTAAGCGTCATGGCTCGCACGGCCGGCTTCGGCACGCGACGCGTGACCATGACCGCCACGCCCGCCACGGCCGCCACCCCCACGACCGCCACCGCCGCCGCGCCGATGCTCGGGACGACGACGCGGATCCTGGTGCGGACGATATTCAGCGGGCTCCCCTTCACGTTCGGCACGCGTCGGGTGGCTGCCTTCCTTGATCTCGAACTTCGGCGTGGGCGCGAACTCGACGCTGCGCTTCAGCAGCTTCTCGATGTCCCTGAGATAAGGCACTTCGTCGGGCGACACCAGCGAGATCGCCGCGCCCGTCGAACCTGCACGCGCGGTACGGCCGATGCGATGCACGTAGTCCTCGGGCACGTTCGGCAACTCGTCGTTCACCACGTGCGGCAGCTCCTTGATGTCGAGGCCGCGCGCCGCGACCTCGGTCGCCACCAGCGCGATGATCTTGTTGTCCTTGAAGTCCTCGAGCGCGCGAACGCGCGCGTTCTGGCTCTTGTTGCCATGGATGGCCATGGCGGTGATGCCGGCACGCTCCAGCTGCTGCGTGAGGCGGTTGGCGCCGTGCTTGGTGCGCGTGAACACCAGCACCTGGTGCCAGTTGCCTTCCTTGATGAGGTGCGCGAGCAGGTGGCGCTTGTGCTCCTTCGGCACGCGGTAGGCGCTCTGCTCCACCTTTTCCGCGGTGGCATTGCGCGGCGTGACCTGCACGCTCACCGGGTTCTTGACGAAGCGGTTGGCGAGATCGCGGATGTCGTCGGAATACGTCGCCGAGAACATCAGGTTCTGGCGTTGCGCAGGCAACAGCTTGAGCACGCGCTTGATGTCGTGGATGAAGCCCATGTCGAGCATGCGGTCGGCTTCGTCGAGCACGAACAGCTGCACGTCGGCGAGCGAGACCGCGCGCTGTTCGGCGAGATCGAGCAGGCGGCCCGGCGTCGCGACCAGGATGTCGCAGCCGTGGCGCAGCTTGTCGATCTGCGGCTTCTCGGAGACGCCGCCGAAGATCACCAGCGAGCGAAGGCTCACGTACTTGCCGTAGTCCCGGATGCTCTGCTCGACCTGCGCAGCGAGCTCACGCGTCGGGGTCAGCACCAGCGCGCGCGGGTTGCGCGCGCCACGCTCGCCTAACTTCTGCAGCAGCGGCAGCGTGAAGCCGGCGGTCTTGCCGGTACCGGTCTGTGCGCCGGCGAGCACGTCGCGGCCGGACAGCACGGCCGGGATGGCCTCGGTCTGGATGGGGGTGGGAACCGTGTAGCCCTTGTCGGCCACGGCACGCAGCAGCTCGGGCTTGAGCCCGAGAGAATCGAATGACATTGAAATCCTTGAAATTGAGAGAGACAGACTCGCATTGCCTCGGGCTTCGTAGAGCCCCGGCTGCGGTCATTAGCGAGAGGAATTTGCCAAGTGTGGAAATGGGGACATTCCTCATTTCCTTGTCACAATCGAAAACCTTTTCGGCCTTATGGGCCAGCGTTCGATTGTTACAGGGAAATGAGGAATGTCCCCATTTCCCTGAACTTTGCGTGCTAGAGGGGGCGATGACCGCTCGACCCTGCATTAGCGGTCGCGACTATACCGATGCCGGGTGCGGTGCGCAAAGCGGCGCGTGCAAAAAGTACAAAGCCACCCCGGGGAGAACGCCTGGGCGCCCGGCTACCAGACGTTATGTGACCTGCGTCCACTTTTCCGCTCCTGCTGTCGGACAGCAGGAAGCTCGTTGCCGCCTGTCTAACTAATTCGCCGTGCGTCGGCTCCTGCGCACGTAGGTACGCGCCGACCCCGCGCGGAAATGTTTTCGCGTTTGCGAGGTGCTGGGTGTCTGCATTCAGCGACCAATGCAGTCCGTAGTCTGACGCCGGACGGATTCAAACTTACAAAGGGAACCATATGACTACGCCTCGGGTTGGCCGCACCTTACTTGCGACCTCGCTGATCGTCTCGGTGCTCACCGCTTGCGGGGGAGGCGGTGGTGGTGGGAGCTCTCCGACTCCGCCGCCGCCCTCGGGCTCGAATCCCACGCCCACGCCGCCGGCACCGCCCCCCTCACCCACCCCTCCCGCGAACACGCCAGTCCCTCCCCCGGGCGGCGGCGTTACTTCGGGTGATACATACGGCTTGACCAGCACCGGTCGCCTCGTGACCTTCGACCGCGCCGATCCGGCGCTCGACACGGCCATCGCGATCACCGGCATGCAGTCCGGCGAGACGGCGCTCGGCATCGACATCCGCGCCGGCGGCAGCACGCCCGGCCAGCTCTACGCACTCGGCAGCACCGGCCGCATCTACACGATCGACACGACCACCGGCGTCGCCACGCAGAAATCGCAGCTCACGGCCGACAGCTCCGACAGCAGCGATCCGTTCACGGCGCTCAGCGGCAGCGAATACGGCGTGGACTTCGACGACGCCACCGACCGCCTGCGCGTGGTCAGCGACAACGGCCAGAACCTGCGCATCGACGTGGACAGCGGCGCCACCATCACCGACGCGCCGCTCACCAGCGGTGGCGCGGCACGTGCCGGCATCAACGGCGCGGCGTACACCAATGCATTCGCGGATGCCTGCCGCTCGGCGGCGTACTTCATCGATTCGACCACCGATGAGCTGCTGACGACCAGCGACGCCAACGGCGGTGCGCTCAGCGTGGTGGGTCCGCTCGGCGTCGACGCCAGCGCGGTCAGCGATTTCGAGATCGCGACGGCGGCCGACGGCACCAACACGGGCTACGCGGTGCTGGTGGTCGGCGGCGCCGCCACCTCGTACCAGATCAATCTCTCCAACGGCACCGCGGCTTCGGCCGGACCGGTCACGCGCCTCGACGACAACGAGCTGGTGCGCGACACGGCCATCGCGCCGCCCACCTCGGCGCCGGCCCAGGATCCGGGCGACGTGTTCGCGTCGACCGAAGGCAACAAACTGCTGTCGTTCAACTCGGCCTCGCCGGGCAAGGTCTGCACCAGCGCGAGCTTCTCCGGCCAGCAGGCCGACGAAAAGATCGTCGGCATCGACGTGCGTCCTGTGGACCAGAAGCTGTATGCGCTCGGCAGCACGGGCCGGCTGTACACCGTCGACACGGCTACCGCTGCGCTGACGCTCAACGCGACGCTGGTCCCGCAACTGGGCGACATGACCTCGCCCTACGCCGGCCTCACCGGCACGACCTTCGGGTTGGACTGGAATCCGGGCAACGACTACCTGCGCGTCATCAGCGACACGGGACTCAACTTCCGCGTCCGCCCCGACGATGGCGTGGTAACCACCGACGTGGCGCTGAACCCCGCGGGCTCGGTGCCGGGCGAGGCGGCCTACAGCAACAATTTCTCCGGCGTCCTGACCGCCTCTTACTACCTGATCGATTCGACGAGCGACAGCCTGCAGGTGGTGGGCCGCGGCACGGGCAACACCATCAACGGCGACGTCGCCACGGTCGGTACGGGCCTGGGCGTGGGTGACGTGCAGGCCGTGGGCGGCTTCGACATCCTCGGCGACAACAACCGCGGTCTCGCGGCGCTCAGCACTGCAGGCAGCACGAGCTCGGACCTGTACTCCATCAACCTGCAGAACGGCTCAGCCACGAAGGTCGGCAGCATCGGCGGTGGTGAGCGGGTCAACGGCCTGGCGTACGGCAAGACCTCCGTGGCCGTGGTCTACGCACTCACGGCGGATGCCCACCTGGTCAGCTTCAAGGCGACTTCGCCCGGAACGCTGGACACCGACGTGGCCATCACGGGTCTCGATGGCAGCGAATCCGCCGTCGGCATCGACTTCCGTCCTTCGAACGGCCAGCTGTACGCGCTGACCAGCGCAGGCCGGCTGTACACGCTGAATCCGACCACGGGTGTGGCTTCGGGCGGCGTCACGTTGTCCGCGAACCCGCTCGATGCCACGTCGCCATACGCCGGTCTGTCCGGGGCGCACTTCGCCATCGACTTCGGCTCGGTGGACGACGTGTTGCGCGTGCAGAGTGACACGGGCCAGAACCTGCGCGTGAACCTGGCCGACAACACGGTGATCACGGATGGCACACCGAATGTCAACGGAACTCCTGCCCAGGTGTTCGGCACGGCGTTCAGCAATCCGTACGCCGGAGCGTCGAGCAGCACGCACTACGCGCTGGATCTCGCGTCCAACTCGCTGGTGCGCCAGACCTCGATCAGCGGGTCCATGACCAGCATCGGCACGCTCAGCGTGGGTGGCACACCCGGCTCGTTCCAGCTCGAGGGCGGCTTCGACATCGCCGGCGGCGAGAACGGTCTGGCCGTGGTGGCGCTGCTGCCGACGGGTGCGACGCAGTCGACGCTGTATCGCATGAGCCTCGGTAACGGTTCGTTGACCTCCATGGGCACGGTGGGCAGCTCCGCAGCGATCCGCGACATCGCGGTCCGGCTGCAATAAGAAAGTCGACCTCCAAGTCGACATCCTCGGGGCGGCAGGCTGTTAGTCTGCCGCCCCATGTCTTTCCGGATCCTCGCCTTCTGCGGCAGCCTGCGCCGCATCTCGATGAATGCCGCGCTGCTGCGGGCCAGCGCGCGCCTGGCGCCGCCCGGCATCGAGATCGAGTCGTTCCCGCTCGGTGACCTGCCGCTGTTCAATCCGGACCTCGAAGCGGACCTGCCCGCGCCGGTGCGTCGGCTGCATGCGGCCATCGACGGCTGCGCGGCGCTGCTCATCGCCAGTCCCGAATACGCGCACGGCGTCACCGGCGTGCTCAAGAATGGACTCGACTGGCTCGTGAGCTACGAAGGGTTCGTCGGCAAACCGGTCGCGATCTTCAACGCCTCGCCCGCCTCGGTGCACGCGCACGCGGCGCTGCGCGAGATACTGACCACCATGTCGGCTCCGATCGTCGAATCCGCCTGCCTGTCCTTGCCGCTGCGCGGACTGCGTCTCGACGAGGACGGCATGATCGCGTCCCCGCACGCGCCCGCGATCCGTGCGGCGCTCACGAAGCTCGGATCCGGCGCATGAAGTGGATAGCCATCGGGCTCGCCGCCGTCATCGCCGTGGCCGTGGGCGCCTGGTGGTACGAGCGGTACCAGGCGGACTCCGCCTTGCTGGCCCAGCCCGTGTATCGCGTGCTCAAGCAACACGAGCGTTCGCTGTACGACGAGCTGCTCGAGGAATACCGCGTGTACCAGCGCGGCGAGGAAGGCCCGGAGAAATTCATCAACCTCGCGAACTCGCAGATCACCGTGGCCGCGACGCAGCGTCTCGCGCATGCTTCGGCACCATCGGTGCTGGCGCTGATGCGCGACATGGTGGCGACGGCGAAGAAGCTCGAGGGCAAGCCGGAGAACGCGTGCTTCCGATACTGGTTTCCCCAGGTGCTGGGCCCGCCCGACATCGCCAAGTACATCGAGCCGGCCGCACAGGCGCACACCCTCGAGCTCATGGGCGAGGTCATCCGCAGCGCCGCGGAAAATCCCGAGCCGCTGCCCGAAGCCGACGCCGTCAAGGACAACCTCGCCAGCGTCATCAACGCGACCTATGAGCAGTACGGCTCCGATGCGCAGATGCTGGCCAACGCCGAAGATCCGCGCGCCGATCGTGCCAAGGTGTGCACCATCACCATCTCGGTGTACGACCGCATCCTGCGGCTGCCGCCCGACCAGGCCAGCGCGTTGTTACGCGCGATGACCCAGGTTCGTTGAAGCCTTGAGCGCCTGGTCGACCAGGAACAGGTCGGTCAGCAAGGCGCGCAGGTGAATGTTGGCGTTGAGATTGTCGACCAGCAGGGAGCCGATCGCGCGCGCATCGAGCACGAGCCCGATGGCGCCCTGCGCCACCAGGCAATCCTGCCGGACCGCGTCGAGGAATCTGCGCGTGCTCGCGGCGTGCGCCGCGCCGCCCGGCGACAGCGCCGCATCGGTCTGCGCGGGCAATCCTTCGAGCGCGGCGAACATGCGCTCCAGCATCGCGCGGATCTGCGTGCCCGAATCGTCCGTGCGGCCCTGCGCCGCATAAGCCAGGGAGAATTCATAACCCGCCTCGATGGCTTCGAGGCGCTCGGTCAGCGTCATTTGCCGTTTTCCTTGGGATCGTCTTTGCGTTGGCCGGACCAGCGGGCCGGATCGTGATATTCGGCCGCTTCCTCGCGCGTCATCTGCCCGCCGATCATCGCCCGCAGGTAGGCGCGCTTCTCGGGCAGCAGCGAGAAATAGATGTGGGTCATGGTCAACGTGAGGATGGCCAGCGCCGACGCGCCATGCAGCACGTACACCACGCCCCAGGTCGACGCATCCAGCAGATAGGGATTGCGCTGCCACAGCGGCGTGTCGACCTTGGCCAGCATGATGGCGCCGGTCACCGCGGCCACCAGCACCGCCACGCCGAGCACCGCATGCATGAGCTTCTGCGGCAGCGTGTACTTGGCGGCCTTCGTGCCCTGCGCGAATTCACGCAGGTGCCGCGGGAAGATCAGCATGCACTTGAGGCGGCGGAAAAACGTCGACTGGATGGTGTGGAACAGCACCGCCAGGCACAGCACCACGCCCGTCATCCAGTGCAGCGGCACCCAGGAGAACTTGAGCCCGACGATGGGCAGGAAGGCGGTGGCCAGTAGTAGCAAAACGGCCAGTGCGGTGACCCAGTGGAAGACGCGGTCGATGGGCGCGTGGCGAGTGATCAAAGACCGGGGACTGTCCCCATGCACGGCGCCCGCTGTGGTGGAAGTTTGTCGCGCACTCATTTTTGTGAAGGGGACTGTCCCCCTTCCGATCCTTTGCGGCGCACGGCTCGCCATACGAGATGCCCGACGATGAATGCGATTCCGAGTCCGAAAGCCACGGGCAGCAGGTCCCAGGACATGCCTTCCAGCGTTTCCTGGCCCCAGGCGTTGCGCGTGATGCGGAAGATCTCCATAGCTATATATAAGAGTGGACCAGGAATGGGGTCAGGCACCATTTTTCGGGACGAAAAATGGAGCCAGACCCCTAGCTATCCCTCACGGCGCGGCGCACGAGGTTTTCCATGAGCGGCACCTTGTAGCCGTTGTACTGCACCGG
>DATEII010000023.1:0-11980 GCA_035279135.1 Steroidobacteraceae bacterium
GCGCTATCCCGGGCACGCGCCACCTCGGCGCGCAGCGTCGCCTGGTCCACGAAGGGAATGGCGAGCCGCGCGAGACCGCGCTCGAGTCGGGCGAGGTGCAGCTCGAGGAACCGGGGCACGCCGTTGCGCACCAGGATGGTCGCGAACAGGCCATCGCCGTATTGCAGCCCTCGATCGTCCGCCGGGACCGCGGCGCCTTCGATGCCATCCACCCAGGTGCCGAGCGCCGCGCTCATGTGGGTTCGAAGGCGCGCAACATGCCCAGCGCCTTGGCGCGGGTTTCCTCGAGCTCGCGTTCAGGCACGGAGTCCGCGACGATGCCGGCGCCGGCGCGCAATTCGATCTGGTCACCGCGCATGGTCAGGGTGCGGATCAGGATGTTGAAATCGGCATCACCATCCGTGCCGAGCCAACCGAGCGAGCCGGTGTACGCACCCCTGCCCTCACCCTCGAGCTCCGCGATGATCTGCATGCAACGGATCTTGGGACAACCCGTGATGGTTCCGCCCGGGAACAGCGCGCGCAATGCACTCACGGCGTTGGCGTCGGCGCGCAGCGTGCCGCGCACGTTGGAGACGATGTGGTGCACGTGCGCGTAGCTCTCGGTGACCATGTACTCATCGACATGCACGCTGCCGGCTTCACACACGCGGCCCACGTCGTTGCGCTCGAGGTCGATCAGCATGACGTGCTCGGCGCGTTCCTTGGGATGCGCGATGAGCTCGGCCGTGTCACGTGCATCCTGCTCGGCATCACCCGTGCGGCGCCGCGTACCGGCGATCGGACGCGTGGAGATCGCGCGGCCTTTGACCTCGAGCAGCCGCTCCGGCGAGGACGACAACACGGTCATGCCACCGTAGTAGAGGCTGGCCGCGAAGGGCGCCGGATTGGCGCGCCGCAAGGCCGGGTACACGCGCCGCGGATGGCTGTCCGCACCGAGGCGCAGCCGCCATGGCCTCGAAAGGTTCGCCTGGTAGATGTCGCCCGCGGCGATGTACTCGAGTGCTCGCCGGACACGCTGCAGGTATTTCTCCGGCGGCTCCTCGGCCCACCGGTCGACACGCGGAATCTCCTCATCCTCCGCGAGAGGACCCTGCGCAGCCTCCTCGAGCAGGGCGATCAGCCGGGCGTGCATGGTCTCATCGCCGTTCTGCGAGATCGCATACAGGGTACCGGTGGCGTGTTCGTGCACGGCCAGGTGCTCGACGCGCAGTGCGAAGGCGGAGTACGGGTCCGCCGAGGACGGCAGGCGCAGCACCGGCTCCACTTCCTGGGCCAGCTCGTACGAAAGATAGACCAGCCAGCCGCCCATGAAGGGCAATGGCTTGGCGTCGTCACGCGGAGTGGCCTCGCGACGGAGCCAGGCGTCGAGATTGTCGAGGAATCCGCCGGCGTCCACTTGGGTGGCACCGCGCGCCGTCAGCTGTCCCTGTGCATCGCGCAGCAACGCGGCAGAGGGCTCGAAGGCCAGCATGCTGTAACGGGTGAGCGGTCCCTCGGCGGCACTGTCGAGGAAGACCGGAAATTGCGCGGGACGCGTGTGCGCGAGCATGCGCAGCGTCGCGCCCGGGGCTGCGACCTTGCTGATCAGTGGCGCGCGGGTAACCACGCGGACGCCGAACTTCAGCCCTTGAAGCGGCGGAAGATCAGCGAACCGTTGGTGCCGCCGAAGCCGAAGGAATTCGACAACGCGGCTTCGATCGCAAGCTTGCGCGCCGTGTTCGGCACGTAGTCGAGATCGCAGTCCGGATCGGGCGTGTGGTAGTTGGTCGTGGGCGGCGCGACGCCATCGCGGATGGCCAGCACCGAGAAGATCGCCTCGACCACACCCGCCGCGCCGAGCAGGTGACCGGTCATCGACTTGGTGGAGCTCACCGGCAGCTTGTACGCGTAGTCACCGAACGCATGCTTGATCGCGATGGTCTCGGCCTTGTCGCCGAGCGGTGTGGAGGTCGCGTGCGCGTTCAGGTAGTGGATGTCGGTCGGGTTCATCTGCGCATCGCGTAACGCATTGACCATGGCCAGCCGCGCGCCCGCGCCATCTTCCGGCGGAGCCGTGATGTGGAACGCATCGCTGCTCATGCCAAAACCGATGCACTCGGCATAGATGCGCGCGCCGCGGGCTTTCGCGTGTTCGAGCTCCTCGAGGACCACGGCGCCACCGCCGTCACCCATCACGAAGCCGTCGCGATCCTTGTCCCAGGGACGGCTCGCGCTCTGCGGATCGTCATTACGTTCGGACAGCGCGCGCGCCTGGCTGAAGCCCGCGAGCGCCGTCGGCGTCGTGGCGCATTCCGAGCCGCCCGCGATGATGATGTCGGCATCGCCGTACTGGATGCAGCGCATGCCGAAACCGATGGCATGAGTCGACGTGGTACAGGCACTCACCACGCCCAGGTTCGGACCCTTGAGCCCGTACTTGATGCTGAGGTGACCCGCGACCATGTTGCCGATGGTGCTCGGGATGTAAAACGGCGATGTCTTCTTCGGGTTGTGGGTCCGTTCCCAGTTGATGGCCTCGTCTTCGATGCCCGCGAGCCCGCCGATCCCCGAACCCATGATCGCGCCACACAGCGCGCCATTCTCCTTCGAGAAGTCGAGCCCGGAATCCGTCACCGCCTGGATGCCCGCGCCCATGCCGTAGTGCATGAACGGGTCCATGCGACGCGCTTCCTTCGGCGCGATGTACTGCGCCACGTCGAAACCTTCGACCTCGCCCGCGAAACGCGTCGCGAACGGAGTGGCATCGATACGGGTGATCGGCTTGATGCCGCTCTTGCCTGCCAGAATCGCAGCCCATGCCGTCGCCACGTCGCTGCCGACTGGCGAAACGATACCGAGCCCGGTCACGACGACGCGTCGCTTGGACACACTATCCTCGTTGTTGAGTAGAAACGATGCCGGCGTGGGTCACGGCCTCACGCCTCCATCCCTGGAACGGATTATCAGGACTTGCGGCGATCAGAGATGTAGCTGATTGCCTGGCTCACCGTGGTGATCTTCTCGGCGTCCTCGTCCGGGATCTCGATCTCGAATTCTTCTTCGAGAGCCATCACCAGTTCGACCGTGTCGAGCGAATCAGCGCCGAGGTCATCGACGAACGAAGCGTCATTCACGACCTGCTCCGCCTTGACGCCCAACTGTTCGGCGACAATCGCCTTGACCTGCTGTTCAACCGTGCTCATTGCTGATTCGCCCTCAATAGAGATGTTTGTTCGCCATGTGTCCGGGGGACCCGCGGCGGGCGCGTATTCTAGGGCAACACTTCCCCCGCCGCCACGCTGTCAAATTGTGAGTGCTTGTTTTTGTTTGTTTTTCGTGGGTTTGGTTGTTGCAAAGGCCCCACGAACAGGGTTAGCCGGCCCCGCAATCAGGCCATGTACATGCCACCGTTGACGTGCAGGGTCTCGCCGGTGATGTAGGAGGCACCCGGTCCGCACAGGAACAGCACGGCCGCGGCGATGTCGTCGACGCTGCCGAGGCGCGCCATCGGCACCTGCGCCGTGAGCGCCGTACGTTGCTCGTCGTTGAGCGCGCGCGTCATGTCGGTATCGATGAATCCCGGCGCCACGGCGTTCACGGTAACGCCGCGCGACGCGATCTCCTTCGCGAGCGACTTGGTGAAGCCGAGGATGCCGGCCTTGGCGGCCGCGTAATTCGCCTGCCCGGGGTTGCCGGTCAGTCCGACGATGGAGGTGAGCGACACGATGCGGCCGCGCCGCTCCTTCATCATGCGTTTCAGGCAGCCCTTCGACAGCCGGAACACGCTGGTGAGATTGGTCGCGATGACGGCATCCCAGTCTTCGGGTTTCATGCGCAACAACAGGGTGTCGCGCGTGATGGCGGCGTTGTTGATCAGGATGGTGGGCATCTCGTTGCGCGCATCGAGATCGCCTAACAGCGCATCGATCGACGCCGAGCTCCCCACGTCCAGCACAGCCCCGCGGCCGTTGTTTCCAAGCCACGAACTGATGCCGTCGGCACCTGCGGCCGAGGTTGCCGTGCCAATTACGCGGGCACCGGCGGTCGCCAGGCCCTTGGCAATGGCCTGGCCGATGCCACGGGAAGCGCCCGTCACCAGGGCGATGTCATTTTGAAGCATGGGTTCGGGGATCCTCGTCAGGCGGCAGCCGTGAAGTGTTCGGGGGATTCGAGGGCCTGCGTCTGCGTATCGCCGCCCCGCGTGATGCGTTTGACCAGCCCGGCCAGCACGCCGCCCGGGCCGCATTCGACCACCTGGCGGATGCCCGCGGCGTTCAGCGCAGCCACGGTGGCAGTCCAGCGCACCGGGCTCGAAAGCTGGCGAACCAGCAGGCCACGAATGTCGTCAGGGCTCGAATGCTCCTGGGCATCGACGGCACTGAGATACCGGATGGCCGGTGTCCGGATCGCCGTGTTCGCGAGTCGCTCACCGAGGCGCACGCCGGCCGATTTCATGAGGCTGCTGTGCGACGGCACGCTGACGGGCAGCTCGATGGCCCGTTTCGCGCCTTTGGCCTTGGCGATCTCGATGGCCCGCAGCACGGCGGCCTTGTCGCCGGCAATCACCACCTGGCCAGGCGAATTGAAGTTCACGGCTTCGACGACGCCGCCACCTTGCGCGGCTTCGCCGCAGGCGGCTTCGACGTCAGCGTCTTCCAGTCCTAACAAGGCGGCCATGGCGCCCGTGCCGGCCGGCACGGCCTCCTGCATGACCTTGCCGCGAAAACGCACCAGGTCCACGCAGGCAGCGAAGTCGATGGCGCCCGCGGCCACGAGTGCCGTGAATTCACCGAGGCTGTGCCCGGTCACGATGGCGGGCGTGGCGCCCTGGCGTTCCTGCCACAAGCGCCAGGTGGCGATGCCGGCGACCAGCATCGCGGGCTGCGTCTTCTCGGTGGAGTTCAATTCCTCGGCCGGACCTTGCTGGCAGAGTTGCCAGAGGTCGTAACCCAGCACTTTCGACGCTTCATCGAAGGTCAGGCGGATCACCGGGGATTCGCCGGCGAGTTTGCCGAGCATCCCGACGGCCTGGGATCCCTGTCCGGGAAAAACGAAAGCAAGCGCGTTGTTTGACATGGGCGCGGATTATAGACACAGGCTCTATGGCGGTTCGGCGCGCGAGCGCAGGAAGAGCGCCAGCGCCAGTCCACCGATGGCGCCATACAGGTGCGCGTCCACGAGCGTGTTCGCACTGCCCGCGAACGGCATGGAGCCTGCGATCTGCTCGTAGGACAGTTTCGCCAGGATGAACGCGGCCAGAATCCAGCCATCGAGATCGCGACGTCGCAGGTGCGCCAGCGTGCCCGCGGTCATGACGCCGTGCAGGGCTCCGGATGCTCCGACATACCACTCGACGTGGGGATCGAACACGTACAAACCGAAGCTGATGGTCAGCGAAGAGACCAGATAGATAGCCACCCAGCGCAGCGGCGAGTAGTCGCGTGCGAACAGCGCCCACATGAGCACCAGCCCGAAGGTGTTGAGCAGCGCGTGGTTCGCGTCCAGGTGCACGAAATGCGCGGTGATCACGCGCCACCATTCGCCGGCGCCGATCGCGGTGCGCTGGTAGCTCCAGGCAGCCCGCAGGGGCTCGCCGGCGAGCTCGATGATCCCCAGCAACGCGCAGACGCCCAGCAATGCCCAGCCGTAGGCCCGGTCGGCATTGAGCGACTTGAGGAATCCGCCTAACCCGCGCGGCGGGGCTTCAGCGTTCATTTGCTATCATGCGCCCCACTCGTTCTCCCCTCTTTCCACGTTTCCACGGGTTAACAATGACGCGCATTCATCGGTCTGCACGCGGCTTCACGCTCATCGAAATCATGGTGGTCGTGGTCATCATCGGCCTGCTGGCGGCCGTCATTCTGCCCAACGTGTTCGGCAACGTCGAAAAGGCGCAGGTCACCAAGGCCAAGAGTGACATCCAGGCCCTCGAGGCGGGCCTCACGATGTTCAAGCTGGACAACTACAAGTATCCGAGCACCGACATCGGCCTGCAGGCGCTGGTGCAGCGTCCCAACGATCCGACCGTGCGCAACTGGCGCGATGGCGGCTACCTGCGGCGCATCAGCCCGGATCCGTGGGGTAATCCATATCAGTACGTTTTCCCGGGAACACACGGCCAGGACTACGATCTCTATTCCTTCGGAGCCGACGGCCAGGAAGGCGGCGAAGGCAAAAATGCCGACATCGGAAACTGGAATCTCGACCAGTAGACACAGGCGCGCCGGCTCGATGCGCGCGCGGGGCTTTTCGCTCATCGAGATCATGGTGGTGGTCGCCATCATCGGGCTGGTATCGGCGGCGGTCATCATCAACTTCGTCGGCAAGTCGCGCGACACCCAGCTCGAAACCGAAGCGCAGCGGCTCGACGCCTTGTTCGGCTACGTGCGCGAGCAGGCGGAACTGCAGACCCGCGACTACGGCTTTCGTGTCAACGACAAGAGTTATTCGTTCGTGGTGTACGACGTCATCGCCAACCAGTGGCGACCCGTCGAAGAGGACGACTCGTTGCGCGAACGGGAATTTCCCGAAGGCGTCATTCCGACCGTGGTGGTCGAAGGCCGCAGCATCGTGCTCGACCGCAAGAAACGCGACAAGGAGCTCGACGACTATTCGCCCGACATCCTGATCTTTGCCAATGGCGACCTGTCCTCCTTCGAGGTCGCCTTGCAACGCGAGGGATCGCGCGATCGCGCGCGCCTCTACACCGACGAGCAATCCGAGCTGCGCCTCCTGCTGCCGGGCGAAGTCGAACAGAAAGGACCGCCGGTCCGGGCCGCGGTCTCCCGATGAAACAACGCGGCTTCACGTTGCTCGAAGTGCTGATCGCACTGGCCATCGTGGCGTTGTCGGTGGGCGCGTTGCTCGGCACCGTCACTTCGTCCGCCAGCAACGTGTCGTTCATCAAGGACAAGACGCTGGCCGAATGGGTGGCATTGAATCGACTCACCGAAATCCGCATTGCGAAGCTGATGCCCGCAACCGGCAAGCGCACCGGCAATGCCGAGATGGGTGGCATGCGCTGGCAATGGGAAGAAGAAGTCAGCGAGCTGCCGATCAAGGGCATGTTCCGCATCGACGTGCGTGCGCGACCCACCGGGGAAACCGTCGACGATTCGCGCGAGCTCGAGAAGCCCACCAGCCAGCAGGAGACCAAGAGCGAGAGCAGCACCAGCGCCACCGAGAAACTGACCTGGACCACGACGGTCACGGGCGTGATGTCGAGCTCACGCTCGGAAATACATGACGCGATCGCCTGGCCGATGCGCGGGCAATCCACCGGTTCCCGGCAAGGCAATCCGAACAACCAGACTCCGGGCAATCCCAACACGCCGGGCGCTCCCAACCTGCCCGGCAATCCGAACAATCCGGGTACCACGCCGAACCCGGGCACGAAGCCCGCGCCGCGACCGGCGCCGGGAGCGGGCTGATGCGTCGCTCGGGCTTCACGCTCATCGAAGTGGTCGTCGCGATCTTCATCGCGGCCGTGATGTTCGCCATCGGATATCGCGCGCTCAGCCAGGCGATGATCGATCGCGATGCGCTGAACACCACGCAGACGCGCGTGAACGAAATCCAGCGCGGCATGCGCATCGTCGCGCAGGACTTCGCACAGATCGCGGCGCGCCCCGCTCGCGACACACAGGGCAACGGCGAACTGCAGGCGGCCGTCGGCGCGAACCAGCGCGACAACACCTTGCTCACCTTCTCGCGCAATGGCTGGAGCAATCCCGCCGGTCTGCAACGCCCGGCCGAGGAGCGGGTTCGTTACCGTTTCCTCGACGGCTCGCTGATCCGCGAGCACTGGCTGTCGGTGGATCCCGCGCTGAATGCCGAGCCGCGCCAGCGGGTGGTGCTCACGCGTGTGAAATCCGTGGAAGTGCGTTTCCTCGATCCGGTGACGCGCAACTGGCGCAATGACTGGCCGCCCGCGGCGCCCACCGGACCCGTGGGCCCGCTGCAGATCGACGACACCCTGATGCCGCGACCGATGGCCATCGAATTCACCATCGTGTTCGACGACTGGGGCCGCGTGCAGCGGCTGTTCGAGATCCCGACATGAGGGCGCGGCAGAAAGGTGTCGCGCTGCTGGTGGCCATCGTGATCTTCGCGGTGGCCACCACCGTGGCCGCGGCCATCACCTACAACAAGGCCATGGCGGCGCGGCGTGCCGCGGCGACCTTCACGATGGAACAGGCGCTGCAGGCCGGCATGGCCGCCGAGGCGCTCGCGGCCGTCGCGCTCGAAAACGACGGTGGCAAGGCGAAGACCGAGACCACCCAGGACTGGGCGCAGGTGCAGCCGCCCGTGGAGATCGAGGGCACCGGCATCTGGGTCCAGGCCCAGCTCGAGGACCTGCAGGGCAGGTTCAACCTCAACAGCGTGGTGGCCTGGGATCAGCAGAACAACACCTTCGTGCCGGACCAGCACCAGCTGTCGATCTTCCGCAACCTGCTCGCGGATCTCGACATCGACGTGGCTTACGCGGACTTGCTGGTCGACTGGATAGATCCGGACATCGCGCCTTCGAGCAACTCGGGTGGTGGTGGTGAGGACACGCTGTACCTTTCGCAGACGCCGGCCTACCGCCCCCCCAACACGTTCATCACGCATCCGTCGGAGCTGCTCGCCCTGCCGCGTTTCGGGCGCGAGAACTACCAGAAGATCGCACCGTACGTGACGGCGCTGCCGCTGGACGCGGCGGTGAACATCTGTACGGCCCACGCAGTCGTGCTGAACACCACACGCAACGATCCGCAGAACCAGCACGAATTCGACGAGGAGACCCTGCGGCAGGCACGCGAGAACGGCTGTTTCCCGGCCACCACCACCGTGTACGCCGGCGTCATCGCCGATCCGCAGATCCGCGGCGAGGTGGAAAAGCGCATCGACGTGAAGTCGAGCTGGTTCCGGCTGCGCACCAACATTCGTATTGGCACTGCGGAGTTCGTTTTGTACAGTGTCCTATTCCGCGAAGGCGGCAACAAAGTCCGCACGGTGCAGCGTAGTTTTGGAAGCGAATGACGCATGGCTGAGTCGCTGATCGTCCAGTTGCGCGATGGAATCGCGCCCCGGTGGATGGTGTGCAACGAGGACGGACACGTCATCGTGAACGCCGTCTCGGGTGAGCTCGTGCAGGCCGCGCCGCTGTCCGCCGGCCGGCGCACCGTGATCATCGTGCCTGCCACCGACGTGCTCACCACCGAGGCCGAAGCGCCGGCCAAGAGTGCCTCGAAGCTCGCGCAGGTCATTCCTTTCGCGCTCGAGGAGCGCGTCGCCGACGAGATCGAGGACCTGCACTTCGCGCTCGGCGACCGCAACGGCGAGACCGGGCGCGTGCCCGTGGTGGTGGTGGCGCGTGCGCGCATCGACGCCTGGCTCACCGAGCTGCGGGCCGCGGGATTGAATCCGCACGCTATCTACTCCGAGGCCTCGTTGTTGCCGGCCATGCCGGGCCAGCTCATCGCGCTGCTCGATGGCGATGCGCTCACGCTCAGGCTGGCCGAGGGGCCACCGCTGGTCATGCCCGCGCTGTCGATCACCGATGCGTTCGCGATGGCGCTCGCGACCCAGACCGCGCCGGTGGCGGGACTGGAGCCGGCGCCGCCCGGACTCCTGCTGTACACCGGCCACGATGAATGGCAGGCGCATGAAAACGAGGTGGATGCATTGCGCGACCGTTTCACGGGCGTGAAGGTGCAGCTGCTGCCTGACGGTCCGCTCAGTGTGCTCGCGCCCGCCGCGGCAGCTGGCGAGGCGGTCAACATGTTGCAGGGCGCACTGGCCGTCGCCTCGCCACTCGAGCAGGGCTGGAAAGCATGGCGCGTGGCCGCGGTGCTCGCTGTCTCGCTGCTGTGCCTGCACCTCGGCGCGCGATATTTCGAGCTGTCGCGACTCCGGAAGAGCGAGGCGGCGCTGGATGCGAGCATCCAGGACGCTTTCCGTGCCGCGATGCCCGGGCAGCAGAACGCCATGAACGCGCGCCGGCGGGTCGAAGCGCGGCTCAACGAATTGCATGGCAGTGGCGGTAGCGGTTCGTTGCTGCCGGCGCTCTCGGCGCTGGCGAACGCGCGCGGCGCGGCGCCCGGCGCAACCATCGAAGGACTCACGTATCGCAACGGCATCCTCGACCTGCGCATCAGCGCACCGGATGCCGCGAGCCTCGACGCCATCGGTCAGCAGCTGCGTGCGTCGAGCTGGCAGGCGGATATCCAGGGCGGCAGTGCCGTCGGTGACGCCTATCGCGGCCGGCTGCAGGTCCGCAAGGCGGGCGCCTGATGCGCGCCTGGTACGCGAACCTGGCCGAGCGCGAACGCCTGTTCGTGAACATCGGTGCCATCGCCACCGGCGTGCTGCTCATCGCGGGCGTCGTGTTGCCGCTGAACCGCGGCATCGTGCAGGCGCGCGAGCGCGTCGCACACAAACAGGTCGACCTCGCGTTCATCCAGCAGGCGACGCCCGAGCTGCGCTCGGCCGGCCCCGTCTCGCAGGCCAGCGGTGCTTCGCTGGTGGTGCTCATCGACAGCTCGGCGCGCGAGAGCGGCCTCGGGAAGTCCCTGTCGAGCAGCGAGCCCACGGGTGACGGTGGACTGCGCGTGCGCCTGGAACGTGCGCCTTTCGATGGCCTGGTCGCCTGGCTGGCGAGGATTTCGCAGCAACACGGAGTGCGCGTGGAATCGGCGGAAATCGAGCAGGCCGGCGAGGCCGGGCTCGTGAACGCCAGCCTCGTCCTCAAGGGCGCCTGATCCGCGTGGCCAGACGCAGCACGGTGATCCTGACCGTCATCGCGGGTCTCGCGGTGTTCATCGTGGTGCTGGTGCTCTATCTACCCGCCAGCTGGGTGGCTTCTGCCCTCCCCCCGCAGGTGCGTTGCAACGAGCTCGGCGGCTCGGTCTGGCACGGCGAATGCCTGGGATTGCAATACCAGGGTGCCGCACTCGGCGACGCCACCTGGAACCTCGCGCCCTCGAGCGCATTTGCGGGCCGGCTCTCGGGCGACGTCGAAGTTCGCGGCACGGCGGTCAATGCGCGCGCCGACCTCGATACGAACCTCTCGGGCGTCGGTGAATTCCGCAACGTGGCACTGCGCGCGCTGCTGGACCCGGCGCTGCTGCCCCAGGTGCCCGCGCAGCAGCGCGGCACGCTGACCGCGAACCTTGCGCGCCTGGAACTGGGCGAAGGGTTCGCGCCGCGTGCGATCGAAGGCACCGTCGAGCTGCGCGACTTCAAGCAGGTCGGCGCACAACCCATGGATCTCGGCTCCTACCAGGTGAGCTTCGATGGCGGCGCTCCGCAGGACGGCGCGCTCGCAGGCAAGCTGCGCGACCTGGGTGGTCCCTACATCGTCGATGGCAACGTCAAACTCACGCCGCCGAACGGTTATCTCGTGCAGGGCTACATCACCGGCCGCACGGCCGATGCCGAGCGCATCGTGCGCGAGATCACGCTGGGCGCGACGCCGGATGCCTCGGGACGCAGCACCTTCTCGTTCGAAGGTTCCTGGTAATCAGTCGAGATCGATCTCGCGCCACGCCGAGAGCAGTGGATAGTAGAGGCCCGCGCGCACCGTCTCGCGTCCCAGTTCCCGCGCGAGGTGTGCATACCGGCGCAACTGGCCTTCATAACGCCGCGCCTCCTCGTCGAGGAAGGCCTCTAGGTTCCCCCCTTCGTGAGGACTGGTCTTGAAGTCGACCACCCAACGCACGCCGTGGGCGTCGACGAAGGTCCGATCGATGATGGCATTGACGATCTGCCCGCCGCGCACGCCGGTGAGCTCGAGCTCCGAGTGCGCGTCGCGATGCGATGGATCGAAGAGCCAGCGTCCGCGCGAGTCCGTCAACGTGGCGCGCAGCGCCGACAACGCGCGTTCCGCGCCCTCGCGCGCGGCCTCGCCTTCCACGCCCAGTGCCTGCAGCCTGGACTCGAGCCGCGGTCGCAACGCGGGTAGTTGGGCCAGGTCGGGCAGCGAGGTGCGCCCGAACTTCTCGAGCGCCTCGTG
>DATEII010000024.1:0-18326 GCA_035279135.1 Steroidobacteraceae bacterium
GTCCTCGGCGTCGAACGTGGCCGCGAGCCCCAGCGGCACCGGGAACGTGGTCCAGTAGCCGTGGATGATGTCCGTGGCGAACACCACCGGAATTCCGAGCCGTGATTCCTTCAGCGCGATGCGCTGGATGCGATTGATGTCCTTGGCCGAGAACTCGAAGGCCGACATCTGGAAGCCGATACCGCTGCGCGCGAGCTCTTCCGCCGACATGTTGGGCCGGCCCGCGGAGTCCGGCCCGGTCATCGTGCCTTTGCTGAGCAGCATGAGCTGGTTGATCTTCTCCTGCGTGCTCATGCGCGCGAGCAACGCGGCGTCGCGTGCATCGGTACCGGGCGGCACGTCGGCCATTGCCACCGCACCGAGAAACGCGAGCAGCAGACTGGCGAGGCGCAATCGAATGGCGGTCATTTCCGGGCTCCGGCGCAGGCTGTTAGGGCGCGCCAGTGTACGGTGCGCGCGCGTTTCACGCGTGCGCCGGCCCGGAGACGTCGGCATTTGCCTACAGCGCGGCCGTACGGCCAACGTCCGATTGAGGCTGCCTGGCGCGGTGCGCATGGTGCACGCGAGCACCTGACCGGAGTCGGCCATGCGATTCAAGTTCATCGGATTTCTGTTGTGCGCGGTACTCGCCGCGCCAGGCTTCGCCCAGAGCCAGACCCTGCGCGACTCGGTGCCTTCCATCGACGTGGTGCGCAACCGCCTGAATCTCACGCCCGAGCAGGAGGTCAAACTCCGGCCGTTGTTCCAGCAGCGCGAGCAGCAGCTCTACGACTCGCGCATGAAGCTCGAAAGCGCCGCTTCGAGCGGCGAGAAGCGCGATGTCATGAAGAGCGCCAAGGCGGATGCGCAGGCCTTCAACACGCAGGTCGAAAGTATTCTCGACGCCTCGCAGAGAGCCGAGTGGCGCGAGCTGCGCGACGAGACACGCGAGAAGGTCAAGGAACGTTACGAGCGGCAGCAAGAGACCAAACCGTGAACCGGGCAGGTGCGTCGCGTGTGCTCGCTGCCGCACTGCTCGTCGGCGTGGCCTGCGTGGCCTCGGCGGCGAAGATGCCGTTCTGGGGCGCGAAGCAGTCGCGCCCCGCTGATACGCCCTTCGCGGCACTCGAACAGGGAGAGTTCATCTGGTTCGGCGACGTCGCGCGCAGCGGTCCCCTGCTCATGGTGGTGTCGCTCGACGAACAGCGCGCCTATGTCTATCGCAATGGCGTGCTGACCGGCGTCACGACCGTCAGCACGGGCAAGAAGGGGCACGAGACGCCCACGGGCGTGTTCACCATCCTGCAGAAGAACAAGGATCACTTCTCCAACATCTACGACAACGCGCCGATGCCGTACATGCAGCGACTCACCTGGGGCGGCATCGCGCTGCATGCGGGTGGCCTGCCCGGATACCCGGCATCGCATGGCTGCATCCGGCTGCCGAGTGAATTCGCGCGGTTGTTGTTCGCGGTCACGTCCACGGGCATGACCGTGGTGGTGGCCAGCGAGCGCGGCGAGCTCGCACAGGCGGCGTATCCCGGCTTCCTTGCGCCCGTGCAGCCCACCGGCGAACCCGCGACCACTTTACCGCTCATGACCAGCGAATCGATGCGCTGGCAGCCGGAGGCGGCGCCCGATGGACCGGTCAGCGCGGTGTTGAGCCGGCAGAGCGGCCGTCTCGTGGTGTACCGCTCGGGCGTGGAGATCGGGCGTGCACGGGTGGTGTTCCATGGCGCCGGGCCCATCGGCACCCACGTGTTGATCATGGTCGAGGGCCCGGCGCAGACCGCGCAGCGTTACAACCCGCGGCGCGACAGCCAGCGCTGGGTGGAGGTGGACATCGCCGGTTACGGCGACCGCAGCGGCTCCGAGCCGGACACGGCCCTCGCGCAGCGCATCGAGATTCCGCCCGAATTCGTCGCGCGGGTCAGCCACGTGCTCGTGCCCGGCGACACCGTGCTCGTCACGGACGAGCTGATCACGCCGGCCACCAGCGGGCCGCAGCTCGACGTGATCAACTCCGAGCCGCCGGAGGGCGAGGCACCCGCCGCAGGCGCACCGACTAACTAGCGAGCGCGCTCTTGAGCAGTGCGCCGACCTTGGGACCGCCGACCTTGCTCACGTAGTTGGTCACCATGGGCATGAACTTCGCGGAGGTCTCCGGCGGAATGCCGAGCTTGGCCAGCGCGCCGTTGAGTCCGGCCGCGTTGTTGACCGAGCCCGCGTACGCGCCCAGGTTCTTGGCCTTGTCGAGATACTTCTGCGCGCCGGGCACGGCCTTGGCCACCATGTCGAAATCGCCGGCCGACAACTTCTCCTGCGCCAGCTTGAGCATCGAGCCCACGCCGCCTTCGGCCTGGTTCTGTGTGACTCCGAGCTGCCCGGAGAGCAGTCCCGTCAGCGAGCCGGACGCCGCGCTCTTGGCGGTGGACATCAATGAATCGGTGTCGAGCGGATCGCCCGCTGAAGCCGAGCCGACGAATGGCAACGTGAGCACCAGGGCGAACAGTAGTTTGCGGCGCTGCATGAGAGAATCTCCGCGGTGTGGGGTCGCGCAATCTACGCGAGCTTCGCCGTGCAGCTAATCGGCCTTTTGGCGTAGGACGTGCTTTGCAGCGCGATCGGCACGCAGGAACTTGCGCACGGTGCGCACCGTGAGCCAGCAGATCGCCACCACGAGCGCCAGCGCCGCGAGCGGCGCGATCAGCGCGATGAACGAGACGAGCAAGGCCGCGAGCATCTCCACGGTCGAGACCACCGGGTTGCCGAGCCCGGCGGTGAAGGCGGTCGACTTGGCGCGCACCAGCGTGGTCACGCCCTGCGTGACGGCGGCGACCCCGCCACCTGCAATGATCGCGGTGCTCCACTTGATCAAGGGCGGCATGTCGGTGATCACCGCGGCCGATACCACCGTGCCTGCAACCAGCGCCAGCGGTGTGGTGACCGTGTCGAGCAGGTTGTCGACCGCCGGAATGTAGTAGGCCGCGACTTCGACGACCGCGGCCACGCCCAGCATGGTGATGGCCGTCAGGGTGCCGAGCCAGGCGAAGTTGCCGTCGAGATGCAGGTGGCCGGTGTAGGCCGCGATCGCGGCGACCAGTAATGGCAGGAAGACGCGGAAGCCCACGGCTGCGGCCAGGCCGATACCGAGGGCGATGGAGATCGAAGCGTCGACGCCTGACATGCGCCGCAGGATACGCGCGTGCTGCGGCGCGTGCGACCGCGTTACTGGGGCGCTTGCGCGGATGCGCGCGTACGGGCCGTGGCCACTGCCGGTTCGAGCTGCATGAACCGCGTGGGTGCGAGCGCGCTCCCGGCCGCTTCCACGATCGTCGCGATGTCCAGCAACAGCTCCTCTCGCCAGGCACGGAACTCCTCGCCGTCCGCCGTCTGCAGGTAGGCGAACAGCTCGAGCTCGATGGCATCCATGCCGAAGTTCACCAGCCGGATGTACGCGCTCTGCTGTTCGATGCGCGCGTGCCGCGCGAGCAGTCCGCGGATGTTCTCGAGTATCCGGCGCAGCTGCGACACGTCCGTGCCGTAACGCAATCGCAACGTGGTGAGCGCCAGCATCTTGTGGCGGGTCGCGAAGTTCTCGATCCCCGCCTGCGCCAGGGATCCGGCCGGCAGCGATACCAGCGATTGCTGCGTGGTGCGCAGGCGCACCGAGCGCAGCGTGACGTCTTCCACGGTGCCCGACTGGTTGCCGATCGTGCAGTAGTCGCCGACAGCCAGCGCCTTGTCGCTGAGCAGGAAGATGCCGCCCAGCAGATTTTCCACGGTCTTCTGCGCGCCCAGCGCCAGCGCGACGCCGACGATGCCGAGGCCCGCGAGCGCCGTCTTGCTCTCGACGCCGAGCAGGATCAGCAGGGCGACGATCGCGACCACGGCGAGCAGAGCCTTCAACATGCGTTCGGTCAGTAGCATCAGGGACTGCGTGCTCGCGCGATCCTTGCCGCGCACCATCGCGCGTGCATGCGCGAACCCCAGCGTGAGCACGCCCTTCAGCAACCAGGCCAGTGCGAACACCATCGCCAGCTTGCCCGCGCGCGCGTAGCCGACGCGGAAGGTGAGTGGAAAGCCGAGCTCCGGGACGACGATGAACTGGATCAGCAGTGTCGTGACGATGATGGCGGGCCAGCGCGTCACGTCGTACCAGGCATCCCAGTCGCGGCGGCGTTGCGGGTCCCTGACGAGCGTGTGGGCGATGCGTCGGGTGACCAGGGCCAGCGCAATGAGCGCCGCGAAAGATCCCACCAGCAGCACGAGCAGCACGCACCAGTGCGCGAGACTCAGGCCGAACAGCTGGGTCTCGAGCAACGATCGCGGCAGCGTGCGCTCGATCCAGGTCTGGCCGGCGGCGCGCGCGATCAGTGGCACCAGGTGCAGGGTTTCCGACGAGACCAGCCAGATGGGACCGTTTTCAGGATCGGTGACGTGCACCAGCACGATGTAGCTGCGTGTGCTGCCGATCACCAGCGGGCCGATGTGCTCGCGGTCGGCGGGCAAACCATCCTCGAGATCGCCGCTCGCCGCGTCGCTGATGCGCGCGATGCCTTCGCGCAGCTCGCGGTCGATCAGGGTCTTGAGCGCGCGCGCGAGCCCCGCGGAATTGACCCTCTGCGACTCGTCGAGTTGTAGATAGAGCACCGCGGTGCTGAAGTCCTCGCGGTCGACGGCGCGCGTGAATTCGATGAGGGTGCCGCGCGGGCTGGATCGCCCGAGTGGATCGTTCGGCGCGTCAGGTTTCGGAATGGTGCCGGATTTCGAGAGTCCAGGAATTTGCGCGGCTACGGGCGACAGGAGCGCCAGCGTCCATAGCAGCGCGGCGAGTCGAAGCGCGCGCGACATGGGGTCAGCCTCACATGCTGGCGCAAGCCGCGGCATGGGACCATCAGCCGATGAGGCACCCGATGCAGTTAAGACATTGTTTTCATTGGTGCCCGGGAGAGGACTCGAACCTCCACGATGTTACTCGCTAGTACCTGAAACTAGTGCGTCTACCAATTCCGCCACCCGGGCAGGGGTGCGAAGAGCGGCGCAATGTACGGAGCGCGCCCCGGACTGTCAATTTCCCGGGGGCCTGGGGTCCACGGGCTGTGTCGCACGCCGTACCGACACCGCGCCGTACTTGAGGCCGAGGTCGCCCAACGAGGGGTACTTGCCCGGTCCGAGCGTCACGCAGGGGCCGCGGAATTCCGTGTCCTCGCACAGTTGCCACCGTCCGTTCGCGATCACGGCCGAAGTCGCTTCGGCCTGCAGCGATTCCACGCGCAGATCGGCGCGCGGCCGGTCGACGATGTGCGAGGGGCCAAGGTAGTCCTTGCTGGCATACAGCACGAGGTCCGCGGCGCCGGCGGCATTGCCCTTCGGCGCGGCCGCATCCTTGAACACGCCGATTTCGCCCGCGTCGCGGCGTCGCACCGAGGTGACGGCATTGTCGAGGCCCAACGCCTGCAGCGAGGCGTAACGTCCAGGTTCGAGCGTGATGCACTGGCCGGTGTATTCCTCGCCGGTGCAGAGGATCCAGGCGCTGTTCTCGACCACCACAGACGAGGCGCGCTTGTCGAAATTCAGCACGCCGAGCGTTCGTTCGTCGATGACCACCCCGAGCGCGCGGCCCTGATAGTCGTCGTCGGCGTACAGCGTGAGATCGGCGGCGACGGCATTCGCCATGAAGACGCCCGCGAGCAGGTAGCCCATCCCGGAGAACTTGGTCATGTCACACCTCCGTGCGGGGGGAAGCGTGGGCGCATGGATCGGCGACTGTCTATCGGAACAATCCCCGAGCGATGCGCGGCGGCGCGTAGAATCGCGGCCAACTCCCAAGGAAGAACCCGATTGAGAAACAAGAAGCGCACGCGGCATCCGGCCGCACGCCGCGAACGGCCGCGTCCCGCGCGCCCCGCAGCATCCAGCTCCGCGAGGCTGCCCATGCCCCGCACCGCCGAAGGCATCGTCAGCGCCAACCGCGCGGGCTTCGGCTTCGTGCGCGTAGAGGGCCAGGAAGACTCGGTCTTCCTGCCACCCCGCGAAATGATGGGCGTGATGCACGGTGATCGCGTGCGCGTGTCGGTGGAGCGCGGTCGGGACGGCCGCTACTCGGGCAAGCTCGAGAAGGTCCTCGAACACGCCACCAAGGCCTTCGTCGGCACGCTCGAGATTCACGGACGTACCGGCTTCGTCACGGCCGCGGACCGTCGCATCGGGCTGCGTTGCCTGGTGCTGCCGGCGGACCTCAACGGCGCACGGCATGGCGATTGGGTCATCGCCGCCGTCACGCGCTATTCAGGGCAAGGCTCGTCGCCGCAGGCCCGCATCACGCGGCGACTCGATCCCGAACAACCCGTGGAGCTCGCCTGCGAGGCGGCGATCGCGCGCTTCGACCTGCCGCGCGAGTTCTCGCCCGAAGCGGTGCACGAAGCCCAGGCCTATGGCGACGCCGTCGATCCCGGGGAAGCGGCGCAACGACTGGACCTGCGCGACATCCCGCTGGTCACCATCGATGGTGAGGACGCCAAGGATTTCGACGACGCGGTGTATGCGGAGCCGCATCCGAAAGGCTTCCGGCTCATCGTGGCGATTGCCGACGTGAGCTATTACGTGCGCCGCGGCACGGCGCTCGACGCCAGCGCGCGCGAGCGCGGCACCTCGGTGTATTTCCCGACCCGCGTGATCCCGATGCTGCCGTTCGAGCTGTCGAACGTGTTGTGCTCGCTGCAGCCCAGGGTCGATCGCCTGTGTTTCGCGGCGGACATGATCGTCTCGAAACAGGGCGTGCTGGTGGACGCGCACTTCTACCCGGCGGTCATGCGCTCGGCGGCGCGGCTCACGTACACGCAGGCATTCGCGGCGCTGTTCGAAGGCCGGCCCGATGCGCGCTCCGCGCTGGGTCCGCTGGTCGACAAACTACTGCCGCTGGTGGACGTGTATCGCGCGTTGCTCAAAGCGCGCCACAAGCGCGGTGCACTCGAGTTCGATGCCGCCGAGGCGGAGTTCGACATCGATTCTGCCGGCCGCATCCAGCGCGTGTATCTGTATCAACGCAACGAGGCGCACAAGCTCATCGAAGAGTGCATGATCCTCGCGAACGTCGCCGTGGCGCACGAGCTCGAGCGGCGCGGAGTCGGCACGTTGTACCGCGTGCACGGCAAGCCCGAAGAGAAAAAGATCAACGTGCTGCTCGAGACGCTGAACGCGCTGGGTGTCGCCGCCGAGCTGCCCGAGGACGTGACGCCGAAGGACTTCCGCGCCATCACGGACCGTTTCCCGAACGACGAGCAGCGTCCGTTCCTCGAATCGCTGGTGGTGCGTTCGATGCAGCAGGCCATCTACCAGCCGCAGAACATCGGGCACTTCGGGCTCGCGCTGCAGCACTACGCGCATTTCACCTCGCCGATCCGCCGGTATCCCGACCTCGTCGTGCATCGCACGCTGCGTGCGCTGCTGGCGAGCTCGGATCCCTATGGAGTCCGGTACGACGGCGCAGGTCTCGCAACCGCGGGCACCGAGCTCACGGGCCTCGAGAAACGCGCCGACGAGTCCGATAGATATGTGTCGGCCTGGCTCAAGTGCGTGTACCTGCGCGACCGTATCGGCCAGACCTTCGAGGGCCTGATCACGACGGTGGTCGAATTCGGCGCCTTCGTGCAGCTCACGGCTGTCGGCACGGACGGGCTGCTGCACATCGACAACCTGCGCGACGACGAATACCAGATGGAGCCTGGCGGTCGTGCCTGGGTGGGCAGGACCAGCAGGCGTCGCCTCGGCATGGGCGCGCGCGTACACGTCATCGTCACGAGCGTAAACCCGATCGAAGGCCTGGTGGATCTCGCGCTGGTCGAAGTGGAGAAGGGCGCCGAACGCCGGCCGCAGAGGTCCCCGCATCGGGCGCAACGCGGCGGCAAGCCTGCACGCAAGAAGAACGGCCGGGAGAAGTAGTTTGACGGAGAAGGTTTACGGGCTGCACGCGGTGCGCGCGCTGCTCACGCGGCACGCCGAACGCGTCACCGGCGTCACGATCGCCGAGGGCCGCGCGGAGCCGCGCGTCGCGGAGCTGCAGTCGCTGGCGCAGAAGGCCGGCAAGTCGGTGAAACGCGCGCCACCGGCGAGCTTCAAGCAATTGTTCGGGGATGCCGTGCACCAGGGCGTGTACGTCGATGTGCAGCCGCTGCCGCCCTGGCACGAAGAGGAACTGGTCGGCGCCATCACCGCGGCGCTCGAGGCCGGGAACCAGAAACCGTACGTGCTCGTGCTCGACGGCGTGCAGGATCCTCACAACCTCGGTGCCTGCCTGCGCACCGCCGACGCCACCGGTGCGCTGGCCGTGGTGATTCCGAAAGATCGTGCGGTGCAGATGAATGCCACGGTGCGCAAGGTGGCGGCGGGCGCCGCCGAGACCACCCCGCTGGCCGTGGTCACGAACCTCGCGCGCACACTGCGATTGCTCAAGGACGCGGGGTTGTGGATCGTGGGCGCGGACGCCGAGGCGCCCAAACTCGCGCATGAAACCGACCTCGCCGGGCCGATCGCGCTGGTCATGGGCGCCGAAGGGGCGGGCCTCCGCCAGCTCACGCGGGATACCTGCGACTTCCTGGTCCGGCTGCCCCAGCAGGGCTCGGTCGAGAGCCTGAATGTCTCGGTGGCGACCGGAATGCTGCTGTACGAGGCTCTGCGCCAGCGGGTGGCACGCAAGTGATTGATTCGTAGGCAGGCAGCGCCGATTCTTCGCTTGCCTCGCCGTCCGACGTTCGAGTATTCTTCGCGCCCGTTTTTGACCCCTTGCCACACCGCCAACCTCAGGCGGGTGGCTATATCCACAAGGAGTATCCATGAGGCATTACGAAATCGTGTTCCTGGTCCATCCGGACCAGAGCGAGCAGGTCCCCGCCATGATCGAGCGCTACCGCGGAATGATCACCGCCGGTGGTGGCACCGTGCATCGTCTCGAAGACTGGGGCCGTCGCCAGCTGACTTTCCCCATCGCCAAGGTCCACAAGGCGCACTACGTGCTGCTGAACGTCGAGACCGACCAGAAGACTCTGGCCGAGCTCACCGGCGCGTTCCGTTTCTCGGACGCCGTGCTGCGTCACCTCGTCGTCAACATGGACGAGGCCGTGACCGAGCCGTCGCCGATGGCGAAGGCCGCGCAGGAAGAGAAGGAAGGTGGACCGCGCCGCAGCCGCGACGATTCGCCGTTCGCGAGTGACGACGACGACATGGGAGTGAACGCCTGATGAAAGACGATAAACCGCGTCGCAGTGGCCCGGGTGGCGGTGGTGGCAACCGCTCGTTCTCGCGCCGTCGCAAGTTCTGCCGCTTCACCGCCGAGGGCGTGAAGCAGATCGACTACAAGGATCTCGCGATCCTGAAGCAGTACATCACCGAGACCGGCAAGATCGTGCCGAGCCGCATCACGGGCACCAAGGCGTTCTACCAGCGCCAGCTCGCGGCCGCGATCAAGCGTGCGCGTTACCTCGCGCTGCTGCCGTACACCGACCAGCATTGAGATAAACCATGGACGTCATTCTGCTCACCAAGGTGGCCAACCTTGGAAACATCGGCGACCGCGTGAAGGTGAAGTCCGGCTACGGCCGCAACTTCCTGCTGCCGAAAGGCAAGGCCACGCTGGCCACGCCCGAGAACGTGAAGAAGTTCGAAGCCCGTCGTGCCGAGCTCGAGAAGATCGCGCGCGAACAGTTCCAGGACGCGGAGAGCCGCGCCGCTGCGTTCAAGGACTTCAAGCTACAGATCACGGCGAAGGCCGGTACCGAAGGCAAGCTGTTCGGCTCGATCGGCACGGCCGACATCGCCGAGGCGACCACCAAGGCCGGCCACAAGCTGGCGCGCTCCGAAGTGCGCCTGCCGAACGGCCCGCTGCGCACGGTCGGCGATCACGTGGTGGCACTGCACCTGCACACGGACATCGACGTGCAGTTGCCGGTGACGATCACGGCCGAAGAATAGAAGCGAACTGTTTGTTGCTTCTGGAAACGGCGCCTTCGGGCGCCGTTTTCGTTTGTGCGTGGTTCGCGGTTGTCGGTGCCGCTGAACTGCTAGCCTGCGGAACGTCCGGGGGAGGGAAATGGGGATGAAGAACAATGGCCTTGCAGTGCTCGCCGTGAGCTTGATGGCAGGCGCATCCATTGGCGCAATGGCGACCGAGCCACCCGGCGAGTCGCGGAAAGATGAAATCCCGATCGAGGTGGTCCAGAACCCGAAGATCGTTCGGGGACCCACCGGGAACCCGTATCCGTTCCACGAGATCCAGGGTGAATTGGAAGGTTGGGTGGTGCTGACGCTCATGGTCGATCCGTCCGGCAGGCCGCACGACGTGATGGTCAGCGATTCCAGCGGGAGGCTGGCATTCGAAAAGGCGGCTGTGAGGGCGGTGGACAACATGACTTTCGAGCCGGCACGACGCGACGGCACTCCCGTCGACGCGCGCTTCACGTTCAAGATGAAATTCGCGGCTGGCCAGCCGGCAAAGAAGGCGTGGCCTTACTTCGTCGAGGCATACCGGAATTTGATGAAAGCAGTCGAGGCACGCGACAAGACAAAGGCCGACCAGCAACTCGAGCGAATGGATGCCTTGACGAGGAATCTATACGAAGAATCTTTCGCGAACCTCGCCAAGTACTACTACCACGTCGCCTGGGGCACGCCGGAGCAGCAGCGCGAGGACCTGACTGCGGCAATTGCAAGCGAGCGGCAGCCGACCTATTTGCCGAAGGACCTCTTCGTCACGGCATTGTTCAGGAAGTTCAAACTCGACGTCGCAGCGTCCGACCTTGGGGCGGCGCTCGATACCTGGGAGGTGCTGGAACCGCTAGCCAGTCCGGACATGCGCCAGAACGTCAAGAAGGTGGTCGACGAAATCCATTCGATCCAGGCGGGCGACGGGCTCGTTCTCATGCGAGGTGTCATTGGCGACCGTGGCCGGTGGGGCACATCGTTGCTGCGAAATCGCTTCGATGTCGTCGTCAGGAACGGCTCGATCAGCCAAGTGAATCTGGGCTGCGCGCGGAAGAACTTGTCCTTCAAGTTCCAGGCCGACATGCAGTACAGCGTCGGCTCGTCCAAGGAGCGCTGCCAGGTTGTGCTCATTGGCGAGCCGGGGACTTCGTTTGAATTCAATCAATAAAGGACCAACGAAAATATCTCTGGTCGGCGGGTTATCGAGCGTGGAAACTATTCCTCTCCACCCAGTGCCTCGTCCCGGAATCTGATCCATGTCCAGCACGCCCAAGTTTCGCCGAGAGAATTCTGTCGCCAGTGAACTGCGCGCGCCGCCGCATTCACGCGAGGCCGAGCAGGCCGTTCTCGGCGGACTCATGCTCGACAAGGCCGCCTGGGACCAGGTCGGCGACGTCATCATCGCCGACGATTTCTTCGGGCCCGACCACAAGGTCATTTTCGAAAGCATCGCCGCGCTTTCCGGCGAGGCGCAGCCCTGCGATCCGGTCACCGTGTCCGAGCACCTGCAGCGCCTCGGCAAGCTGCAGGAGGCGGGCGGCCTCGCCTATCTCGGCACGCTGACCCGCGACACGCCGGGCGCGGCCAATGCGCGCGCGTATGCCCAGATCGTCAAGGAGCGCGCCTTGCTGCGCTCGCTGGTCACGGTAGGCGGCGAAATCGCGAGCTCGGTGTGGACCGAGGAAGGCGAGTCGGCGCGCGACCTCGTCGAGCAGGCCGAGCGCAAGATCTTCGCGATCGCCGAAGGCTCCTCGCGAGGGAAGGGTTACGTGAGCGCCCGGCAGGCATTGCCCGCGCTGATCGACCAGATCGACGACTTGTACAACAACCCGAACAAGCCGCGCGGCCTGCCCACGGGTTTCATCGACTTCGACGCCAAGACCGGCGGATTGCGGCCCGGCGATCTGCTGATCGTGGCGGGGCGCCCGTCGATGGGTAAGTCGACGCTGGCCATCAACATGGCGGAGTACGCGGCGCTCAAGGACGGAATCCGCGCGGCCGTCGCCATTTTCTCGCTCGAAATGCCGGCCGAACAGATCCTGACGCGCATGTTGTCGTCCGTGGGCAGCGTGCACCTGGGCAACATCCGCAGCGGCAAGCTGTCCGAGGACGACTGGCCGCGCATCACCAGCGCCACCAAGCAGCTGCAGGACGCGAAGATCTTCATCGATGACACGCCGGCGCTGACGCCCACCGAGTTGCGCGCGCGCTCGCGACGCATCAAGCGCGAGCACGGGCTCGACCTCATCGTCGTGGACTATCTACAGCTCATGACGGTGCCGGGCACGAAGGAGAATCGCGCCACCGAGATCTCGGAGATTTCGCGCGGCCTGAAGGCGCTCGCGAAAGAACTGTCATGCCCGGTGATCGCGCTGTCGCAGCTGAATCGTGGCGTCGAGCAGCGCGAGAACAAGAAGCCGGTGATGTCGGACCTTCGTGAATCCGGCGCCATCGAGCAGGACGCAGACATGATCCTGCTGATCTACCGCGACGAGGTCTACAACCGCGAGACGCCGAAGAAGGGCGTCGCCGAAATCGACCTCGCCAAGCATCGTAACGGCGAGATCGGTGAAATCCGGCTCACCTTCAAGGGCGCGAACAGCCGCTTCGAGAACTACGTGGATCCGGCGTACGGCGAAGGGATCATGCGTTGATCCGGCTGCTCCGCGCGCTGATCGACACGGCCGCGCTGCGCCACAATCTCGGCACCATCCGCGCCTACGCGCCGGGCTCAAAGGTCATGGCCGTGATCAAGGCCAATGCCTATGGGCACGGCCTCGTGTCGACCGCGCTGGCGCTCGCGGACGCCGATGCGCTGGCCGTGGCCCGGCTGGAAGAGGGCGTCGCGCTGCGCAGCGCCGGCATACGCACGCCCATCGTGCTGCTCGAGGGCATCTTCAATGCCGAGCAGCTCGCCGAAGCCGCGCACCACCGCTTCGAGCTCGTGGTCCACGACCCGCTGCAGATCAAACTACTCGAGGCGCATCGCGACGCGCGCCGCTTCGTCGTCTGGATCAAGATGGACACGGGCATGAATCGCCTCGGGTTCCGGCCGGAGGCTTTCGGTCCGGCGCTGACGCGGCTGCGCGCACTCACCGTGCCGGCGCTCGAGTTGCGTGCCATGACTCACCTGGCGCGCGCCGACGAGCGCAGCGAGCCCATGACCCTCGCGCAGATCGAAAAATTCGAAACCACGCTGCGAGCCGCCGGTCTCACGGGCGCGCAACGCCTCGCCACCAGCATCGGCAACTCCGCGGGCACGCTCGGTCACCCGCGCGCGCATGGCGACTGGGTGCGGCCGGGCCTCGCGCTCTACGGCGTTTCGCCGTTCGCCGATGCCACGGCGGCGAAGCATGGCCTGAAACCCGTGATGACGCTCGAAACCACGGTGCTCACGGTGCGCGAGGTGAAGCGCAGCGAGACCGTGGGCTACGCCGGCGCCTGGCGCGCCGAGCGCGACAGTTCGATCGCGATCCTCGCCGCCGGTTATGGCGACGGCCTGCCGCGGCATCTCGCCAGCGGCACGCCGGTGTTGATTGCGGGCACGAAATATCCGCTGGTGGGTCGGGTTTCAATGGACATGATCGCGGTCGACGTCACGGGCGCGCCGAAGGTTGCCACGGGTAGCCACGCCGTGATCTGGGGCGAGGGCCTGCCCGTCGAAGAGGTGGCGACGCACGCCGACACGATCCCGTACGAATTGCTGTGCGGCGTGAGCCAGCGCGTGCCGCTCGAGCTCAAATGAAAAGGGGCCGGAAGTCCGGCCCCTTTTGCTGGCAAATGGGGTCTGACCCCATTTCAATCCTCAAGCCTCGAAGAACCCCATCTTCACGCCCGCGAGCTGGATGACGTCGTTGTCGGTCAGCTTGCGTGCCTGGCTGCCGATCGCGGCGCCGTTCACGAGCGGGTAGTTGTCGGGCTTGTCCGCGTCCACGTGCACGATGAAGTAGCCTTCCGCGCGCCGCGTGATGGCGGCCACCTGGATGCCGGGCCGTCCCAGGGTAGTTAGTGCCTTGTTGAGCTCGAGCTCGCGGCCGGCGAACGACCCGGACAGCACCTGCAGCTTGGCCTTCTTGACCGGCGTCTTGCCGTCGAGGCCCTTGCGGGCGCCGCTGGCGGAAAGATCCTGTGAGACTTTCTCGGCCACGTCCTTCGCCGCGCGCATCTTCTCGGCGGCGGGACGCGACGACGGCTGGATGACCATCGTCTTCTCGAATTCGTCCTGGGCCTCGTCGTCTTCGACGAAACGCAGCTGGTGATGACCGACGGTCACGACGTCGCCGTGTTGCAGGGCATGCTTCTTGATGAGCTTGCCGTTCACGTACGTGCCGTTGGTGCTGTTCAGATCCTCGAGGAACGAGTCGTTGAGGATGTTGATGATCAGCGAGTGATGACCCGACACCGCCGAGTTGTCGATGCGGATGTCGTTGTCGGGGAGACGGCCAATCGTGTACCGCTCCTTGTTCATGTTGTATTCGGCGAGCACCTGGTTATCCAGGCTCAAGACCAGACGTGCCATCGTTTTCGTCCCTTAACTGAACCAGCCGAGAAGTTTGTCCATCACACCGCGACTCGCCGGGAAGGCTTCATTGGCCTGGGCGAGCACCACCGAGACGTTGTCACGACCACCGTTCTCGTTGGCTAGCTGAATCAACTGCTTAGCGACCGTATCTAGGTTAGCACCAAAGGTACTTATAGTTAAACGGATGTCTTCATCTTCCACCATGTCGGACAGTCCGTCCGAACAAAGAATGAAGATGTCGCCCTTGTCGACGGGGTGCTCCTGCACCTCGACCTCGACCTGGGGCTCGACGCCCAGCGCGCGTGTCACGTAATTCTTGTTGGCGGCACGCTGCGCTTCTTCCGGGGAATAGAAGCCGCGGTCGACCAGTTCCTGGAGCAGCGAATGATCCATGGTGACCTGGGCGATCTGGCTGCCGCGTTGCCGATACAACCGCGAATCCCCGACGTGCGCGATGGAGACCCGGTTGTCGTAGAAGAGGGCCGCGACCACGGTCGTGCCCATGCCTTCGCACTCGGCCTGCGAGCGCGCGGTCTGGTAGATGATCTTGTTGGCGCGAGTGATGGCGTCGCGCAGGACGATGGACGGCCGCGACAAACCCGTGCCGCGATCGATGGACGCAAGGTCCTCGCGCAACAGGCCTTCGCGAACCAGGTTGGTGATCGTCTTCACCGCGATGCCGCTGGCGACTTCGCCCGCGTTGTAGCCACCCATGCCGTCGGCCAGCACCAGCAACCCCACATCCGGATCGGTGGCGATGGTGTCTTCGTTGTGTTCGCGGACGCGTCCCGTGTCGGTCTGGCCGACGAACGTGAGCTTGCCCTTGAGGCTCGTCACCTGGGGCATACGATCCGGCGAATATCAGCGGTTTTTTCGATCACACCAAAGCTCAACACCAAAATGTGCCCTCTACAGCCGCTCGGCAGCCGTACGCTTCCCCGCACACGCCGTAACCTACCAGCAGTCGGCCGGTGGCCTTCGGCATTAAGTCACACTTCGCCGGGGGCACGGCCAAACTCAACGACCCAAAATCAACGATCTAGCGCCGCAATGCTAAAGCGAACCGGAAAGGCCCGCACCGGACTACTGCACACTAGGGGCAGTACCGAAGTAGGCGGCTGTCAGCCCCTTGAACTTCGTCACGCTTTACGCCGGACCAACAGAGGAAATCCCCCCGATCATGGCTAAGCCGGCGACCGTATTCGTGTGCGCGGATTGTGGCGCCGAAACCCTCAAATGGCAGGGCCAATGCCCGCAATGCGCCCGCTGGAACACCCTCGAACAGCGCACCGTGGCCCGACGCGCGCCCGCGGCCGCCTCCGCGGCGGCACCGGCACCGGCCGCCATGACCGAACTGGCATCGTCCGAACTGCCCCGGCTCGCGACCGGCATGTCGGAGCTCGACCGGGTGCTCGGCGGCGGATTGATCCCCGGGTCGGTCACCTTGCTAGGCGGCGAACCCGGCATCGGCAAGTCCACGCTGCTGCTGCAGCTCGCGAACCATGCATCCACGACGACGCCGACGCTGTACCTGTCAGCCGAGGAATCGGCCGCGCAGATCGGCGTGCGCGCGCGTCGCCTCGGTGTGTCGGCCAACAACCTGCGCGTGGTCGCGGACACGGACCTCGAGTCGGCGCTGGCGCGCGCCCGCGAGGAACGCATCCGGCTGCTGGTCATCGATTCCATCCAGACAGTGCAGCTCGCGTCCCTGGGCACGGCCGCCGGGGCGGTGACGCAGCTGCGCGAGTGCACCGCGCAGCTGGTGCGATTCGCCAAGGCGGAGGAGGTCAGCGTCATCATCGTGGGGCACGTGACCAAGGATGGCGCCATCGCCGGTCCGCGTGTGCTCGAACACCTGGTGGACACGGTGCTCTATTTCGAGAGCGACGCCTCGAGTCGCTTCCGCAACGTGCGCGCCACCAAGAACCGCTTCGGTTCGGTCGGTGAGCTGGCGTTCTTCCACATGGGCGAGCAGGGACTGCGCGAGGTCCGCAATCCGTCGGCGATTTTCCTGGCGCGTTCCGGTGAACCGGCACCTGGCAGCGTCGTCACCGTCACGCGCGACGGCCGCCGGCCGCTGCTGGTCGAGCTGCAGGCGCTGGTCGACCGCATGGTGTTCGGTGCGCCGCGCCGCGTCGCGCAGGGGCTCGACTCGCAACGCGTCGCCATGTTGTTAGCCGTGATGAATCGCCATGCCGGCGTGAACCTGCAGGAGCACGACGTGTTCGTGAACCTGGTCGGCGGCCTGGAGGTCACCGAGACGGCTTGCGACCTGCCGGTCGCGCTGGCGCTGGCCTCGAGCCTCGCAGGCAAGGCCATCGATCAGAAGATCGTCGCGTTCGGCGAGATCGGGCTCACGGGCGAGCTGCGCCCCGTGGCGTATGGCGAGGAGCGGCTGCGCGAGGCGGCGAAGCAGGGATTCACGACGGCGCTGGTGCCGGCGGAGAACGCGCCGCGTCAGGCCATCGAGGGGCTGCGCGTGCGCGCGCTCGCTCGCATCGACGAGGCGCTCAGGATCGCGCTGGGTTAGTCACGGACGTGCATCGCGTGATCGTGCGCAGCTGGTCCCGATGTCCGCTGCGCACTGTCAGGTCACGGAAGCGGTCGCGACCCTGCGCGCACGCACCGTGCGAATGGTGTTCTCGCCGATCTGCAGCACCTCGAACTGGTATTCGCCGACGCTGACCTCGGCGCCAGCTTCCGGCAGCGTCTCGAGTTTCTCGATGAGCAGGCCGTTCAAGGTCTTCGGGCCGTCGGTGGGCAGCTGCCACCCGAGCGAGCGGTTCAGCGCGCGGATCGTGGCGCTGGCATTCACGATGAACACGCCGGGTGCTTCGCGATGCACGTGTTTGTGGGTGACGGTCGCAGGATCGGTGGTGAACTCGCCGACGATCTCCTCGAGGATATCCTCGAGCGTCACGAAACCCTGGATGTCGCCGTATTCATCGACGACGAAACCCAGACGGCGGCGGGTGCGCTGGAACTGGTTGAGCTGCGTGGTCAGGGGTGTGCCCTCGGGGACGAAATAGGGCTCGCGCGCCTTGGCGAGCTCGATGAGGCGCTCGCGCGTCAGCGTGTCGCGTGCCAGTTCCTGTGCCACGCGTTTCATGTGGATGATGCCGATGAGGTTGTCGAGCTCGCCTTCGTGCAGTGGCAGGCGCGTGTGCGGCGTCTGTCGCAACTGGTCGAGGATGTCTTCCCAGTCGTCCTCGACGTCGATCGAGGCGATGTCCTGGCGCGGCACCATGATGTCGTTCACGGTGATGTGCTCGAGATCGAGGATGGACAGCAGCATCTGGCGATGGCGCGTCGGGATCATCGGTCCGGCTTCGGCGACAACCGAACGCAGCTCCTCGGCGGACATGGCCGCGCCGTCCGAGCGCACCGGCTTCACGCCGAACAACCGCAGGAATCCGTAGGCGGCCTTGTTCGTGAACCAGGTGATCGGCGTCGCGAGGAACACCAGCACCTTGTAGATGTAGGTGGACGACAGCGCCACCGGATCCGGCTTGAGCGCCGCGTAGATCTTCGGCGCGAGCTCGCAGAAGATGATCATGAACACGGACAGCGTCGCCATGGTCACCGGGATGGCGTGCTCGTAGCCGGTGCGCTGCGCTAACAACGTGGCGATCGAGGAGGCCGCGACGCTCGCCAGCGCCAGCACCACGAGGTTGGCGCCGAGCCAGCTGTCGGGCTTGGCGAGGAGCTGGTCCAACGCCTTGGCGGTACGCTTGCCGGCCTTCGCGGCCGCCCGGATCTTGTAGCGGTTCGCCGAGAGCATGGCGACTTCGGTGCCGGAGGAAAACGCGATCAGTAGGAGCAGAACTACGAGCGCGATACCCAGAAT
>DATEII010000025.1:0-25772 GCA_035279135.1 Steroidobacteraceae bacterium
GGCCCGCACCGGCCCCGGTAGTTAGCGCGCCGCCGAAGCCGGCCGCGCCACCGGTGCTCACGGCCGTGCCCACCCCCAAGCCCGCGCCGTTGCCGCGCGCCGAGCTCGCGCCGGAACCGCCGGTGCTCGCGCCCGTCTGGGACGACCGGTCGCCGCAGCCGAGCCCGTCCGAGAACGATCGCGTGCCGACGCCAGCGACGAGCTTCGCTGCCGCGTCGCCCGTCGAGCCAGTTTCAATCATCACGCGCTCCGCGCCGAAGGATCCGCCGTCGGCGGGTTTCGCGAAGGATTCAGAGGCCGCGGACGCGCCGCTGTTGCCGCCGGGCGCAGTGCCGCCGGGCCGCGAGCCCACGGCGCCCGCCGATCGCCAGGAACTGGCGCGCGTCGACGCCGAGCTGCTCGACCAGCTGCTCAACAACTCCGGCGAAGCGAGCATCGCGCGCGCGCGTCTCGAGCAGCAGATCGGCTCCATCGATTTCAACGTCGGCGAGTTGTCGCGCACGGTCACGCGCCTCAAGGAGCAGCTGCGCAAGCTCGAGCTCGAAACCGAGGCGCAGATCCTGCATCGCTACGAGGAAGAGAAGGGCACGCGCGGCGAATTCGATCCGCTCGAGCTCGATCGTTACTCCTCGATCCAGCAGTTCTCGCGCGCGCTGGCCGAAACGGCCAACGACGTCGGCAGCATCCAGCAGCTGCTCGAGACGCTGACCAAGGACACACAGAACCTGCTGACCCAGCAGGCCCGCACGATCACGGAGCTGCAGAACGGCCTCATGCGCACGCGCATGGTGCCGTTCCAGCGCCACGTGCAGCGCCTGTCGCGCATCGTGCGCCAGGCCGCGACCGACACGCACAAGAAAGCGGAGCTGCACATCGAGGGCGCCTCGGGCGAGCTCGATCGCCAGGTGCTCGAGCGCATGATGCCGCCGTTCGAGCACATGCTGCGTAACGCCGTCGCGCACGGCATCGAGACGCCCGAAGAGCGCAAGAAGAAGGGCAAGAACGAATCCGGCACGATCACGATCGCGCTGCATCGCGAAGGCAGCGAAGTGGTCGTCGAGGTCTCCGACGACGGCGGCGGCATGAACCTCAAGGCCATCCGCGACAAGGGCATTTCGCTGGGCCTGGTGCGCGCCGATCAGCAGCTCTCCGATGACGACATCATGCAGCTCATCCTCGAGCCCGGTTTCTCGACCGCGGGCCAGGTCAGCACGTTGTCCGGCCGCGGCGTCGGCATGGACGTGGTCGCCAACGAGATCAAGAAGCTCGGCGGCGCGCTGCACATGGAAACCAAGCAGGGCCAGGGATCGCGCTTCACGATCCGCCTGCCGCTGACGCTCGCGATCAGCCACGCGCTGATCCTGCGCGCCAACGACGAGCTGTACGCGCTGCCGCTGCCCACCGTCGAAGGCGTGGTACGACTCTCGCGCGCCGAAGTCGAAGCGCATCTCGGACCCGAGGCGCCGCCGTTCGAATACGGCGGGCAGAAGTACAAGTTCCAGCACCTGGCGTTCTACGTCGGCCGCGAGCCGGGCCCGCTGCCGGATGGCGACGTGACCGTGCCCGTGATCCTGGTGCGCGCCGGCGAACATTCCACGGGTCTGGTCACCGACGAGCTCGTCGGCTCGCGAGAAATTGTGGTCAAGAGCGTGGGCCCGCAGATCGCGGCCATCCGCGGCATCTCCGGCGCCACGATCCTCGGTGACGGCCGCATCGTCATCATTCTGGACATCGGTGCGCTGGTGCGTGCCGACTGGCGCGCGCGCACCGAGCCCGTGATGCCGCGCGAGAAGACCGACAACCGCTCGATCGCGCTGGTGGTCGACGACTCGATCACCGTGCGCCGCGTGACGCAGCGCCTGCTGGAACGCAACGGCATGCGCGTGTTGACCGCGCGCGACGGCGTCGATGCGATGGAAATGCTCCAGGAGCACACGCCGGACATCATCCTGCTCGACATCGAGATGCCGCGCATGGACGGCTACGAAGTCGCGACCCAGGTGCGCGCGGATACGCGTCTCGCGGGCATCCCCATCATCATGATCACCTCGCGCGTGGGCGAGAAACACCGCGCGCGTGCCATCGAGATCGGCGTCGACGACTACCTCGGCAAGCCGTACCAGGAAGCGCAGCTGCTCGAGGCGATCGAGCCTTTGATTGCGCGCCGCCGCGAGGCGCATCTCCGGGAGGCCAATTAAGCATATGGTCGAGAGAATCTCGGAGATCTACAGCCTCCTGGTGCCGTTGCTCGACGGCCGCCTGATCATCCCGCGTTCCTGCGTCGCGGAGGTCGTAGGCTTCCAGCAGCCGTCGGAGATGCCCGGCGCGCCGCCGTGGTATCTCGGCATGTTCGCCTGGAACAATCGGCAGATCCCGCTGATCTCCTTCGAAGGAACCTGCGGCCAGACCATCCCGCCGCTCACCGGGCGCACGCGCGTGGTGGTGCTGTTTGCGCTCGGCGCGCAGATCGAAGGCGGTTACTACGGCATCGTGTCGCAGGGCTTCCCGCAGCTGGTGCGTGTGAGCGCCGACATCCTGCGGCCGGATCCGACCAAGACGTTTCCCGAGCGCACGCCCATCATTTCGCAGGTGCGCATGATCAACGAGGCGCCGTGGATCCCGGACCTCGAGCGCATCGAGGAAATGGTCGCCGAGGAAACTTCGGTCCTGGTGGAGTAGCGCCGCTACCGCACCATCTTGTCGAGCAGATGCTCCAGGGTGGCCGCCATGTCGCCGCTGCGCCCTGAGTGCACGGCCGACGTCTGGATGATGGTGCTGCGGGGCGCAACCAGCCAGTCGAATCGTTCGCGCTTGGACATGCTGCCGATCGGTCCCGCAGTCGGGCCGCCCCGGCAAATCACTTCGATGCTCTGCAGATGCCCTCGCACGGCCTCGAGGTCGACGCCCGGATCCAGCGCCCGCAGCCGGGCTTCATCGAGCGCAATACGCGCATCGAGCACGTCGTGCTCACGGCACCAGACGATGACCCCCGCATTCACGAATTCCTGGCGCTCCACGCGCGGCACCACGCGGATCAGCGCGTAATCATAGGAGCTGTGAGCGGGCACGCAGGGCCTCCGTGAGAAATGGGCGCGGCGGCTGCAGCCGGCGCTCGAGATGGCGGATGTATGCATCGCGCGTGGCGCGCGGCGACTCGAAGCTGGTGTCGGCGGCGAGCCACTCCTCCGGCACCAATTCCACGATTTCGCGGATGACCTCGGGCGTGATGCGCTCCGTCAGAGCGGCGTCCGCCTCCGGCAGCGCCGCCGCGAACGGCAACAGGATGTGGTCACGGATGAGCGGGAAGGCATCCTGGCTGCGATCCGTCGCGTTCCAGCCGTGATGGAAGTACAGCGCCGCGCCGTGATCGATGAGCCACAGCTGCCGATGCCACATGAGCATGTTGGCATTGCGCGCAGTGCGGTCGACGTTGCTGCAGAACGCGTCGAACCACACGATGCTGGACGCGAGCAGCGGGTCGGGCTGGTCCACGATGGGATCGAAGGTCACCGAGCCCGGTAGATAGTCGAGCGCGAGGTTGAGGCCGGCGCTGGCCCGGATCAGCTGCTGGATCTCCGCGTCGGGTTCGGTACGCGCCAGGTCCGCCTCGAGCCCGATGAATGCCAGCTCCGGCATGCGCAGCCCGGCCGCGCGCGCCAGTTCGCCGACGATGAGCTCGGCCGTGAGCACCTTGGGACCCTGGCCGGCGCCGCGGAATTTCACCACGTACATGCCGGCGTCGTCGGCTTCGACGATCGCGGGCAACGAGCCGCCCTCGCGCAGCGGCGTCACGTAACGCGTGGCCTGCACCGTGCGCAGTTTCATGTGCCCACCGTCATTTCTGGTCCCAATGCAGCCGATGCATGAGCCGGTGCACGAGCGGCGCGAACAGCAGCCCGGCCGTGACGATGAAAACCAGCCCGGCATAGAGCGCGAACAGGCCCGCGAACAGTTTGCCGGCCGGCGTCACCGGTGCGTTCACGGGGCCCATGCCACCGAGCAGCATGGCGGTGTTCAGGAATCCGTCGAGCACGCCCAGGTGCTCGAACTGGCAGTAGCCGAGGATGCCGATACCGATGGAAAAGGCGATGAGCCCCATGGCGAGCGAGGCGTGCACCAGCAGTCGCCGGTGGAAGAGAGCGCGCGCCTGCGGCGCATCCGGTTTCATGTCGTACACGAGCACCTCAGCGCCGCCAGCCCAGCGTGAGGACGCCGGCAGCGATCAACGCGAATCCGAACCATTGGCGTGGCGCGGGACGCTCACCGAGGAATGCGACGGCAAACAGCGCCACGAGCAGCAGGCTGGACTTGTCCACCGACGCGACCAGCGAGGCGTCGCCCGCCTTCAATGCGCGGAAATAGCAGATCCACGAAGCGCCGGTGGCGAGCGCCGACAGCAGCAGGAACCACAATGTGCGTGCCGGCAGCAGCAGCGGGTTGGTCCACTTGCCCGCGGCCGCGACCATGACGCCCAACAACACCACGATGACCAGCGTGCGGATGAAGGTGGCGAGGTCGGCATCGACGTCGGCGACGCCGATCTTGGCGAACACCGTGGTCAGCGCGGCGAAAACCGCCGACAACAACGCCCAGGTGAACCAGTTCGAGGCGGCGCCCATGTGATGGTCCTCAGAGCCTGAAATCCCCGGCCACGGCCTGCAGCGCAGCCAGCGCCGCCAGCCCGGCGGTTTCGGTGCGCATGATACGCGGGCCGAGTCGGCAGGAGATGAAGCCGTGGGCCTGCGCGAGCTTGTCTTCGTGATCGGCGAGACCACCCTCGGGCCCGATGAGCAGCACGAGCGGCGCGCCGGGCGTACGCGCGGCGACCTGGGCCAGGGACGCGGTGGCATCCGCCGCCAGCAGGCATCGCGTGCCGTCCTCCGGCAAACCCTTCAAAGCGTCTCCCAACGAAACGACGTCGTGCACGGCCGGCACGCGGTTGCGCCCGCATTGTTCGCACGCCGACACCACGATCGACTGCCAGTGTTCGCGCTTGCGCTCGCGCTGCTTCGGATCGACCTTCACCACCGATCGCTCGGCGAGCACGGGCACGATGCGCGCGACGCCGAGCTCGGTGGCCTTCTGCACGATCAGATCCATGCGTTCGCCGCGCGCGACGCCCTGGAGCAGCGTGATGGCCAGCGGTGACTCGCGTTCGATGGGGTCATGCCGCAGCACGTGCGAGCGCACCTGCTTGCCCGTGGCGGAAATTTCAGCCGCGTACTCGCCACCTTCGCCGTTGAACATCACGAAGGGCGCTCCAGCCGCGAGCCGCAGCACTCGCGTGAGGTGCCCGCCGGCCTGCGTGGGCAGCGTGATCTCACTACCCGCGCGCAGCGGCGCGGGCACGTAGATTCGGGTCAGGCGCATGCGACGTCGATACCGGACGTGGCGACACGCGCCAGCAGATCTATCTCGGCTTGCTCGATGACGTAGGGCGGCATGAAGTACACCGTGGTGCCGATCGGCCGGATCAACGCGCCGTGTTCGAGCGCATGGCGGTAGATGCGCAGGCCGCGGCGCTCCTGCCAGGGCCACGGCTCGCGGCTCGCGCGGTCCTTGACGAGCTCGATGGCGAGGATCATGCCGCGCTGGCGGATCTCGGCCACGTGGCGGTGGTCGCGCAGGTGTTCGACGCTCGCGGCCAGGCGGCGCGCGGTCGCGCGGTTGCGCTCCAGCACGTCCTGCTCGCGGAAGATGCGCAGCGTCGCGTTCGCGGCGGCGCAGGCCAGCGGATTGCCGGTGTAGCTGTGTGAATGCAGGAACGCGTTGAGCTTCACGTATTCGTCGTAGAAGGCCGCGTACACGGCCTCGGTGGTCATGACCACCGAGAGCGGCAGGTATCCGCCGGTCAGGCCCTTCGACAGGCACAGGTAGTCAGGCCGGATACCCGCCTGCTCGCAGGCGAACAGCGTGCCGGTGCGCCCGAAGCCGACTGCAATTTCGTCCGCGATGAGGTGCACGCCGTGGCGGTCGCAGGCCGCCCGCAGCAGCTGCAGGTAACGCGGATCGTACATGCGCATGCCGCCCGCGCATTGCACCAGCGGCTCGACGATCACCGCGGCGATTTCGCCGGCGTGCTGCGTAAGCGTGGCTTCCATGGCCGCGAACATGCGTTCGGCGTGTTCGGCCTCGCTGACACCGGGTTCGCGAGCAAACGAATCCGGCGACGGCACGGTGATCACGTCCATGAGCAGCGGCCGGTAGATGGACTTGTAGAGATCGACGTTGCCCACCGCGAGCGCGCCCAGCGTCTCGCCGTGATAACTGTTGGCGAGCGTCACGAAGCGCGTCTTCTTCGAGTGCCCGCTGTTGCGCCAGAAATGGAAGCTCATCTTGATGGCCACTTCGATGGCGGCCGAGCCGTTATCGGCGAAGAAGCAGCGGTCGAGGCCGGCCGGCGCGATGCGCACCAGCTCCTCCGCGAGCGTCACCGCGGGTTCGTGCGTGAAGCCCGCGAAGATCGCGTGCTCGAGGCGCTCGAGCTGTTCGCGAATCGCGGCGTTGATGGTTGGATTGGCGTGCCCGAAGAGATTCACCCACCAGGAGCTGATGCCGTCGACGTAGCGCTTGCCGGCGAAATCCGCGAGCCACACGCCGCTGCCCGAACGCAGCGGGATCAGCGGCACCGATTCGTGATCCTTCATCTGCGTGCACGGATGCCACACGTGCCGGAGATCGCGCTCGACCCAGCTGTTGTCGTTATTCACGAGGACTATTGTGGCATGCTCGCGCCATGCGGCTCGACATTGCTACCGGCCTGTTGATCGGCGTCAAACAGGTGCTGTCGCCGCACTTCGACGCGCGACCTTCGGGCGTGGTGCCGGACCTCATCGTGTTGCACGGGATCAGCCTGCCACCCGGGGAATTCGGCGGGCCGTGGATTTCCCGGCTGTTCACCGGCGCGCACATGCCGCCGGAGCATCACGAGTTCTTCGCCACGCTCACGGGCCTGCGGGCCTCGGCGCACCTGCTGGTCCGACGCGATGGCCGGGTGGTGCAATACGTGTCCTTCAACCAGCGTGCGTGGCATGCGGGCAAATCGAGCTGGCAGGGACGCGACGCGTGCAACGACTATTCGATCGGCATCGAGTGCGAGGGGACGGACGAGATGCCTTACGAGCCCGAGCAATACACTGCCCTGCGTACGCTGCTGCCGCTGCTGTCGGACGCCTATCCCGCGATCACGCGCGACCGGATCGTCGGGCATTCGGACGTGGCGCCGGGACGCAAGACTGACCCGGGCCCATCCTTCGACTGGGTACAGATCCGTTAGGACTGTCTGCCCGCGCCGCGATCGTGGCGCCACAACACTTCCGAACCATGTTCGTGACGCGCCAGCACGCGTGCGATGACGAACAACAGGTCGGACAACCGGTTGAGATAACGCGGCACCTCGACGTTGACGGACTCGGTCTCCGCAAGTGACCACACGCGGCGCTCCGCGCGCCGCACGATGGTCCGTGCGAGGTGACAGGCGGACGCCGCCGGTCCACCACCCGGCAGGATGAAATCCTTGAGCGCAGGCAGCGGGTCGTTGAATCGATCCAGCACCTGCTCGAGTTGCGCGATGCGTTCCGCCTTGACGGCCTGCGTGCCCGGGATGCAGAGCTCGCCGCCGAGGTCGAACAGGTCGTGCTGGATTTCCGTGAGGCAGCGGGTGACGTCCTGCGGCAGGCCGGGGACCGCGAGGATCATGCCGATCGTGCTGTTGGCCTCGTCAACGGTGCCGTAAGCCTCGACCCGCGCATGATCCTTGCGTACCCGGCTGCCATCACCGAGGCCGGTGGTGCCGTCATCGCCTGTGCGCGTATAGATCCTGCTCAAGCGATGTCCCATGGGGCACCTTTATTCGAAGCTGTACCGGACTCCTATGGTGTACGAGCGGCCTTCGGTGCGATAGCCCTGGACCAGCGTGTAATCCTCGTCGAAGGCGTTCTCCAGGCGCGCCTGCACGGTCAGCGCGGAGTTGACGCGGTAACGCGCGGTCGCGTTGACCAGCTGGTAGGAATCCAGCGTGACGTTGTCGGGAAAGCTCACGTCCTTGCGGTTCCCGTAGGCCTGCAGGTCGACGCCGAGGTCGAGCGGTCCGACGTCGCGCGACACGGCCAGCACCAGGGCTTCGCGTGAGCGCCGCAGCAGGCGCTCGTCCGTGGTCTCGTCGCGCGGATCCTGCAGCGTGAGCTCGGCGCGCGCACGCCAGGCCTCGCCGGTGAACTGGTAGCCCAGTTCGACGCCCTGGATGTGCGCCCGGTCGATGTTCTCGTTGCGACCGTCGAAGGTGACCGGATCGAACACGTAGGTGATGAGATCGTCGATGCGGTTGTCGAAGGCCGAGACCCAGGCCTGCTGGTGCTGGCCGATCTTCTGCCGCAGCGTGAGCTCGACCTGTTCGGAGATTTCCGGTTGCAGGTCCGGGTTGCCGCCGAAGCCGAAACGATCCGTGCTATCGGGTGCACGGAAGGCCTTGCCGCCGGAGAGCGACACGCGTGTGCCCTTGCCGAACGCAACGCCGAAGTCGGCGTTCCACGTCACTTCGCTGCCGAAGGTCTCGTGGTCCACGTAGCCGAGTGCGATGCGCGAGTCGAGACGGCCGAGACTGAACTGGTCCTGCATGAAAGCCTGGTTGACCATCGTGCCCTCGTCGATCACCGTGCCGAACGATTGCGCACGGGCGCGCTCGTCGCTGTGCGCGACACCCATCGAAAGCGAGTGCGTCGCGATGCGGGCGAGGTCGAGCTGCACTTCGCCGGTCACGCGCCGCGTGCGCGCATAGTCGAACAGCGCCGGGCCAAAACCTTCCTGCAGCTGCTCGATGTCGTCGATGACGCGACCGATGCTGGCGCGCACACCGAAGCCGTCATCGCGCCGGTACTCGGTCTCGAGCGAATAAACGCTGTTTTCGAAGTCCTGGGAGACCGTGGCATAGGGCGGGTCGCCGAAGGTCTGCGAGGAGTATTCCGTGCGGCCCGAGCTGTTCCAGCCGCGCGCGCGGAACTTCAGCGCATCGGTCGCGGCCACTTCGCCGAACACGCGCGCGGTGACGTCGCGGTATCCGCGGTCCACGTCGTCATCGACGAAGGTGGGCATGCCTTCGCTCTCGGTGTAGCCGCCGCCGACGCCGAGCTTGACGCGATCGCCGGACCAGGCCGCATCACCGTACAACTGCCCGGTGGCATTGCTGCCGTACGTGGCGCCGCCGCTCACGCCGGATTTCTCGGCGCCCCGGGTGAACAACTGGACGACGCCACCGATGGCCTCGGTGCCATACAACGACGATCCCGGGCCCTTGACGATTTCGATGCGCTCTAGGGATTCGGGATCGATGTTCTGCAGCGCGGCGCCGCCGATGGTGCCCGGATTCATGCGGACGCCGTCGACCAGTACCACGGTATGGTTGCTCTCGGTGCCGCGCGTGAACAGGGAAGTAGTTTGACCGGGGCCACCATTGCGGGCGATCTCGAGCCCGGCCTGCTGCTGCAGGATCTCGCTCACGTCGGTGGCCATCGAGCGCTCGATGTCATTGCGCGAGATGACGATGACCGGCGCGCCGACGGAATCGAGCGGGCGGGGCGTACGCGTCGCGGTGACGACGGTTTCCTCGAGCTCGTCCTGCGCGCAGGCGGCGTTCGTGGCACAGGCGACGGAGACGGCGATCGCGATATGCGACGCCAGATTCTTCTGGAACATTTGAAACAGCCTTTCCATGCATTCCCGCATGGGTTGAGTTGGGGCGAATGCCGCAAGGCCGGTCTCCGGACTCACGAACTGGAGTTCACACTCCGGGCGCATCGCCTTCCCGAGCCTGGGCTCAGTGGCATGTTGATGCGCTTGGGTTCGCTTACCGTTGCGGGGGCAGTGCTGGTTTCACACCAGCTTCCCGTAACCTTGCGGCGCGCGAACTGTAGCGGGATTCGGCCTGAATTGACAGGTCCGGCACCGCTCACGCAGGCTTCGCGCGCCATGTCATCCGCAGACCAATCACCCGAATTGAAAGCCGCGCTCGAGGCGGCCAACGCCGCCGCGGAAGTCATCCGCGGTTTCTATCAACGTAATGTCAAGACCGAGATCAAGGCGGACAAGTCGCCGGTCACGGAGGCCGACGTCCGTGCCGAAGAAGTCATCCGGGACCTGCTGACGAAGCGATTCCCGACCTTCGGCTTCTTCGGCGAGGAAACCGGCAAGTCGGACATGAATGCGGAGAGTGTCTGGCTGGTCGACCCCATCGACGGCACCAAGTCCTTCGTGCGCGAGAGCCCGTTTTTCTCGACGCAGATTGCGCTGATGCGCGGCGGGCGCTTCGTGCTCGGCGTCTCCTGTGCGCCGGCGTACAACGAGCTCGCCTGGGCCGAGCGGGGCCGGGGCGCGTTCCTCGACGGCAAACGCATCCAGGTGAGCCAGGTGAGTGCGCTCGATGCCGCGATCGTCTCGAGCGGCAATCTCAAGACGTTGGCAGCCTCGCCGGCATGGTCACGATTCGGCGCGCTGATCGGCGCGACCAACCGCATCCGGGGTTACGGGGATTTCGTGCATTACCACCTGCTGGCGCGCGCCGCGGTCGACGTGGTGATCGAATCGGATGTGAACATCCTCGACATCGCGGCACTCACGGTGGTCGTGGAAGAAGCGGGCGGACGGTTCACGGATCTCACCGGGGGGCCGGTGAAGCTCGACACCACCACGGTGCTCGCGACCAATGGGCTTTTGCACCAGCCGGTGCTCGACCGGATCCAGTTCGGACGCTGAACCATGTCCGTGTTCCTGCGCTGGGGTGTCTTCGGGATTCTCGGCGTGGCGGCGCTGCTGTACGCATACAACGCGAGCAAGCGGCTGGCCGAGGTTCACGCCGGCAAACCCAGGGTGGTCGCCGCGGAACCCGTCAGCGCATCTGAAGGCGAAGAGGCCGCGGAGGCCGACGAGCCGGCGGCGCCGGTAACCGCTCCGTCCCCGCCACCATCCACCGTGCCGGCTCATTGCGAAACGGAGCTCGTCGTGGCGCAACGTGCGCTGGAGCTCAAGAAGTCGGGCGAACCGCTCGACCGCGTACTCCGCATGCAGGAGATCGCCTGGGAGGAAGTGCCGGCGCGGCGTGAGCGGCTCGAAAAGGTGGCGACGCGCTGGTATGGCTACGAAGGCAGCTTCGGACCGGCGGCGCTGCGCCTGGCGGTCATCAACGACTGCCAGCAGGGTGCGCCGGCGCCATGAAACGTTGGCCACCGATGTGGCCCTCGGCATATTCGAGTCCGTAGAGCTGCGCCAGGTGCGCCGGGCCGAGTTGCGCGCTCTCCACGATCTCCACTTTTCCGGTGCCCGCCAGCAACCAGGCGCGGTCCGCGAAGCGCAGCGCCAGGTTCGGATCGTGCAGACTGGCGAGCACCGCGGCGCCGCCACGCGCCAGGCGGCGTGCATGTTCGAGGATGCCGACCTGTTGTGAGGGGTCCAGATGATTGGTGGGCTCGTCGAGCAGGTAGATAGCCGGAGACTGCACCAGCAGCCGCGCGATGGCGGCGCGGCGTTGCTCGCCGCCCGAGAGCGTGGCGAGCTCGCGGTTGGCGAGCGCGGCCAGCCCCACTTCGCCCAGCGCGTCAGCGGCGCGGCTTTGCTCCGCCGCGCCTTGGGTTTCCCAGAAGCCGAGGTGCGCGTGCCGGCCCAGCAACACGGACTCGAACAGCGAACCCTGGGGTGGCGCGTCGGGATCCTGCGGCAGGAACCCCATGCGCCGGGCGATCGCGCGGCGCGGCATCGAATCGAGGGGCAGGCCATCGAGCTGGACGGAGCCGCCGCTCGCGGGCCGGAGTCCGGCAAGCGTACGCAGCAACAGCGACTTCCCGGCGCCATTGCTGCCGAGCAATGCGATGAACTCGCCGGCGCGCACCGCGCAGTCGAAGGACTCCACGAGCACGCGGTTCGGCACCGCGATGCGCAGGCCCCGGGTTGCAAGCAGGGCGTTCACTCGTGCGCCCAGCGGATTTCGCGCGCGGTGGCGTCGCCGACCACCACCTCGTCGAGGGAGGCCGGCATTTCGAAGGTGTGCGCATCCACCGCGTAGCGGCCCGCCATGATCTCGGTGAGCTCCTGGGGAAAGCGCGGCTCGCGCTCCGGTTCGCCGTAACCATCCGGGTAGATGGGCGCGAGGGTCGCGGGATCGTACTTGTCGGTGGCCCCGAGCGTATGCAGGATCTCGTGTGCGATGACCACGTTGTTCGACGGCGTCATCGCATGTTCGGCGAAGGCGTGCACCACGCCGACCAGCCCGCGCTGCAGGCCGACGGAGTGGGGCACGGAGCGCGAGAACGCCGGGTCATGGAACATCACGAAGACGCGGATCTGCGGTGGCGGTCTGCCCTCCGGGTGCGAGTTGCGACGCGCATACAGCCGCAGCTTGAGGCTCCACCACATGGTGGCGAACACGTTGCCGTTGACGTCGTGCTGTGGCGGCTTCTCGCCGACCTCCGGGTACAGGTCGACGCGCACGGGGCGGTCCAGCGTGATGCCGTAACGATGGGCTTCCTCGTTGATGAAGCGCTCGACGTCCGCCACGTCCTGCGTGGTCAGCGCGGAAATGTAGCTTTCGCCGGCATCACCGTCGTCCGCGTTGACGGGAAATACGCCGATCCACAACGTCTCGTCCCAATCGGTGGTGCTCAGCCGGTCTTGCCAGTTCGAATACACCGCGATCGCCAGGATCAGCAGCAGGATCGCGATGCGCAGCTTGCGCCACACGGTGCTGGAGCTCTGGCTCAGGGCTGCAGGCGGGTGGCCGACCAGGGCCCGGCGCCCACGATCGAAGCGGGGGCCGTGCCGTCGGTAGTTAGGGAGCGTGTCCAGCGGGCGCGCTCGTGGATGCGCGCGGCGCCCTCGACCCACAGTTCCACGGCGTCGGCCCAGACGTAGTAGCCGCCCCAGAAGGGCGGCCGCGGGATCTGCACGCCGGGGGAGTCGTTGATGTTCTCCGCCGTCGGCAAGGGTGCGCCGAAGCGCTCGGCCGTCGCGCGCACCGCGGCGTTGAGCTGCTCGCGCGAACCCAGAGGCTGGCTCTGCGCGCTGGCCCAGGCGCCGAGGCGTCGCTGCCAGTTGCGTGTCGCGAAATAGGCGTCGCTCTCGGTGGCGGGCGCCTTGACCACCACGCCTTCGATGCGCACCTGGCGGTGCGCGTGATCCCAGTGGAATACCAGCGCGGCGCGCGCGTTCTGCTCGAGCTCGCGGCCCTTGCGCGAGTCGTAATTGGTCACGAACGACACCCGGCCGTTCTCGGCGTCCAGTTCCTTGCACAACACGATGCGCGCCGACGGTTGGCCGTCGGCGGTGGCGGTGGCGAGCACCATGGCGTCGGGGTTCGGCTGCTGGCGCGCCGCGAGTGCCGTCGCGAGCCAGGCGCCGGCCAATGCCATGGGTTCGGTGGGCAGCGGATCCGGAAGCAGGTCGTTGTAGATCTCCATGGCCGATATGTTATCCGTGGACGGACTACCTTGCAGTCATGCGTCGCAGCCCGTAAAAGCTAGGTCCGTATACGTTCAACAGGGTGTTTTCATGAGCTCGCTCGACGACCTGCGCCGCAGGATCAACGAACTCGACCGGCAGATCCTCGAACTGGTCGGCAAACGGCAGGAAACCAGCCGTGAAGTGGCGCGCGCCAAGCGCGCGACCGGCCAGGCGACGCGCGACTACAACCGCGAGAAGGAAGTGCTGGTCGCGGCGCGCGAGGCCGGGCGGCAGTACGGCGTGTCGCCGCAGGTGGCCGAGAACATCCTGCGCCTGCTGATCCGCTCCTCCCTAACTACCCAGGAGCAGGCGAGCGTCGCGGCGCAGGGCGCCGGCTCGGGTCGCAGTGCGCTGGTGATCGGCGGCGCGGGCAAGATGGGGCGCTGGTTTGCCGAATTCATGGCCTCGCAGGGGTTCGCCGTCGAGGTTGCCGACCCGGCGGGCGCTCCTGCCGGATTCACGCACGTCCCCGACTGGCGCGACAGCGCTCTGAAACACGACTTCATCGTCATCGCCACGCCGCTCGGCATCACCGACAAGATCCTGCGCGAGCTGGCGATGCGCCGCCCGAAGGGCGTGATCTTCGACGTGGGTTCGCTGAAGTCGCCGCTCCGGGCGGGGCTCAACGCGCTCAAGTCGCATGGTTGCCGAGTGACCTCGTTGCATCCGATGTTCGGGCCGGACACGGAGCTGCTGTCCGGCCGCCACGTGATCTTCGTCGAGGCCGGCTCGGCCGAGGCCACGGCCGCGGCCCGCGAGCTGTTCGCCTCGACCATGGTCGAGCAGGTCGTCATGTCGCTGGACGACCACGACCGGCTGATCGCCTACGTGCTGGGGCTCTCGCACGCGCTCAACATCGCGTTCTTCACCGCGCTCGCCGAGAGCGGCGAGGCGGCGCCGCGGCTCGCGAAACTCTCGTCGACCACGTTCGACTCGCAGCTCGACGTGGCGTCGAAGGTGGCCCAGGAGAGCCCCGAGCTGTATTTCGAGATCCAGAGCCTGAACGACTATGGGTCGGAATCACTCGAGGCGCTGTCGCAGGCCATCGAGCGGCTGCGCACGGCGGTGCTATCGCAGGACTTCACGGCCTTCGAAAACCTGATGCGCCGCGGCCGCGAATACCTGGAGGATCGCCGCTCGGTCACGGAGCGGCGTGCGTGAATCGCGCCACGCGCGATCCATACGCGGGTACCACGGAGGAGTTGCGCGAGCGGCTACGCGCACTGACCGACGAGGTCCAGCGCAATGAGCTGCTGTTGCGCAAGACGCAGGCGCGCGAGATCGAGCTGCTGCGCGCGCACTCGCTCGGGGAGCTCTTCGACCGCATCGTGTCGGGCCTGCGGGATGCCTACGGCCTGGACGTGGTGACGCTCACGTTGTTCGATCCCCAGCACGAGCTGCGGCATCTGTCCGGCAACGAACAGCTCAGCAGCGCGGTGATCGAGGAAGTGCGCTTCGTCGATGCCGTGTCGCCGCTGGCGCCGCGCCTCGCGCAGTTCGATCGTCCGTGGCTCGGGCCATTCGATGCGGCCGACCACGAGCTGCTGGTCTCCCCGTCGCTGACCCGCGGCAGCCTCGCGCTGATCCCGTTGCCGCGCGACAACCGCGCCATCGGCGTGATCGCCTTCGGCAGCCGCGATGCGCAGCGGTTCACGCACGACCTGGCGGCGGATTTTCTCGCGCATCTCGGCGTGATCGTGGCCATCAGCCTCGAGAACGCCGTGAATCGTGCGCGCCTGTTGCGCTCCGGGGTCACGGATTTCCTCACCGGCTGGCACAACCGGCGTTATTTCCACAATCGTCTGCGCGAAGAACTGGCCCGCGCGGAGCGCACGGGCAAGGCGCTGGCCTGCCTGATGATCGACGTGGACCACTTCAAGGAAATCAACGATCGCTTCGGCCATCTCGCCGGCGACGAGGCACTGAAGGAAGTGGCGCGGCGCGCCGAGGCGGAAATCCGCGCGGGTGATACCGGTGCGCGTTTCGGCGGCGACGAGTTCGCGATCCTGCTGGCGGGCGCCGAATCGTCGCAGGCGCTCAAGCTCGCGGAACGTATCCACCAGGGAGTGACTTCGACGCCGGTGCGCGTGCATGGCGGGGCGCATGTGACGGTGACCCTCTCGATCGGGCTCGCGACCGCCAAGCCTCAACCGCGGTCACATGACTACAAGGCGCTGGCCGAACGCCTGATCGCCGAGGCCGACGGTGCGCTTTATCGCGCCAAGAGTGCCGGCCGCAATCGCGTGGAAGTCTCCAGCCACGTGATCGGCTGAGCGGATCTCAGGCCCTGGCCGTTTCGAAACGGCGCAACAACGCCAGGAAAATCGGTACCCCGAGCAGCGCCATGATGGCGCCCACCGGCAGCTGGCGCGGCGCGGCCACGGTGCGAGCCACGAGATCCGCGGCGGCTAACAAGGTGCCGCCGGCCAGAGCTGCCGCCGGCACGACCACCCGGTGGGCCGCGGTGCCGAAGGCCAGGCGTACCAGGTGCGGAACCACCATGCCGACGAAGCCGATGGTGCCTCCCTGGATCACGGCGCCGGCCGTGAGGATGCCGGCCAGGATCACGATGATCATGCGCCAGCGCGGCAGGTCGAGGCCGAGGCTCTGCGCGGTGATCTCGCCGGTCGCGAGTACGTCGAGTGGGCGCGCGACCAGGCTCACCGCGAAGGTGGCTAACAAGGCGGCACCCGCCATGGTCCAGGGTCGCGCGGCCCAACCCAGGTCGCCCGCGAGCCAGAACATCATGCCGCGCAGCTGGCCGTTGTCGGCCAGCACCAGCACCAGCGTGACGAGCGCCCCGCAGGCGGCGGCGAGCACCACGCCGGTCAGCAATACGCGCACCGTTCCGCCGCCGCGCGCCAGTGCCAGGACCAGCAATGTCGCCAGCACCGCTCCGGCGGCCGCCGATGCCTGCACCAGCCACAACGAGCCACCCACGAGCAGCGCCAGCAACGCACCGAGCGACGAACCACCCGAGACACCGAGTACATAGGAGTCGGCCAGAGGATTTCGGAACAGTGCCTGCAGCAGTGTCCCGGCGACCGCCAGCAGAGCGCCGATGGCCAGCGCCGACAACACGCGGGGGACGCGAAGCTCCATGACGACGGTGTGAGCCGGCTCGCCCGGAGCGCCGAGGACCGCGGCCGCCGCATCTTTCATGCCGATTTCGGTCGATCCAGCGACCAGACTCGCGCCGATGATGACCACGGCCAGCAGCAGCAGCGCGGCGAATCGCATGGTAGGAGCGGGGCGTGAAAGCACGGTGCATTGTAGCCATGCGCCTTGTTCGGCCGCGTGGCTCCCGGTAAAACGTGCGCATGAGCGATTGGATCGACACAGAGGGGTTTCGAGCCAACGTCGGCATCGTGCTGATGCGCGACACCGGTGAGGTCTTCCTGGGCCAGCGCACCGGGGGCCGCGGCTGGCAGTTTCCGCAGGGTGGAGTGCGCCAGGGCGAGCCGGTCGAGCAGGCCCTGTACCGCGAGTTGCACGAGGAAATCGGCCTGACGCGCGATCACGTGGCGCTCGCGGGCTCGACCTCGGACTGGCTGCGTTACCGCCTGCCGAAGCGTTACGTGCGCCGGGGCCGCGGACCGACCTGCATCGGCCAGAAGCAGCGCTGGTTCCTGCTGCGCCTGGCCGTGCCGGAGAGCGGGCTCGAGTTCAACTTCACGGGCACCGACGAGCCCGAGTTCGACGGTTGGCGCTGGTCAAACTACTGGGAGCCCGTGCGCGAGGTCATCTACTTCAAGCGGCCGGTGTACGTGCGCATGCTGACCGAGCTCGCGCCCAAGGCCTTTCCCCGGGGCGCTCCGGCATTGCCCGACTGGTGGCAGTCGGAGCTCGCGGCGGCCGCCGAGGCCTGACGCGTCGATGCCGGGACTGCCGCCGAAACTCGTCGTCACCACCTACGCGCCCACGCGGCGCTTCATCACCATCGTGCTGCTGGTGCTGCTGGTGGCCGGCGGCGTGTACGGCATGTTCGAGTTCGGCAGGTACAGCGCGGGGTTCGATTCGTTGTCTGCCCTGAAGCAGCGCGCTGCGCTCAAGGACGAAATCGAGGCCCAGGAAGCGACGATCTCCGAGCTGCGCGCGAAGGTTGCGCTGCTGGAATCCTCCACCGTAGGACAGACCCGGGAGCGCGAGGAGGTGCAGCGCACGATCGGGGATTTGCAGGCCCAGGTGGCGCGCGCCAACCAGGAATTGGCCTTTTTCCGGGGGATCGTCACCCAAAATGCGAACTCGGCCGAGGTAAAAATCCAGCAGGCGCGTATGGTGGCTACGGCCGCGGCAAACAAATATCGCATCCGCGTGACCCTGGTGCAGCCGATGAAGCCGGACACCGTGGTCAGCGGTGTCGTCGTTTTGTCAGTCGATGGCGAGATCGATGGCAAACCCGGGCGTGCGGATTTCGCGACACTCTCGGGCGGCAAGCGGCGTGAGATACCCTTTACCTTTCGATATCTCGAGAACATCGAAGAGGAAATCACCATGCCTCCCGGCATGAAACCCGAACAGCTGCTCGTCGAAGTCAGGTCCAACAAGCGCGGTTCGGCGCCGGTGCAACAGTCGTACGTGTGGAGCGTCGATCCGCAGTGAGCGGAGCGTGGGAGTAGGTATGTTCGGGCGACGCAAGCAGACATCCACGCGCATCGACACGCTCCTCGGCCGCACTGCCAATCTCCATGGCGATCTCGAGTTTTCGGGAGGCCTGCATCTCGACGGTCGCGTGAATGGCAACGTGCGCAGCAATGCCGAGGATGGTGGCGCGCTTTCGGTCAGCGAAAGCGGCTTCATCGAGGGCCGGGTCGAGGTCACCAACATCGTGATGAATGGCACCGTGAATGGCGACATGTACGCGCGCGAACGGCTGGTGCTCGGCGGCAAGGCTCGCGTGAACGGAAATGTCTATTACGGGGTCATTGAAATGGCACCTGGCGCCGTCATAACGGGGAAACTCATCCCTCTGGCGAATGGCGCCGCGAAGTCCGCGGAAACGCAGGACGATTCCGGCGCCGCGGTTGCGGCGGCAAAGCCCGGCGCGTAGTGTGCAGCCCATGACTGAAACCGAGACGCTCATCTTCACCGACGCCGCCGCACGCAAGGTCGGCGACCTCATCCGCGGCGAGGGCAACCCCAATCTGAAGCTGCGGGTTTTCATCCAGGGTGGCGGCTGCTCGGGCATGCAGTACGGCTTCGAGTTCGACGAGAACGAGCAGGACGGCGACACCTGCGTCGAGAACCAGGGCGTCAAGCTGCTGGTCGACCCGATGAGCATCCAGTACCTGACCGGCGCGGAGATCGATTATCGCGAAGGCCTGGACGGAGCGCAGTTCGTGATCCGCAATCCGAACGCGCAGACCACCTGCGGGTGCGGTTCTTCATTCACGGCCTGACGCATTCTCCTTGACGCGGCGCGCACCGAAGTCCATTCCGGACGTTCTCGCCGCGGTAGATCTCGGTTCCAACAGCTTCCACATGGTGGTCGCGCGTTATACGCACGGCCAGCTGGTCATCCTCGATCGTCTGCGCGAAATGGTGCGGCTCGGCGCCGGACTCGAAGCGGACGGCAGGCTGAACAAGGACGTTTCCGCACGCGCCATGGCCTGTCTCGAAAGATTCGGCCAACGGTTGCGCGACATGCGGCCCGACAGCGTGCGCGTGGTGGGCACCAACGTGTTCCGGCGCGCGAAACGCAAGGAAGCCTTCGTCGAGCGCGCACGTGAAGCGCTCGGCCATCCGATCGAAATCGTCTCCGGCATCGAAGAAGCACGCCTGATTTACTCGGGCGTTTCACACACCATGCCTGCGGGCCCTGGCCGCCGACTGGTCTGCGACATCGGCGGTGGCAGCACCGAGATCATCATCGGTGAAGGCCTCGAGCCGCTGGAGATGGAGAGCCTGCAGACCGGGTGCGTGCGCGTCAGCGAGGAATTCTTTGCCGACGGCCGGTTGTCGCAGAAGCGCATGCAACGCGCGCGCGTCGCGGCTCGACAGGCCATCGAACCTTACCAGGCGTCGTTTCGTCGGCGAGGCTGGGACGAGGCGGTGGGCAGCTCGGGAACGGTCCGCGCCATCGGCGACTGCATCCGCGAGCTCGATCCGACCGCGGTCGACATCGGAGCCGACGGGCTGGAACGCATCATCCACGAGTTGTCGGTGGTCGAGCACATCCGCGACCTCAAGCTGAGCGCACTGACCGAGGACCGCAAATTGTCCTTTGCGGGTGGTGTCGCCATTCTTGCCGAGGTGTTCGAACAGCTCGGCATCGAGTCGATGCGCGTGGCCGATGGCGCGATGCGCGAGGGCTTGTTGTACGACCTGCTGGGACGCTTCACCGAGGAAGACGCGCGTGACCGAACCGTGCGCAGCATGCAGCAGCGTTACCACGTCGATGCGGCACAGGCCGAGCGCGTGGAGCACACCGCCGTCAGATTCCTGGATCAGGTGGAAGAAGCCTGGCAGCTCGCCGACCCGGCCATCGAACAGGCGCTGCGCTGGGCAGCCCGCCTGCACGAGATCGGCCTCGACGTCGCGCACAGCGGCTACCACCGCCACGGTGCCTATCTACTGGCGAACGCGGACATGGCCGGTTTCCCGCGCGAGGAGCAGAAGCTGCTGGCGATCATGGTGGGCGGACACCGCAAGAAGCCCGCGATCGAGCAGGCCGACGAGCTCGCGCCTCCCTGGGACAAGCGCGCGCCACCGATGACATTGCTGCTGCGCCTCGCGGTGCTGTTGCACCGGGGCCGCAGCTCGGTGGCATTGCCCGACATCCGGCTCACGCCGCGGCCGGATGCGCTGGAAATCCGGTTTCCACCCGGCTGGATGGACGATCACCCGCTGACGGTGGCCGACCTCGAGAGTGAGATCGAGCAACTGAAGAGCGTGGGTTTCCGGCTGCGGGTTATCAGCGCGAAGTGAAAACCGGCTGACTACGGCACGACGACCGGCGCGCTACCCGCCGCGTAGCGTCCCAGCAGTGATGCCTGCGCATCGCGCACCGGTTGCTCGCCACACTGGCAATGCGTGTAGCTGCCATCCCTTTCCAGCGTCCAGGCCTGCACGTTGTCGGCAAGGTAGTAGTTCAGGTCGCGCAGGATGCGTTCGCGGTGGGTCTGCTCGCGAACCGGGAATGCGATCTCGACGCGCCGGAAGAAGTTGCGCTCCATCCAGTCGGCGCTGGCGAGGTACAGCTCACTCTCATCGCCGCCATTCTGGAAATAAAACACGCGTGAATGCTCGAGGAACCGCCCGACGATCGAGCGCACGCGGATGTTTTCCGAGACACCGGGAATCCCGGGCCGCAAAGCGCACAGTCCGCGGATGATGAGGTCGACCTGAACGCCGGCCCGCGACGCGCGGTACAGCGCTTCGATGGCTTGCGGGTCCACGAGCGCGTTCATCTTGGCGATGATCCGGCCGGGCCGGCCCGCCGCCGCGATCTGCGCTTCGCGTTCGATCTTCTGCACCATCGCGGCGTGCAGGCCGAAAGGTGACTGCAGTAGTTTGGTCAGTCGCGGGGTCTGCGTGAGGCTGGTGAGCTGCAGGAACAGCTCGTGCACGTCCTGACCGACCTCGGGATCGCAGGTGAACAGGCTGTAGTCCGTGTAGCCGCGGGCGGTGCGCGGGTGATAGTTGCCGGTGCCGAGGTGACAGTAGCGGCGCAGGCCGTCGGACTCCCGCCGCACGACCATCGACATCTTGCAGTGGGTCTTGAAACCGACGACGCCATACATGACGTGCGCTCCGGCCTCCTGCAGGCGGTTCGAGAGCTCGATGTTGGCTTCCTCATCGAAGCGCGCGCGCAGCTCGACGATCACCGTGACGTCCTTGCCTGACTGCGCGGCAGTCACGAGGGCATCGACGATGGGCGACTCGTTGCCGGTGCGGTACAGGGTCTGCTTGATGGCCAGCACGCGCGGGTCGGTCGCTGCGCCGCGCAGGAAATCGAGCACGGGTCCGAAGCTATGGAACGGGTGGTGCAGCAACACGTCCTTCTGACGGATGACCGCCAGCAGGTCGGTGGATCCCGCCACTCGGCGTGGCAACCCGGGCGTGAAGATCGGGTACTTGAGGTCGGGGCGCTGCACCAGGTCGTAAATAGCTGCCAGGCGATTGAGATTGACCGGGCCCGAGACTTCGTAGAAGTCGACCTCACCCAGCGTGAATTGCCGCATGAGGAACGAGTCGAGATCCGCGGGGCAGTCGTGCGATACCTCGAGGCGCACGGCGGCGCCGTAACGACGGTGTGCGAGCTCGCCCTCGAGCGCGCGCCGCAGGTCATCCACCTCTTCGTCGTCGACGAACAGGTCGCTGTTACGCGTCACGCGGAACTGGTAACAGCCGAGCACGTCCATGCCCGAGAAAAGCTTGGAGACGAACTGCTGCACGATGCCGGTGAGCAGCACGAAGCGTTTTCTTCCATCTTCTTCCGGGAGCGCCACCACACGCGGCAACGAGCGCGGCGCCTGCACGACGGCGAGGCCGGTATCGCGTCCGAAAGCGTCCTTCCCGGCGAGACGCACGATGAAGTTCAGACTCTTGTTCTGGATGCGCGGGAATGGACGCGCGGGGTCGAGGCCCAATGGCGAAAGCACGGGCTCGACCTCGCGCTCGAAGTATTGTTCGAGCCAGCGTGAAGTGACCGCGTCCCACGATGCGCGTGCCACGAGCTCGATACCCTGCTGGCGCAGTTCCGGCAGCAGGATGTCGTTCAGGCATTCGTACTGGGCATCCACGAGCCGCCGCGTGCGGTCGTGGATCGCGTGCAGCTGCTCGGTGATCGTGAGCCCGTCGGGGCCCGGTTGATCCGAGCCGAGCTCGATGCGCTGCTTCAGGCCGGCAACGCGGATCTCGAAGAACTCGTCGAGGTTGTTAGATGAAATGCACAGGAACTTGAGGCGCTCGAGCAACGGGACTTTCTCGTCGAGCGCCTGGGCGAGCACGCGCTCGTTGAATTCGAGCAGCGACAATTCGCGATTGATGTAGTTTTCAGCGGAACGGAGGTCGGGCTGATCCATGGCTGAGCTCGTTTCGTGGCCTTATGAGAGCACAGGCCGCCACGGATGAATGTGAAACTTTGGTCCCGGGTCAGCGGGCTACGAGGATGCGTCCTGCCGGCACGTCGAGGGTGTTGACCAGCTCTGCAGTGGCCGCCAGGAACCGCTCCTGCTCGGCGGCGCCGATCGGTTGGGCGTCCGGCAGCGGCACGGTTTGCGGGTTCTTGTGGACACCGCGGATACGGTACTCGTAGTGAAGGTGCGGTCCGGTCGCGAGGCCCGTCATTCCGACGTAGGCGATGACCTGTCCGAGGTCGACGCGCTGGCCGCGATGCAGCTTGGACGCGAATCGCGAGAGATGTCCGTAGACGGTGACCACGCCGGAGCCGTGCTCCAGTTCAATGACGTTGCCGTAACCGCCCTGCCGCCCGATGAAACGCACGCGCCCGTCGCCGGCTGCGCGAACTGGTGTGCCGACTGGTGCGGCGTAGTCCACGCCCTTGTGGGCGCGAATCGTGTTCAACACCGGATGGCGGCGCGAGGGATTGAAGCGCGAGCTGATGCGCGAAAACTGGACGGGCGCCCGAATGAACGCCTTGCGCAGGCTGCGTCCATCCGGAGAGAAGTAGTCGGCATGGCCCTGGGCGTCCACGTAACGAACCGCGCGATATTCGCGTCCTTCGTTGACGAACTTGGCGGCGAGGATGTTGCCGGTACGCAGCGGTTCGCCGTCCTGGAAGATTTCCTCGTATACGACGGTGAAGCGATCACCTGCCTGTATGTCGAGGACAAAGTCGATGTCGTACTGGAAAATCTCGGCCAGGTCGAACGCGATGCGATCGTCGAGCTGTGCCTCCGAGGCGGCCTGGAACAGGGAGCTCTGGATGGTCGCGCTCGCGGTGCGTGTGTGGATCTCGAGTGGATTCTCGAGCACGTCGCTGCTGAATCCGTTCGCGTCCCGAGTGATCTTGAGCGTCTCGCTGTCGGAGAGTTTGCGCTCGAGTCCGACGAGTTCGTTGCCGCGATGCATGAGGCGCAACAATTCGCCGGGTCGCAGTCTGTCGAGCTGCGTGCGCAGCTCAGGCAATCCGCGCAGAGTCGCGAGGTCCGCAAGGTTCAGCTCGAAGCGGCGGAACAGGCGATCCATGGTGTCATTGCGGTTGACGACCACTTCGATGGTCGAAAACGCGATGCTGGCTTCCTGCGGCACAACCGCCGGCGGCTCAGCCACGGCTTGTGGGCGTGCTGCGACCACAGGTGTTTCGGTCTCGCCAGCGCGGGGAAGCGCCGCCAGGCCGATGACCAGCGCGAACAGCGCAACCTGAAGCATTGAAGCAGCGCGGGTCGACAGCCCCGGCACCGCGGACTTGATGAAGATCGGCACGATCTATACAACGTAACCCACGGATCAACAAAGGGTCAACGGCGTCCGACGCCAGTGTGTGACGTGTGCAAGGGCCAGTCACCGTCCGCGATCGACGACAGCGACACGAACCGGGAGACGAATTCGGAAATGCAGGATCAGATTGCGGAATTGATGCGCGGCACGCAGGAAGTGCTGGTCGAAGGCGAGCTGAGGAAAAAGCTCGCACGCGGCAAGCCATTGCGCATCAAGGCGGGGTTCGACCCTACGGCTCCCGACCTGCATCTCGGCCATACGGTGCTCATCAACAAGATGCGCCAGTTCCAGAGTTTCGGGCACGAAGTCACGTTCCTGATCGGTGACTTCACCGGGATGATCGGCGATCCGACCGGCAGAAATGCCACCCGGCCGCCGCTCACGCGCGAACAGGTAGCGGCGAATGCCGTCACTTATCAGGAGCAGATCTTCAAGATCCTGGACCAGGATCGCACGAAGGTCGACTTCAACTCGCGCTGGTTCGGCGCGATGAATGCCGCAGGTTTGATCGAGATCGCAGCACGTCACACTGTCGCGCGCATGCTCGAGCGTGACGACTTTTCGAAGCGATACAAGGGCAATCAGCCGATCGCGATCCACGAGTTCCTCTATCCACTCGTTCAGGGATACGACTCGGTGGCGCTGAAGAGCGACGTCGAACTCGGCGGGACCGACCAGAAGTTCAACCTTCTCGTCGGCCGCCAGCTGCAAGAGAGCTACGGACAGGAACCGCAGGTCGTCATGACCGTGCCGCTGCTCGAGGGGCTCGACGGCGTGAACAAGATGTCGAAATCGCTGGGTAACTACGTCGGCATCAACGAGCCCGCGGAGGCGCAGTTCGGCAAGCTGATGTCGATTTCCGACGATCTCATGTGGCGCTACTTCGAACTACTTTCGTTCCGTGCACTGCAGGACATCGCCGCATTACGCGCGGCCGTCGCCGCGGGCCGCAATCCTCGTGACGTGAAGTTCGAGCTGGCGATCGAAATCGTCGATCGATTTCATGGTGCCGGCGCCGGCGCACGGGCACGTGACGAATTCATCGCGCGTTTCCAGCAGGGCCACGTACCTGCGGAGATCGAGCGGGTCACTCTAACTACTGACGGCTCGCCGCAGCGTCTGGCGAATGTGCTCAAGAACGCCGGACTGGTATCGAGCACCTCGGATGGCAACCGCATGATCGACCAGGGTGCGGTGCGTATTGGTGAGAGCGCCGAAACACTCAGCAAGGTGACGGGGCGCGACCACGCGCTTGCGGCCGGCAAGTACCTGATCCAGGTCGGTAAGCACAAATACCGATGGGTTGCATTGCAGCAAGGTTGAAAAGGCTGCCGCGGACGTCAGATGGCGCGCGCTGGCCAAGTTTCGACCTCTTGGCGATGACTAAAAATTACGCATATTCAGTGGCTTAGATCAAATCCGGGCCAAAGTGTGACAGCGCGTTGACAGGGAGAAAACGCTCCCTATAATGCGCCCCCTCACGCACCGACGGCCCCCGCGGTTCTCGCGGCGGGTGAGAAAGTGTCTGAATACACGGGTTGACGGAATGAGGTTCGCGCCTATAATTCCGCCCCCTTCTGCGGCCCTCAGCGACCGCAGTGCTGTCTAAAAATTTGCAGGTAATTTGTGTGGGGACTCGCGTCGATGACTCTTTGGAGTGCATTAACCGAGTACCAAATGTCCAGAAGATGGACTGTAAAAAGTCCAGCGTATGGGCCTATGGATACTCTTTGATTGAAGATCGAAATCTTTAAGTGAAGAGTTTGATCCTGGCTCAGATTGAACGCTGGCGGCGTGCCTAACACATGCAAGTCGAGCGGTAACAGGCGTAGCAATACGTGCTGACGAGCGGCGAACGGGTGAGCAATGCTTCGGAATCTGCCCAA
>DATEII010000026.1:0-25841 GCA_035279135.1 Steroidobacteraceae bacterium
GGCTCCGAGATGATCACGTCGTAACGTCGGCCCGCGGCCGAAAAGAATGTCTTCGCGTCTTCGAAGTGCAGGTGGCTGCGCGGATCCTCGAACAGGCGTCGCACACGCGGGCCGAAGCCCAGGCGCGCGGCCTGCGCCATCACCGGCTCGATCTCGATGGAGTCGAGCCGTATGACCGCGGGATCGGCGAGCACAGTGCTCGAGGTGAGTCCCGAGCCGAGGCCGATGTTCGCGATGTAGCGCGGTGCCGGATGAATCGCGAGCGGCAATGCGCCCGCCATGACCATGGTGATTTCGTCGGCGGTGGGGTCGTCCGTCTCGCCCATGTTGATCGACGCATCGGGTTTGCCGTTGGTCGCGATGGAGACCACCGGGCCCCGGCGCGCCAGCGAAATCGTCGAGGTTTTGCCATCCCGCAGGAACACGACCTGCATGTCATCGGGCAGGCGCGTCTCTCCATGCCGGTAGACGCCGGAGGTCGTGCGCATGGGATCGAGGCGGATGAACGCTGCGATCAGCCCCACGAGTACGAGGCTCGTGGCCAACGCCATCCTGACGCGCGGTACGGATGAGGCGGGCTGGCGCCAGAGGAACAGCGCCGCGATACCGAACTGCAGCAGCGCGCCCACGATCACTGCGCCCTTCACACCCACGGCCGGCAGCAGCAGGTGTACGGCGAGCAGCACGCCCACGATCGCGCCGATGGTGTTGCTCGCATACACCCGGCCGATGGCACGCTCGTCCGCGCGGCGCAACAGCACGTGAGTCATCACGGGCAAGGTCATTCCCGCGATGAACGTGGTGGGAATCATGACCAGTGCCGCGACGCCGTGGCTCACCAGGTTGAACTGGCGGTAACCGTCGTCGGTCGCCGGAAGATTGCGCACGGCGGCACCGATGACCTCGAAGGTGTAGCCATATGCCGGAATGGTGCAGGCCGCGAGCACGGCCATCAGCGCGAACATGATGGCGAGCGTGCCGAACGGCTGCGCCAGTGAATCGATGCGCCGGCGTATCCACCAACCGCCGAAGGCCAGCCCCAGGATGAACGCGCTCAGCATGAGCTCGAAGGCATGCGTGGAGCTGCCGAGCACCATGCTCAGCATGCGGATCCAGGCGATCTCGTAGATGAATGCCGCGGCGCCCGAGAGCAGTGCGGCCAGAAGCACGCGCCGCTGCAATTGCAGGTCATCCTGCGTGACGGCCGGCACGAGCGGCGGCGGCGGCGGTTCGCCGCCCGCCCAGCGCCACACGACGGCCGCGATGGCGATGTTCACCGCGCCCGCGGTGACCACCGTGCCGGGCAACCCGATCCAGCCGATCAACAGGAAGCCGCTGGTCAGCACGCCGATCGCGGCGCCCAGGCAGTTGGTGAAATACAGCATCGCGAGCGTCGTGCCGGGGCGTTCCGGAAAGCGCCGCACGATCGCGCCGCTGATCAACGGGAATGTCGATCCCAGCAGGACCGACTGCGGCAGGATCAGCAGCGTCGCGATGCTCCACTTGGCGAGATTGATCGCGCCCGGCGAACCGAGCGCGGGGATGATCGTCTCGAACGTGAACCCGGTGCTGGCGAGGTAGATAGGGTGGAAGCCGAGCGCGATGAGGCCGGTAACCCCTTCGACCAGTGCGTAGATCAGCAGGAGATTGCGCAGGCGCGGCGAGTAACGAGCGGCGAGCCACGCGCCGAGCGCCATTCCGCCCATGAACACCGTCAGCACCAGGGTCTGCGCGTAGGCGGCGTGCCCCAGGAACAACTTGAGGTAGTGCGACCAGATCGATTCGTAGATCAGGCCGGAGAACCCCGACAGCGTGAAGATGACGAGCAGTGCCGTGCGGCCGATGACACGGGCTGTGGGGGTCTGGTTCATGACGGCGCCACTTATAACAACGCCGCCGTCCGCCACCGGGATCGCCCGCGGTTATCTGCGGAATGGCTCACAGGAGCCGTGGGCAGGGGAAGTCGATACTCGGCCGCGTCCACGGCGACCTCGCGGTGGTTCGTGAGAGGCCTCACACCTTGCCCGGGCCGGATGTGACTTAATATTCCGATGCGCGTTTATATCACTGGCCGGGCCGCATGCGCCGTGTTCCTTACAGCACGCTGATCGCGGTGGCGCTGGTGCTGCTGACGCAGTCGATGCCGGCCGCGGCGTACATCGACCCAGGCACCGGCAGTGCCCTGTTTTACGTGGTTACCGGCATCGTGGTGTCGGTGTACTTCGGTGTTCGTGGGCTCTACTACCGGGTGGTCGAATTCACGTTCCGCAAGCGCCACAAGGACGGGCGCTGCAACGTCGCCATCCATGGAGAGGATCCGAGGTACGAAAGCACCTTCCTGCCGATCCTGCGACAGCTGTCGGCGCTCGGCATCGATTGCACTTACCTCACGATGTATGAGCGCGGGCCGGGCTACGAACCGCTGCCGCCGGGCGTCGTGCATCGCGTGATCGCCCCGGGGCTGGTCGGGTATGCATACCTGAACAACCTCGAGGCGCGGTTGTTGGTCACCACGACTCCGCAACTCGATGTCATGACGTTTCGACGCTCCCGGCGCGTGGGCCATTACGCCATGGTCCAGCATGGACTCGGCGAATCGCGCTACGTGCGGCCGTATGCCTATGACTATTTCGACTCGGTGTTCTGCTGCGGGGAGATCCTCAAGCACAACATCCGGCGCATGGAGGCGCTGCGCAACTCGCCTGCCAAGGAGCTGCACGAGATCGGACTGCCTCACTACGAGGAGTTGCTGAAACAGGCGCGCGCGGCACCGGGCGCCGGCGACGACCCGATCGTACTGATCGCGCCCAGCTGGGGGCCGCTCGGGATGTTCGAGGCATTCGGTACGGATTTCATCCCCGAGATCGCGCGCCAGTTCCACGTGATCGTGCGGCCGCATCCGCAGATGAGGATTTCGCAGCCGGAGTTGTACGAGAAAGTCCTCGCGCTGCAAGGAATCGAGGTGGACACGTCGCGCTCGCCCGCCGCATCGATGGCGCGGGCGCACATCCTGCTGAGCGACATCTCCGGCATTTCGCACGAGTTCGCGTTCATCCACGAACGCCCGGTGGTCGTCATCGATCGTCAGCTCGCTCTCGGTGGACTCGAGGGCGAGTTGCTCGGAGGGGACAGCGAATTGAAACAGCGCTGCGCCGAATTCATCGTGCCGGTGTCGCCCGATGAAATGCCCCGGATCAGCTTGCACCTGCAGCGAGTGATGTCCACGCACTCGGTCGAGAAGCTTCGCCAGGTTCGGGGCGAGCTGGTGTACAACTTCGGCGATGCCAGCCGCGCGGCGGCCGCGCAGATCGTCGAAATCCTGCGCCGCGAGGATGTGCCCGTGGTCCGTGCGCGGGCGAGCGCGCCGTCCGCGGCGCGAGGCAACGCCTGATGTCGAGCATCCTGTACGGCATTTTCGTCGAGCCGCTGTTCGACATCTACGGCGTGCTTCTCGACCTGCCGCCGATCTGGGTCGGCGTGGGCGGCTCCATCGTCTTTTTCAGCATCGTGCTCAACCTGCTGCTGGCACCCCTCTATAACGAGATGGAACGGCGATCGCGCAGCACGCACGAGCTGCGCGCTCGCGTGGAGCGCGACGTCGCCCGCATGCGCCAGCACTTCAAGGGGCGCGAGCGGTATTTCTACATACGCGCGGTGCATCGTCAGCACGGCTATCACCCGTTCGCCTTTCTCGCTGGCTCGGCCGATCTCCTCGTGCAGATGGTGGTGTTCTTCACGGTGTACCGCTACCTGTCGGGGCTCCCTTCGTTGGCGGGTGAGTCCTTCGGTCCATTGCGCGATCTGTCGCAGCCGGATGGCCTGCTGGGCGGCATCAACCTGATGCCGTTCCTGATGACGGCGATCAACCTGTGCTCGGCCTTCGTGTACATGCCCGATCGTGGACGGCGTCTCCAGGCGCTGGGGCTCGCGGCGCTGTTCCTCGTGCTGCTGTACCACAGTCCCTCGGGGCTGGTGCTCTACTGGACCACGAACAACCTGTTTTCGCTGGCGCGCAATTCGCTGCGGCAGCGTCTCCGGGTACAGGCGAGCGCGGATCTCGACCGCCAGCTGGCGGAGCTCAAGCAGCAGGCGTGAGCGGCATGTTCATCTATTTCATCGGCGTGTTTTTCCTCTGCTTCGTGGTGATGGCGGGCGTACTGCGCGGCGTTGTTTCTCCGAAGTCCGCGCACGCGCCCTGGGTTCGGACCGTGGTCGCCGTGCTCGCGCCCTTCGCGCTGCTCCAGGGGGCCATCTGGGTATTCCCGGAGCCGGGCGTCGTGATCGCCTGCCTGGCGGGATGCGCCGCGGCGACTGTCGTGCTGCCCGAGCCCGGCCTGCGATCCCTCACCGACGCACTGGGCCGCGCGAGATTGCCGCTGTTCCTGTTGGCCGTCATCACGCTCTCGGCCCTGATCTACGTGATCGTGCCGATCACGACGTTCCTGACATCCCCGGGCGAGATCAGCATCCATCTCGATTACCTGCTCACGACCAACGCGCGTGAAGCCATGCTGCTGCTGTACGTGGCCGCCATCCTGTATGCGCTGGCGAGCACCGATCGGATCCGCACGGCGCTGACACTGGTGGCGCTCGGCGCGCTCGTCCTGGCCCTGTTGTATTCGTATGCGCTGCCGTTCGGTTACCCGATGATGTCGGGACTGGCGTTCGAGCAGGTCGGCATCGCGCCACTCGCGCAGTTGCCGCGCATCCTGTGCGACCTCGTGCTGGTGGCCGCCGTGGCGTTGGCAATCAGGGCCGGCGTATTGCGGTTCGGTGGGCGGGGTTTCGCGATCGGCGTGCTCATGGTCAACGCATCACTGTGCATCGCCGCGGGAGTGGCACTGACGCGTGACCGCGTCGGCGAAGCCGGTGGAGAGGATTCGGCAGGGCGGCTGGCCGAGCGGCCGCTGCGCTTCTCGCGCACGCAGCCGAATGTCCTCATCATCTTCCTCGACCGCTTCATGGGTTCGTACGTCGAGTCCACGTTGCAGAGCGATCCCGATCTCAACAACCGCCTGGCCGGATTCACCTGGTACCCCCGCACGCTCGCGGCCGGCGAAAACTCGATCGCGGGCGTGCACCCCATGCTCGGCGGGTATGACTACCTGCCCGTGGCGATGAATGCGCGCAACCAGCCGTTGCGCGACCTGTCGGTCGAAGCATTCTCGATCCTGCCGTACAACTTTTCGCGCAAGGGCTACCAGGTCAACGTGATCAATCCGCGGGGCCTGGCGTTCACGATGTCCGGCGACTGCCGTTACCTCAAGTTCGACAACGTGAACTGCACGCACATCCCGGGCACCTTGTCGAAGCAGATGGCGCAGCAGATGGGGTTTCCGCTCAGGGACCTCGCCAAGTCGAACTACACTCAATTGCTGGTGTTGCTGGGTGGAATGCGCAGTGCGCCCTACATCACCAAGGAACTGATCATGAAGCGCGGGCCCTGGCAGCCCTTTCTCGATCATTCCGCGGGAACGACGTTCCGCGAATGGGCGGAGCTGCGCTCGTGGCCGCAGATGACGGACACGTCGGCCACCCGGCCCAACATGAATTTCATCTCCAACATCTCTGCGCACGAGCCGTACTACATGGGCGAGGATTGCCGGCCGCGCAATTCGCGACTGCTGGCTTCGGATGCGGAGCTCAAGCGGCGCGGACACAAATCGATCTTCTCGCTGCAGCATGCGGTGGCGGCGCGCTGCGCACTGCTGGCCACTGCCGACTACCTCGACTACCTGAAGTCCGTGGGGGTCTACGACAACACCCGGATCATCATCGTGTCCGACCACGGCATCGTCGGAAACATCATCGACACGTCGTCACGCGCGCTCGCCGGTGGCACGCAATCGGACATCTTCGTGCGCTCGCGCTCCGTGTTGCTGGTGAAGCCGCGCGGCGCACAGGGTGGGCTGCAGGTCTCGGAGCAGTTCGTGCCGAATGCCGAGGTGCCGCGTATCGCATGTGAAGAAATCGGCGGCTGTGTGAATCCCTATCTCGCGAACAAACCGATTGCCACGTTTGGTCGGGACGATCCATTCTATGTCTCGCTCGTGCCGTGGCAGTTCAGCGAGCAGAATCCACGCTCCTTCGTCATCAAGCAGCAGTTGGCCCTGGTAGGCAAGGATCCCTTCGACTCTCGCGGCTGGCGCGTCCGCGCCAGCGGCGCCGGTCGATGACCATGAAGGCTTCGCGAAAACTCGTCGCCGAGTTGCTGCTCGCCGCGGGGCTCGGACTCGCGCTGCTCGCCTGCGGCGTGTGGCAGCGGACCCGCGCCATGGGAAATCTCTCCGGCGACTGGGAAGGCCTCGCCAACCTGCTGGGATTGCGCCTGGGCGGCACGCCGCTCGGAGCCGAGGTGTTGAAGTTCTCGGCTGCGCAAATCGCCTTGCACGTCGGCTTTGGACTCGCGGCCTGGCTGCTCGCTGTGCTCACGCAGCGGGCCTTTCACGCGACCCGCTGGCGGAGATCCACGCTCATGGTTGCCTGGTTCGCCACGCTGGTCGGCTGGCTGCTGGTGGCCAATGCGACGCTCTACCCATGGTCGACGTCCGGCTTGCCGAACTCGGTGGTGGGATTGCCGCTGCTGGGCGGCGCAAGGTTGTTCGAACTGCTGACCCTCGCGCTGATCGTGCTCATCCTGTTCATGGTGGTACTCCATGCGCGCGAAGTGCCGCTGCTGCGACGCTTCGGGAAGCGCCTGGCGGTTTACGGATCGCTCGTCCTGATCGGGTCCGTGGTGTTCGATGCGGTCCTGCAAACACGCGACTTCAGTGGTGACGCGCCGAATGCGGGGTCGCCCAACATCATCCTGATCGGGGTTGACTCGCTGCGCGCCGACGTCATCGGCGCCGGCGAGAATCCCGGAGTGACTCCTAACATCGACGCATTCGTTCGCGACGGCGCGCAGATGTTCACGGACGCGGTCACCCCGTTGGCCCGCACCTTTCCATCCTGGACCTCGATCCTTTCGGGGCGCAATCCGCGCACGACGGCCGCGCGCGAAAACCTGGTGGCATTCGAAACCCTCGGCAAGTTCGACACGCTCGCGAAGATTGCGCAGCGCAATGGTTATCGCACCATCTTCGCGACCGATGAAGTGCGCTTCTCGAACATCGACGCCAGCTACGGCTTCGACCAGGTGATCACCCCGACCATCGGCACCGCGGATTTCCTGCTCGGCAAGTTCAACGACCTGCCGCTCTCCAACCTGGTGGCGAACACCTGGCTCGGCCGACAATGGTTTCCAGCCACCTATGCCAATCGCGCCGCCGCTGTGACCTACCGGCCGGACACCTTCGTGCACTGGCTCGACTCCGCGATCGAGCCGCGCGGGCCGACGATGCTCGCCGTGCATTTCACGCTGCCGCACACGCCGTACAACTGGGCCGCACCGGGCGACGCGGTGTTCGGACGCGTGAGTGACAACGCCTACCAATACAGCAACGCGGTCATCGCCGCGGATCGCCAGTTCGGGCAGCTGCTGCACCAGCTCGAGCGCAAGGGGATGCTGCGCAACGCGCTGGTCGTGTTCCTGTCCGACCATGGCGAAGCGCTCGGACTGCCCGCGAGCGATTCGATGCTGCGCGGCGCCGTGGCGCGAGAGATGCTGGATGGTCAGCGCATCAGTCTCTGGGGACATGGCACGAGCGTGCTGTCGCCCCACCAATACGCTGCCGTGCTGGCCATGCGCGGCTACGGAGATGTCGATCTGCCCGCAGCCTTTCGTGGATATTCCGTGCCCGTGTCCCTGATCGATGTCGCGCCCACGGTGGTCGATCTCGCTTCGCTCAAGGATGCGCCGGCGTTCGATGGCACCTCGCTTCGCCCGGTGATCCGCGGTGACGCCGGCGCCATCGCCGCGCTGACGCGCCGTGCGCGCTTCACCGAGACGGGTTTCCGCACCAAGAAAATCGAGAATGGCGACTTCGACGAACGCAGCGTGCTCGGGGATGTCGCCACGTTCTTCCGCATGAATCCCGGCACGGGCCGGCTCGAGCTGCGCCCCGAGCTCATGCCCGAGCTGCTCGCCGACAAGGAGCGGGCCGCGATGGATGCCGACTGGTTGCTGGCCGCGATTCCCAGCCGCGACGACAAACACACGCAGAAATACGTGCTGGTCAACCGTCGCGATGGCAGCGCGCGGCGGCTCGAGGCGCCGCCGCCACCCGCGGACCTCGAGGCACACACTCTATGGCAGGCGCTGCACGAGCAATACGGCAGCGAGATGTTGCCGCCCGCGCCGCGTGCGCAGGCGGACCCTTCGGCGCTCGCGGCTAACTAGCGAGGCGCGGTGGTCGCGGCGACGTGTTGGGTCGCCGTGCATTTGACGGGCTGGGACCCGGCATCGAGGATGACGCCGAAGCGGCGACAGAGCTGCTTCCACATCTCGTCCACCTCGGCGTCCTGGCCGAAGTCTTCGCCGCCATCGAGCACCAGCGGTGAGCCACCCTTGAGATCCACGACGAGGAAAGAGTAGGCGCCGGTCTCGGGCGTGGGGAAAGTCCCGAGCATCTTGCTCCAGCCGACGGCGGCGAACTGGCGGTTGCGTTCGAGGCTGGGCAGGAAATCGCGTTTCATCTCGATGCGATCAGTCTCGGGATCGACGGTGTAGTAGTGCGTGGCCTCGGCCAGCGACTTCGCGTTGACCACGGTGATGTCGCCGGTCATGTCGATCAGGTTCAGCGGATTGAACTCGGTTTCCGTGAAGCGCACGCGGTGCGCGACCTGGCTCTCCATCGAGCCGATGGCTCGCAGCTCCGGCAGCAGCGAAATTCCATCCAGCGCGTCGTGCGTTTTCAACTTCAGCACGTCGAGAATGGTCGGCGTGAGGTCCTCGATCGAGGCGGCCACGTGCGTGACGCCGGTGGGATTATCGATGAGTTTGCGCGCCGGGCCATAAGCGCGGATGCCGAGCAGCACGCGATACTGGTGCGGCGTGAGCACGCTGGTGCCGTGGCCCCACGCGGGGATGGCGCGCAACTCCGCCAGCTTCTCGTGCGCAGGATCGATCAGCGAATCGTCGGCCGTGAAGCTTTCGCCGTGGTCCGAAAACACCACGACGATGGCGTTCTGCAGCAGTCCGCGGGCTTCGAGGTCGGCAAAGATCTCGCCGAACTGCTGGTCGGCGCGCGCCACGGCGGCGCGGTAGTAACCGGGGCGCGCGGGGTCCGGATCGCCGCGGCTCGTGACCGCCTCACGCCACGAGTACGGCCAGTGCGGCAAGGTCATGTGCGCGGCCAGGAACATCGGCGCCGAGTAGTGGATCTCGCGCTCCAGGCGACGGACGAAAGTTTCCGGTTCGTAGACCTGGTTGGTGCCGCGGTTCGCATAGCCATACGGGAAACACCAGCGGCCCACGGGTGAGCGGGCAAACAGGTTGAGCAGCGGCGTGTCGGACAAGGTGCCGACGATGAAATCGGCGGACCCGATCGGCGGGGTCACCGTCTCGTCGAAGCCGTACGACGCGTCGATGTTGGAGAAGCGCACCTCGTCGATCGCGTACGCCGTGTGATACCCCTGCTCGCGCAACATCATGGGCAGCGTCTTGCCCACGCGCACGCGGTCCTGGGGCAGCAGGTTCAGGAAGGCACCCGTGGTGTGCGGATGCTTGCCTGTGATCAGCGAGACCCACGAAGGATAGGTGCGCGCCAGCGGCGTCATGGCATTGTCGAAGCGCAGGGCGCCATCGAGGAAAGCGTCGACGTGGGGCGTGGTGGAGCGCCCATCGGCGCGCTTCACTTCGTCGAAGCGCAGCGAGTCGATGCCCAGGAAGATGATGTTCGGCTTGTCGGCAGGCGCGGCCGGGATGCGGGTGACCGGCCACCACGCGATGACGGCTGCGACTGCCAGCGGTACGGCCACGCATCCCGCGACGAGCGTCTGCTGGCGTTGCGACAGGCCGCGGCCGCGGCGCGAAGCCGCATTCAGCAGGAACCAGCAAGTGCCCGCCACGTAGGCCAGCGTGATCCAGTCGTGCAGCTTCAAGCCCAGCAGGTGCGTCGCCATGAGGTCGGCGTACGCCTTGCCGAGCGAGCTGCGCGGGTAGTGCCCCGAGTTCCAGACCAGCAGCCAGATCACGGTGAAGACGAACCACAGACCGACCAGCTGGCGGATTTCCAGCGGCTTGTCGGGCAATACGATCTGGGTCGAGCGCGCCAGCAGCCAGCACCAGCCTCCGAGGGCGAGGTGCAGGATCGAGAGCCAGATCACGAACCACAAGATGTGCCCTGACAATGCCGTGCCCAGGATCGGCCGGTCGAAGACCGCCTGGTAGGCGGCATGGTTGAAGATCGGCGACTGGCTGTCGCTGATCAGCTGGGCGTACCCGACCAGCATGAACAACAGGCTCAGGCCAAAGGCCATCAACAGGCCGCGAGGGAGGCGCAAGGCGGGCATTTTCATGCTGCTTATTCTGTCGCGAGTCGCCGGAGCGTGACTGCGACTGGCTACTCGATTTCCAGCTTCTGGATCTTGTAGCGGAGTGCGCGGTACGTCACGCCCAGTAGTTTGGCGGCGGCGGTCTTGTTGTAACGGGTCTGCTCGAGCGCCTTGATGATGGTGTCCCGTTCCAGGTGTTCGAGCTGGTCCGTGAGGGCGCCCGTGCCTTCGGCCGGTGTGGCACCCGGCGCAGGCTGCGGATGACCACCCGCGCGCGGTACCGAGCGGAGCCGGATGTGTTCGGCCTCGACCCTGCCACTGCCGGACAGTGTCACGGCGCGTTCCAGCACGTTCTCGAGCTCGCGCACGTTGCCCGGGTAGTCGTAGCTCTCGAGGGCGCGCCACGCTTCGGAGCTGAGCGCGAGGTTGTTGAGGCCGATGCGTTTCTCGAGTCGTGCCAGGATGGATTCGGCCAGCGGCCGGATGTCGTTGCGCCGCTCTCGCAGCGCCGGCACGCGGATCTCGATCACGTTGATGCGGTAGTACAGGTCTTCGCGGAATTTCGATTCGGCGACCAGGTCGACCAGGTTCTTGTGCGTGGCCGACAGGATGCGCACGTCGATCGGATTCTCGCGCTGCTCGCCGATGGGCCGCACGGTCTTCTCCTGGATCACGCGCAGCAGCTTGACCTGCATGTGCAGCGGCAGGTCCGCGACTTCGTCGAGGAACAACGTGCCGCCCTCGGCCGACTGGATGAGGCCCACCTTGTCGGACACCGCGCCCGTGAAGCTGCCGCGCTTGTGCCCGAAGAATTCGCTCTCCATGAGCTCGGAAGGAATCGCGCCGCAGTTCACGGGGACGAAAGGTCCTTCGGCGCGCGGTCCCGTCGAATGGATCATGCGCGCCACGAGCTCCTTGCCCGTGCCGGATTCACCCGAGATGTGCACCGGCGCCTGGCTGCGGGCGACGCGCTGGATGAGCTCGCGCAGTCGCTCCAGCGATGGCGCCGCGCCGATGAGTTGCGGGCCGGTACGCGCCGTCGCCGCCGCATCGGCCGGCTGGGAAAGTTTCAGCGCGGTCGACACGATGCGCCGGAGCACACCGAGGTCGAGCGGCTTCGACACGAAATCGAAGGCCCCGAGCTTCAACGCGCGCACCGCCGACTCGACGTTGCCGTGCGCGGTGATGACGGCGCAGGGCACCTTGGGACAGTTGGCCCCCATCCACTCGAGCAGGTCGAGGCCATCGCCGTCCGGCAGCCGCATGTCGGTGAGGCACAGGTCGAAGGACTGGCTCTTGAGCAGCTTCTTCGCGGTGGCCACGTCGCCGGCGGATTGCGTCGCGAGCTGCATGCGCGACAGGGTCAGCGAAACGAGCTCGACCAGATCCGGCTCGTCGTCGACCACCAGTACCAGGGGAGAGGCCATGGGCAAAGATTACCCGCGCGCCACGGTCATGCCACCCAGCGTTCCGGGTCGCGGAACACGATGCGGAACAGGCTGCCGCCGCTGGTGCGGGGCTCATATAAAAGTGTGGCGCCGTTGGTCTGCGCGAGCTCGCGCGCCAGGAACAGGCCGAGGCCCGTGCCGCGTTCGTTGCCCGTGAAGAACGGCTCGAAGATGCGCTCGCGATGCTGCACGGCGATGCCGGGACCGCGATCGGCCACCTCGAGGAACGGCCGGGCGGTGGACGCCAGGCGCCCGATGCGCAGCTCGATGGAATCGGCCGGGTCACGCGCGCCGTATTTCACCGCGTTCTCGCACAGGTTCCAGACGATCTGCCGCAGCTGCGAGGGATCCACCTGCACCTCGACATCGCCCAGCAGCGAGGAGATCGCGAGCCGCGACGGCGCGATCTGCATGGTGGCGCAAAACTCGTCGCGGAAGCCGTTCAGCCAGGGCGCGAGCACCAGGCGCTCGGGTCGTGAGTTCTCGCGCCTGGCCATCGACATGACGTTCTCGATGATCTGCCGCACGCGATCGCCGTTGGTGCGGATGATCTCGGTCAGGCGCTTGTCCTCGTCGGACAGCGACGCGGACTCGGCCAGCAGCTGCGCGGCGTGGCTCATGGCGCCGACCGGGTTGCGGATTTCGTGCGCGATGCTGGCCGACAGCCGTCCGAGGCCCGCGAGCTTGGACTGCTGGATCTTGGCGGCGAGCAGCTCGGTGTCCTCGAGGAACACGATGACCGGCGATGGCTCGCTGCCGCCGAGCGAGGCGAAATGCGGCTGGATCACGTGGCCGCCATCGTCGGCGACGAAGGTGTGGGAGGGCGCGGCCGGCGATGCGGTGCGTTGCCGCCAGGTCTCCAGTAGATAGAGCAGCTGCGGCGACGCCTCGCCGAGCAGCGCGCCCGGGAACGCGCGGCTGTCGCCCAGCAACACGGCCGCGGACTCGTTGATCAGCCGGATGCGATTCTCGTGGTCGACCACCACGATGCTCTCGCGCAGGTGCTGCACGATGTACTGGGACAGCTGCGCGAGGTTGGCGAGGTCGACCTGCTGGCGACGCACCGTGGCTTCGGTATCGCGCAGGCGCTTGGCCACGGGCCAGGCCAGCAGCGCCACGAGGAACACGATGCCGCCGAGGATTCCCGAGGCCGTGTAATCGGAGACGCTGGCCGTGCCGGTGATGTGGCCGCCGATCTGCTGGACCAGCAGCGCGAGCGCCGCCACGGCCGCCAGCAGAAAGGCGTCGCGGCTGTCGGCCAGCAGGGCCATCGCGCCGACCGGGACCACGAACAGGATGCCGAGGCCGCTGGCGACGCCGCCGCTCGAGAAAATCAGCAGGCTGATCCCGAACGCGTCGACCATGGCATGCACGAACGTGGTTGCACGCAAGTTGGGCAACAGCCGGCGGCCGCCGATCACGATGGCGACGCCCGCCGTGAAATACACGATGCAGGTCCAGAGGAACAGCTCCGGCCACGCGCCGCCGATCAGCGTGCTGGAGCCGGCGAAAGCATAGATGGCGTACACCGACGGCGGGATCAGCAGCCGGTACAGGTTGACGAGGCCGATGACGCGCCAGGCGAGGTCTGTGGGAGCGGGGGGCGCTGCAGCGATCGACATCGGCCGCGACTCTAGCAGCAGGCAGCCCGAAAGTGGCGACCGGGGTCTGATTCTTGGAGAATACCGGCTCTTTTTTTACCGGCCACATATGAACCTGCACGAATACCAGTCGAAAGAAGTGTTCCGCGAATACGGAATTCCCGTCCCCTCGGGCAAGGCTGCCCGCAGCGCCGAAGAGGCCGTCGCGGCCGCCCAGGAGTTAGGCGGCAAACTGTGGGTGGTCAAAGCCCAGGTGCATGCCGGCGGGCGCGGCAAGGCTGGTGGCGTGAAGCTCGCGCGCGATCTCGACGCGGTGCGCGCCGCGACCGCGGACATGCTCGGCCAGCGACTGGTCACCAAGCAGACCGGTCCCGAAGGTTTGCCCATCGAAACCGTGTACGTCGAGTCGGGCTCGGAGATCGAGCGCGAGATCTACCTGTCGCTCACGCTGAACCGCGAGAAGAGCAAGGTGGCCGTCATCGCCTCGGCGGCGGGCGGCATGGACATCGAAGAGGTCGCCGAGCACGAGCCGGAAAAAATCCTGCGCGCCGACATCAGCCCGACGGCGGGCCTGCAGCCCTACCAGTGCCGCAAACTCGCCTTCGGTCTCGGCTTCAAGGGACCGCAGGTGGGCAAGTTCCAGTCCATCCTGATGGCGCTGTACCGCATCTACCTCGAGCGCGATGCCTCGCTGCTCGAGGTGAATCCGCTGATCGTCACGAAGTCGGGCGACATCGTGGCCCTCGATGCCAAGATCAACATCGATGCGAATGCCATGTTCCGCCAGAAGAACATGGCCAAGCTGCGCGATCCTTCGCAGGAAGATCCCATCGAGCGCGAGGCGTCCGAGCACGACCTCAACTACGTCTCGCTGGACGGCGACATCGCGTGCATGGTCAATGGCGCGGGCCTGGCCATGGCCACGATGGACCTGATCAAGCTGCACGGTGGCAACCCGGCCAACTTCCTCGACGTGGGTGGTGGCGCCACGGCCGAGCGCGTGACCGCGGCGTTCAAACTCATCCTCTCCAACCCGAAGGTGCGCGCCATCCTCGTGAACATCTTCGGCGGCATCGTGCGCTGCGACCTCATCGCCGAAGGCGTGATGATCGCGGTCAAGCAGGTGGGCGTGGCCGTGCCCGTGGTGGTGCGGCTCGAAGGCACCAACGCCGAGCAGGCCCGCGAGATGCTGGCGCACAGTGCGCTCGCGATCACGCCGGCCTCCGATCTCACCGACGCGGCCAGGAAGGTCGTGGCACTCGCCGCAGGTAAGAAATAGTCATGAGCATTCTCGTCAACAAGAACACCCGCGTGATCTGCCAGGGCTTCACCGGCCAGCAGGGCACGTTCCATTCCGAACAGAGCATCAAGTACGGCACGAAGATGGTGGGCGGCGTCACGCCCGGACGCGGCGGTGAGAAACACCTGAACCTGCCCGTGTTCGACACGGTCGCCGATGCGGTCAAGGACACCGGCGCCACCGCCAGCGTGATCTACGTGCCAGCCGCCTTCGCAGCCGATGCCATCCTCGAGGCGGCCGACGCCGGCATCGAGCTCGTGGTGTGCATCACCGAAGGCATTCCCGTGAACGACATGGTGCGCGTGAAGTCCACGCTCGCCGGCACCGGCACGCGGCTCATCGGACCGAACTGCCCGGGCATCATCACGCCGGGCGAATGCAAGATCGGCATCATGCCGGGCTTCATCCACAAGAAGGGCCGCGTGGGCATCGTGTCGCGCTCCGGCACGCTGACCTACGAGGCCGTGTTCCAGACTTCGAATGCGGGGCTCGGCCAGAGCACCTGCGTCGGCATCGGCGGTGACCCGGTGCGCGGCATGAACTTCATCGACGTGCTCGAGCTGTTCGAACGCGATCCGCAGACCGAAGGCATCATCATGGTCGGCGAGATCGGCGGCACGGACGAGGAAGCCGCGGCCGACTTCATCAAGAACTACGTGACCAAGCCCGTGGTGGCCTACATCGCCGGCGTCACGGCTCCGCCGGGCAAGCGCATGGGCCACGCCGGCGCGGTGATCGCGGGCGGCAAGGGCACGGCGGCCGACAAGTACCGCGCGCTCGACGCCTCCGGCGCGCGCACCGTGAAGTCGCCCGCCGATCTCGGCAAGGCCATGGCGGAACAGCTCGCGAAGCGGCGTGCGAAGCCGGTGAAGCGCTCGGCGGGGCCCAGCGTGCTCATCATCGAGCCGAAGGGCTCGTCGAAGAAGAAGCCGCCTGCGGGGAAAAAATCCGCGAGGGCGAAGCTGAAGACTAAGGCGCCCGCCAACGCGAAGAAGAAAAAATCCGTCGCCCGGCGCGGCAAGTAACGCGACGACGGTGGCCGCCAATCGACTTCGTATCGCGCTCGGGCAGTTGAACCTGCTCGTGGGCGATGTGGCCGGCAATGCCGCGCGCATTGCCCGCGCCGCCGAACGCGCCTGCGGCGAGCTCGGTGCCGACCTGCTGGTGCTGCCCGAGCTCACGCTGTGCGGGTATCCGCCCGAGGACCTGCTGTTCCACCGCGGCTTCCGCGTGGCGGTGGAGAAGGGCATGGAGACGGTGCGCGCGGCGAAGTCGTCGTGCGGCATCGTGCTCGGCTTCCCCGAGTACGCGGGTTCGCAGATCTTCAACTCCGCGGCGCTCATCGAGGCCGGCACGGTGCGCGCCACGCACCGCAAGAGCTGCCTTCCCAACTACAAGGTGTTCGACGAGAAGCGTTACTTCAAGCCGGGCGCGCAGCCCACCGTGGTGGAGTTCCGTGGCTTCCGCATCGGCATCCTGGTCTGCGAGGACATCTGGGAGCCCGAGCCCGCGCAGCTGGCGCGCTCGGCCGGCGCCGAGATGTTCGTCGTGCTGAACGCCTCGCCGTTCGAGATCCGCAAGCAGGCGAATCGCGAGGACATCGTGCGCCGCTGCGTGAACGAGCTGCGGCTGCCGGTGGTGTACGTCAACATGCTCGGCGGCCAGGACGAACTGGTGTTCGACGGCAACTCCTTCGTCATGGACGGCAATGGCACGGTGGTGATGCGTGCGCCGCCCTTCGAGGAAGATCTCTACGAAGTCGAGTTCGAGCGCGTCGATGGGGTGGCGCGGCCCATTCCCGGGCGCATCGCGCCCGAGGTGAACGGCCCCGAGAGCGTGTATCGCGCGCTCGTGATGGGCGTACGCGACTACGTCGGCAAACACGGTTTTCCCGGCGTGGTCATGGGGCTTTCCGGCGGCATCGACTCGGCGCTCACGCTCGCCATCGCGGTCGACGCGCTGGGCAAGGACCGCGTGCACGCGGTCATGATGCCGTCGCCCTACACCTCGCAGATGAGTCTCGACGACGCCCGCGGCCAGGCCAAAGCCATGGGCGTGAAATACAGCGTGCTGCCCATCAGCGAGATGATGAAGGCCACCGAGGCTACGCTGGCCGGCGAATTCGCCGGCACGAAGCCGGACGCGACCGAAGAGAACATCCAGTCGCGCTGCCGCATGCTGCTGCTCATGGGCATATCCAACAAGACCGGCAAGATGCTGCTGACCACCGGCAACAAGAGCGAGATGGCCGTGGGCTACGCCACGTTGTACGGCGACATGGCCGGCGGCTTCGCGCCCATCAAGGACTGCTCCAAACTACTGGTCTACAAGCTGGCGGAGTACCGCAACAAGGTATCCCCGGTGATTCCCGCGCGCGTGATCGAGCGGCCGCCGTCGGCCGAGTTGCGCCCGGATCAGAAGGACAGCGACTCGCTGCCGCCGTACGAGGTACTGGACCCGATCCTGGAAGCGTTCATCGAAGACGACTTGTCGGTGGACGAGATCTGCGCGCGCGGCTTCGACCGGCCGGTCGTGGTGCGCGTGCTGGACCTGGTGAAGCGCAATGAATACAAGCGCCGCCAGGCGCCCCCCGGGGTGCGCGTGTCGCGTCGCGCCTTCGGACGCGACTGGCGTTACCCGATCACCAGCGGTTACCGCCGCTAGCCTCGGGCCCGGGAGGGGCGGTTCGACCCTCCTGAAGTGCCGATTCGGCACGGTTTTGGGCTTCCGAACGCCTCTATAGTTGGCTTATGTCCAAAACTGCGCGTGGTGGGGCACCTGTCAACGTGGTCTTGCTGGCGGCCGGTCGGGGCAGCCGCCTGGGCACGCTCGCCCAACACACCCACAAATCCTTGCTGCCCGTGGCCGGTAAGCCGGCCTTGCAGTACGTCATCGATGAGGTTTTGGCGCGCCCCGTGCGAGATGTAGTCATCGTGACCGGCGACAAACACGAAGCCATCGAGGAGTTCGTGAGCCAGCGGTATGGTGGTCGAATCCGTCCGGCATACAACGCGCGTTTCGCCGAGGACACCAACATCCTGTCCACCGAGACCGGAGTTGCCGCGCTCGAGCGACCCGAAGACGGTTATCTCATCATCGAGACGGACCTGATCATCGAGCCCTCGGGCTGGTCGCAGGTGCTCGACGTGGGTGATGGCCGCGACTCGTTCTGGGTGACACGCGGCAGGTACAGCACGTCGCTGACCGGCGGCGCGTTGCAGGTCGACGCCCGGGGCCATGTCACCGACCTCGTGTACGCTCCGAAGTACGAGCCGAGATTCGAGGGCTACCAGAAGTTGTTAGGCATCCTGTACGTGGGTCGAGAGCAGGTGGCCAAGGATCGCGAGCTGAGGATCGCGGGCATGCGACGTACGATCGCGCAGTACTATATGACGCCCTGGGTGGAGAACCTGCCACAGCTGCCGTGCAGGGCGCTGTCGCTGGGCTCGATCTACGCAGCGTCGTACAACGACGTCGAGACCTACCAACAAACCGACCGGAGATTTGCCGAAGTGCTTGCGGGGACAGTTGCGTGAAAATCGTGATGATCGATCCGGCCAGGTTGCGCCACATCGAAGGTTTCAGCGCGCGACGCGTGAGCTGGCTGAAGAAGAAGGTCACTTCAGAAGGCCGCTGGGTGAAACCGGTGGCCCTCGATGAAAAACACAACCTGGTGCTGGACGGCCAGCACCGCATGGAAGTCGCGCTGGCGCTCGGCCTCAAGCGGATACCGGCGGTGAAGTACAAGTACGCGGACGTCGAAGTCTGGAGCCTGCGCAAGAAGTACGACTTCACCTGGAAAGACGTGGTGAAGCGCGCCGTCGCCGGTGACATCTATCCATACAAGACGGTGAAGCATCGCTTTCCGCAGGACCTGCCGGAGTGTGACTTCGCACTGAGCGAGCTCGCGAAATGAGTGTCGGGCAGGCGATCATCCTGGCCGCCGGTCGCGGAAACCAGGTCGATGGCATGGCCAAGGTCCTGATCCGCCATCCGGCCACGGGCAAATCGGTTCTCGAACATGCGGTCGAGGCGTTCGAGGGCAAGCGCATCATCGTGGTCGTCGGCTTCCGCGCAGTCCACGTCATGGAATCCGCACCGAAGCTCGAGTACGTGATCAACCACGACTGGGAGCTGACCAGCAACGCGATGAGCCTGGGGCTGGCGCTCGACGAAGAGCCCACGTACGTGGTCTCTGGCGACATCTTCTTCAACCGTGATCTGGTCCGGCACCTCGACGGGCTCGCGCCGAACCTCGCGCTCACCGAGGCGCGCGAGAACCGGCCGCTCAGCGCAATTCATTGCGTGCTGCGCGATGACAGCACCATCGCCGAGACCTACCAGGGTGCCATGCGGAACGTGGCACATCCCGAGGCCATCGGCCTCTTCAAGATCTCCGATCGCGAGCTCCTGCGGCGCTGGAAGAAGGTGTGCGTGTCGCACGGAAACCTGTTCGTGGGGCAGACGCTGCCCTGCGACGGCGCACCGATCTCGATCGCGCCGCGCGGAAGTTTCGAGTTCAGCGAGGTGAACACCCCGGCCGACTACCTGCGCCTGCTCGAGCGCCACCGCGGATGATTCGTTCGCTCACCATCGGGCTGCCCATCGGGGCGATGTCGCCGGCGGAAATCGACGCGCGCGTGCGCGCGTTGTTGCGCGCCAAGGACGAGGTGCTGGCCGGGCGCGAACCGCGCACGCTGCGCTTCACCCTGCCGCCGAGCGGTGCAGAAGGCGAGGCCGAAGGTGCCTTGTTCTCACGCCTTCGCTGGGTCGACGAACTCGCCAATGCCACCGGCGTGCGCTGGTACTGCCTGCCGCTGGATTTCGTCTCGCCCGGCTCGCGTCGCGGTCGCCTCGCCGTGGCGCTCGATGCCGTGACGCGGTTCCAGCGCCTGTTCCTCAACCTCATCCTCGCGGCCGATCGCCGGATTGCAGTGAATGCGTCGCAGGACGCCGCCCAGCTGGTGCTCGACATTTCCAGGAAGAGCAACAACGGCTTCGACAACTTTCGCGTGGGTGCGTCGTTCAATTGTCCGCCGAATGCGCCGTTTTTCCCGTTTTCGCGGCACCACGGCGACACTGTCGCCTTCAGTTTCGCGCTGGAAACCACGCAGGTGGCGCTGGAGGCGATCAATGACTTCCCGCGCGCGCAGGATGCCGGTGCAGTCCGCGACGCTCTCGTCCAGGCGCTCGAGCCGCGCTTGCACGAAATGCATGCTCTCGGCGAGCAACTCGCGGCCATGTCCGGCTGTGAATACCGCGGGCTCGATGCCTCTTTCGCACCGATGCCTGTCGAGCACGTTTCGGTCGCCAGGTTGGTGGAGAAAATCATCGGTGCACCGGTGGGTTCGCACGGCAGCATCTTCGCGACCTCGTTCCTCACCGACGCGCTACGCACCGCCATCCAGCGGAGCGGCGCGCGCGCCGTGGGTTTCAACGGTGTGATGTACTCGATGCTCGAGGATCCCGCACTGGCGGCCGCGCACAGCAAGCGTCGCATCGGGCTCGATGGGCTCCTGGCGCTGTCGACGGTCTGTGCTTGCGGACTCGACATGATCCCGGTGCCCGGGCTCAGCTTCCCGGAAGAGATCAGTGCCGTCATGCTGGACGTCGCCGGGTTGTCCTGCGCGCTCGACAAGCCGCTCGGCGCGCGCCTGCTGCCCATTCCGGGTGCGCACGTGAACGAGCTCACCGAACTCAACCTCGATTTCCTGTGTGATAGCCGCGTGCTGGGTCTCACGTCCAACGACCGCCGGCTGGAAAGCCAGGAGCACCTGTTGGGTTTTCGAGTCCCGCGGCACTGATTCGGAGGACCCCGTGATCGATCAAGACAAGGTGAAGGCGTTTTGGGATGCACGCGCGAAAACGTTCGGCGCGCTGGATTTCAACAGCATCGCCAACCTCGAGCAGGATCCGGAAAACCTCGCGCTCAAGGTCAGGCTCGAATCGGAAAAGGTGAGCCAGTATCTCGGCACGATCGCGGGAAAGACCATCCTCGATCTTGGCGCCGGCGTCGGCCAGTGGGCGTTCCGTTTCCAGGAACAGGGCGCGAGACACGTGACCGCGGTGGAATACTCCGCGGAACTCGCCGAAATCGGCCGGCGAGAAGCCGAGCGCCGTGGGACGCCGCAAGTCGAATTCGTGGTCTCGCCCGCGGAGAAGTTCAGCTCCGACCACACCTTCGACATCGTCTATATCTCGGGCCTGTTCGTGTACATGAACGACGACCAGGCGGAAAAGCTCGTGTCCGGACTCTCGCGGTTCTGTCACGCGGGCACCTGCGTGTTGTTGCGTGACGGGACCGGTGTCGCAAAGCGCCACGAGATCAACAACCGCTTCTCGCAACACCTGCAGGCCGACTATTCGGCCACCTACCGCACGGTGGACGAATACGCGGCGCTGTTCGGCCGGCATGGCTTCCGGATCGTGCGGCACGAAAACATGTTCGACGAGGGCTGCGTGCTCAACAAGTACCCGGAGACGCGCCTTCACATCTTCGAAATCCGCCGCGGAAGCTAGCTGCGATGCCGAGGATCCTGCCGCCGGGTGGCGCGGTCGATTGGCCGGCCGACGAAGGCGTGCTGGGCGTGGTCGGAGTGGCTCCGTGGGCGACGCTGGATTTCGCACGCGCGCTGTATCGGCAGGTCGATGCCAGCAAGGACTGGCATTACCCGCGCCTGCTGCTCGACATCAACACCAAGCTGCCGAGCCGCGGACGGCACCTGCAGCTGGGTGAAACCGATCCCTCACCGGCCATCGCCGCAACCATCGAAGAGCTCGCGCGCCAGGGCGCGACGCTGGCCGTGGTGGTATGCAACACCGCGCACATTCTCTTCGAGCGCTGGGCGGCCGGCTCGCCGATCCCGCTGCTGCACATCATCGAGGAGACCACGCGCCATGCAGGCGACTGCGGGGCGCGCAACATCGCGGCGCTGGCCTCGGCCTCGCTGGCCGAACACGATCTCTATGGAAAGAGCGCGGGCCGGCGCGGGATCGGCAGTACGCGCATCGATGCGACGGACCAGGCGCTGGTGAATCGATTCATCGAGGCGATCAAGGTCTCGGGGAAGCTCGATGCCGAACAGCTGCGCGATGCGGGCTCATTGTTGGTGAAGTTGCGCGCCCGCGAGGTGGACACCGTCGTGGCCGGTTGTACCGAGCTGTCGGTGCTGGAGAGCACGGCCCGGGAAGCGGGCCTGCGTTTCGTCGATTCGAACGCGGCGCTGGCGCGAGCCGCGCTGATCCGTCTCGGCGTGTCGGCCGAGAAGCTCCGACCGTTCTGAAACGCGGCCGCGGCCGGTCGTCAGCCCATCAGCTCCAGGGCTTCCACCACTTTTTCTTGATGGGCGAATTCTTGCGCTCGCCCGCTTCGGCCTCGTAGTTCGCGCGGTACATGGTGCGCGTCTGTGCCGCGAGCTCGGTGAGCTCCATCTTGTCGTAGCAGAGGATCAGGATCTCGAGTGCTTCGCGCACGGCGGGAGCGCCATCGAATTCCTCGATGGCCACCTTGGCGCGCTGCGCGGCGGCCACGTAGGCGCCGCGACCGATGTAGTAGTGCGCCACCGCGATCTCGTAGTCCGCGAGGCGATTGCGCAGATAGACCATGCGGCGTCGCGCGTCGTGTGCGTAGTCGCTGTTCGGGTATTGCTCGACCACGGTCTGGAACGCGGCGAAGGAGCGGCGTGCCTGCGTGGGCGGACGCTGGTTGAGGTCGACGTGGAACCAGCGTTCCATGAAGTTCGGCAGGCGTTCGAAATCCGTGAGGCCCTTGAGGTACCACGCATAGTCGATGCGCGGATGCGTGGGATTCTCGCGGATGAAGGTGTCGGCGGCGTCGATGGCGGATTCGGATTCGCCGGCCTTGTAGTAGCAGTAGATGACGTCCAGGCGGGACTGGCGGGTTTCGGCGGCGAACGGGTACCGCGCCATGAGCGCTTCGTAGATCTTGATGGCCAGCGGATAGTCGCCGGCCAGCAGCGCCTTGTGGGCGCGTTCGTAGACCACCTGCGGGTCGGTCATCGGGCCTTCGGCGCCGTCGCGGCTCTTGCAGCCCCCCAGGGACAGGCCCAGGACCACGGGAATCAGAGCCATAAAAAGGAGTGCCCGGGGGCCGGCGCTACGCAGTGATCGCATGCAGGGGGTTACCGTTTCTCTTGATGCCGGTCGTTTGGCCGTGAAGTATAGCGGCCCACGAAATCCATCGGACCAAAAGGTTGACCTCCAAGTTCCAGACCCATCGCCTGGAGTTTCCCCCCGAACTCGCCGGGCGGCGCCTCGACCAGGCACTGGCCGCATTGCTGCCGCAATACTCGCGAACTCGCATCCAGCGCTGGATCGAGGAAGGAGCGGTGCGGGTCAACGGCCTGGCGCCGCGCGCCCGCGACGTGGTGGTCGGCGGCGAGGCCGCCACCGTGGAGGCCCGGCAGGCCGACGAGACTTCGGTCGCGGCCGAGAAGCTGCCGCTCGACATCGTCCACCAGGACGCGGCCATCATCGTGATCGACAAGCCGCCGGGCGTCGTGGTCCACCCGGGCGCGGGTAACCGGGAACACACGTTGCAGAACGCGCTGCTGGCCCACGACCCGAAGCTGCGGCGCGTCCCGCGTGCGGGCCTGGTCCATCGCATCGACAAGGACACCAGCGGGTTATTAGTCGTGGCGCGCACGGTCGAGGCGCAGACCGCGCTCGTGGCCGCGCTCGCGGCGCACGAGGTGGAGCGCGAGTACCTCGCGTTGTGCACCGGTGCGATGACGGGCGGCGCCACCGTCGACGAGCCCATCGGCCGGCATCGCACCCAGCGCATCAAGATGGCGGTGCGCAGCGACGGTCGCGCCGCGGTCACGCATTACCGCATCGAGAAGCGCTTCCGCGCGCACACGCTGGCGCGCGTGCGTCTCGAGACGGGTCGCACGCACCAGATCCGCGTGCATCTCGCGCACGTGGGATATCCCATCGTTGGCGATCCGGTGTACGGCGGCCGGCGGCGCCTTCCCGCGGGCGCGACGCCGGAGCTGGTCGCGGCGCTGGCAGGATTCCGCAGGCAGGCGCTGCACGCGGCGCGGCTGGAATTCGTGCATCCGAAATCCGGCAAGCAGGCGTCCTTCGAAGCGCCGTTGCCGCAGGACTTCCGCCAGTTGTTAGGCGTGCTCGAGCGCGACCTGGCCGGCGCATGACGCGCGCCGCAACATTGCTGGAGTTCGATTGGACGCTGCCGCCGGGCGTGCGCGCGGCCTTCACGACGCGCCTCGGTGGCGTGAGCCAGCCGCCCTGGGATTCGTTCAACCTGGGTGCGCACGTGGGCGACGATGCCTCACACGTGGCGCAGAATCGCGCGCGGCTGCGCGAGCTGCTCGGATTGCGCAACGAGCCCGCCTGGCTGCAGCAGGTGCACGGCGCGGCCGTCGCCAACGCCGACGTTCCCTCCGCCGATGGCCCACCGGTGGTCGCGGATGCCGCGGTCGCGACCCATCGCGACTCGCCCTGCGTGATCATGGTGGCTGACTGCCTGCCGGTGTTGTTCGCCTCGCGCGATGGCGCGCGCATCGGCGCCGCGCATGCGGGCTGGCGCGGGCTGGCGGCCGGAGTCCTCGAGAACACGGTGGCCGCCATGGGCGTCACGCCCGGCCAGCTCACGGCCTGGCTGGGGCCCGCGATTCTCCAGGCCAACTTCGAAGTGGGCGCGGACGTGCGCGATGCGTTCATGGCTGGCGACGCCGGCGCGGCTGACTACTTCGTGCCCAATGTGCGGGGTCGCTGGCAGGCCGATCTCGTGGGTCTCGCGCGCCGCCGACTCGAGAAGCTCGGCGTGCAGGACATCGGCGGTGGCGAGTGGTGCACGGTCGCCGACCGGCGGCGCTTCTTTTCCCATCGCCGCGATGGCAAGGGCGGGCGCATGGCGGCGCTGATCTGGAAGGAATCGTGATCCTGCTGGCGCGGCGCGGGCCGCCGGCTCGCCGGGTCACGTCAGGCTGCGTGTTAGCATCCCGGTCGCCTTGAATACCCTCGCCTGGATCGTCCTCGTCACGCTGGTTTCCGGCGTGCTCTCGGTGCTTGCCGCCGGGCTGTTCCTTGCGTTGCCCGGACGGCAGCGCGAGGCGGTGCTGCCGCACCTGGTGAGTTTCGCGACCGGCGCCTTGTTAGGCGCGGCGCTGCTCGCGCTGATTCCGCACGCCGTGATCGGTGCGGGCAGCGAACGCGTGCACGAGGTCGGGATCGCCCTCATCGCGGGTATCGCGCTGTTCTTCGTGCTCGAGAAATTCCTGCTCTGGCGCCACTGCCACGACGACCACTGCGATACGCATACCGTCGGCGGCCACCTGCATCACCACGGGCACGAGCATGGGCACAACCACAGCCAGGTGCACGACGACGCACGCCGCAAAGCGAGCGGATCGCTGGTGCTGGTCGGCGACGCCCTGCACAACGTGCTCGATGGCGTGCTCATCGCCGCGGCATTCCTCACCGACGTGCATCTCGGCATCGTGACCGCCGTGGCCATCATGGCCCACGAGATCCCGCAGGAAGTCGGCAACTTCGCCGTGCTGCTGCATTCGGGCGTGTCTCGCCGCCGCGCACTGGCACTGAACCTGCTCACCAGCCTGACGGCCGTCATCGGCGGGGTGGTGGGCTACTTCGCGCTGGAGACCGCGGTGCGACTGTTGCCCTTCGCGCTGGCCGTGGCCGCGTCCAGCCTGCTCTATGTGGCCGTCGCCGACCTCATCCCGGGCCTGCATCGGCGCATCGACCCGCGCTCCAGCGTCATGCAGGTGCTGCTGCTCAGCCTGGGCGTCGCCGTCATCACGTTCGCGGAGCGTCACGCGCACTGAGGGGCGCCCGCCCGATCCGATGGTCCGGGCCCGTGGCGCCGTGGCGCCGCGGCGCCGCGGCGCCGGACGCAGGAGCAAGGGAGCACCGACCGATGGAAGCGCGCCTCGAACAGATCGGGCTGGTCGTCCAGGATATGCCCCGCTCGCTCGCCTTCTACCGCCACCTGGGGCTCGACCTGCCCCCGGAAGCGGACGGGGAGGGCCACGTCGACGTCGCCCTCCCCGGCGGCCTGCGCCTGGCCTGGGATACGGTGGAGACGATCCGCTCGTTCGACCCGGAGTGGGCGCC
>DATEII010000027.1:0-5081 GCA_035279135.1 Steroidobacteraceae bacterium
TGTGCAGGTTGATCCAGAACTTGCCCGGGACCTTGCCGTCGATGGAGCCCGGGCCGCCGTAGGCCCCCGGCGCGCCGGGTTCGACCTCGGGCGCCATGCGCTTGATCTCGAAGTTCCCGGGCACCCGGGTGTTGAACGCGCGCGGCAGGCGCGTGCGCATGTCGTCGACGCGCGAATGCAGCCACGCCATGAGCTTGGCGCGGCCCGCGTCGTTCTCGGCGAAGGTGAAGCGCGCGTCTTTACCCAGCGCCGTCATGCGCTCGCCCACCGTGCCGTGCGTGAGGCCCTGCTGGCGCAGGATGCTGTCCATGCGCGCCTGCAGCTCGCGCAATTCTTCGCGACCGCGCGCGTGGATCTGCTCCGGCGTCATGTTCGTGGTGGTGCCGGCGCGTAGTGCCCAGGCGTAGTACTCGTCGCCGCGCGGCAGTTTCCAGGCGCCGGCATCGCTGGTGGCGCGGCGGCGATGCGCGAGGATCTCATCGAACTGCCGCTCGAGCGCCGGCGCCACCTTCTCCTGCGCGATCTTCGCGGCCTGCGCGCCGTAACCGCCCGGCATCGAGGCGGTGCGCTTCGCCAGCGATTGCACCAGCGACCAGTCACTCACGTTGCCAGCGCGAGCGACGCGCAGCTGCGCGAGTGTCTTGTCGAGCAGGAAGTTGGGCGCGATCACGTTCTGTGCCGCCGCATTTTTCAGCCGCCCGGTCTCGCCATCGAGCTGGCTGGCGTAGGCCTCGAGTCGCGCCAGATAGGCGTCGGCATCCGCGGGGGACTCCACGCCATGTTGCTCGTCGAGCAGCCCCGGAATTTCGAGGAACGCACCGGTGTTCTGCGCCACCACGTACGGCGCATTGCGCCACGACCAGTTGGAGTTCAGCAGCGCGACATCGCCGTACGGAAACTCGAAGCCCTCGAGCGCGAACTCGTGCGCGGTGCGCACCACGTCGACGTCGACACGCGCCGCGTCGCCGAGCTTTTTCGGATCGAGCGTGTTCAGTCGCCGGATGCGATCGGCGACACGTTTCGCGATCGCCTCCTGGCCCGCGGCCGAACGATCCCCGAGCCGGTTCTTCAGCGCCGCCCGCTCGGCCACGTCGATGCCGAGCATGGTGGCGCTCTCGGGATAGTCGGCCAGCAGTTCCTCGGCGATTTCCGCGAGCAGGCGCTCGGCCTCGGCATCGCGTTCCGATGCCGGGGCCGCGCCTGCGGGAAGCTGGCTCGCGGCCAGCGCGACGGTGGAGGTGATCATGAAGTCCCGGCGGGTGGTATTCATGGTCGGATCATAGCCGCACTTCGCTACGGGTCGTCGCGACGGCGGCGCTTGTCCTGCATGACCTGGCGCGCGAGTCTTCCGAAGCGGCGATCGCGTGCATGCCGGTCCGCGAGCGATTCACTGTTGCGGGCGTTCTCCCGCACCAGCTTGCGCCAGCGCCGCAGGCGATCGGCATCGAGATCCCCGGTGCCCAGCGCCTCGAGCACCGCGCAGCCGGGTTCGGCTTCGTGCTGGCAGTCGGTGAATCGGCAGCGCGCGGCCGCCGCGTCGATGTCCGCGAACACGTCCGCGAGGCCCGCAGCCACGTCGACCAGCTGCAGCTCGCGCATGCCGGGCGTGTCGAGCAGCAGTCCGCCGGTCGGCAGGCGATGCACCTGGCGGCGCGTCGTGGTGTGGCGCCCCTTGTCGTCGCCTTCCCGCACGGCCTGCGTGGCCAGGGCCGTGCCGGTGAGCGTCCCGACCAGCGTGGATTTCCCGACGCCGGACGAGCCTAACAAGGCGACGGTCTGGCCGCGTGCGCACCACGGCGCGAGCCGCGCGACTTCGGTCGCATCCAGCGCGTTGACCGCTTCGACGTGCACCCCACGACGCACCTGTCGAGCCGCGTGCATGAGCTCCTCGGCCGACTCGACCAGGTCGGACTTGGTCAGCACGATGACCGGCGTGACCTCGGCCTCGCGGGCCAGCGCGAGATAGCGCTCGAGCCGCGCCACGTTGAAGTCCTGGTTGCACGAAGTCACGACGAACACCGTGTCGATGTTGGCCGCGATGTATTGCACCTCGTGACCGGAGCCGGCCGCGATGCGCCTGAAGGCGCTGAGGCGCCGGAGCAGGCGCACCGGCCGTCGTGTGGCGCCGTCGAGCAGCAACCAGTCGCCCACTGTCGCGGCCGCGCCGTCGTCGGAAAAGAAGGGTGCCGAGTGGATGTCGAGATCAGGCGCCTGCAGATGCAGGCGCGCGCGATCCACCGCCATCACGCGTGCGGGCAGGGTGCGCGAGAGCTCGTCGTCCTGCAGTTGCGAATGAAAGAACGGACTCCAGCCGAAGTCCGCGAGATCGGAAAATGGGAATGCCATGTGTATCACCCGAGTTCGTCGCCCACGAGGGCGCGCAGAGCCACGTCAACAAGACGGCCACGAAATCAGCTGGTCAGGCGCGGATCGAAAAGAAACTTGCCTACCAGCCGCGGATGACAGTGCACACGGACAAAAAAAGCCTCTTCCCGTGAGTAGAGGGGACGCGAGTCTAGCAGGCAGTATGGCGCGATGCGCATCACCACCATCGCGGGAGAACAGGTTCCGGTTCTAGGCCAGGGCACCTGGCAGCTCGGCGACCGCGCCGACCGTCGTCAGCAGGAGATCGCTGCGCTGCAGCTCGGTATCGACCTCGGCATGACGCTGATCGACACCGCCGAGATGTATGGCGACGGCGCGTCCGAGGAGCTGGTGGCCGAGGCCATCACGGGCCGGCGCGACCGGCTGTTCCTCGTGACCAAGGTCCTGCCGGGCAATGCCACGAGCAAGCAGCGCATCGTGACTTCCTGCGAGAACAGTCTGCGCCGGCTGCGCGTCGACCACGTCGATCTCTACCTGCTGCACTGGCGGCAAAGCGAAAAACTCGCCGTGGTGGTCGAGGCCTTCACCGAGCTCGTGGCGGCGGGAAAGATCCGCCATTGGGGCGTCAGCAACTTCGCCGTCGCGGACCTGCAGGAACTGGAGGGCGTGGCCGGCGGCAGGAACGTGGCCAGCAACCAGGTGCTCTACAACGTCACGCGCCGCGGTATCGAGTTCGACCTGCTGCCACGCACGCGTGCGGCGGGTGTCAACGTGATGGCGTACACGCCCATCGAGCAGGGCAGGATCCTCGGCAGCGCGGTGCTGCGCGAAATCGCGCGGCGTCACAACGTGACTGCCGCGCAGATCGCGCTGGCCTGGACCATCCGCGCCGAGGGCGTGATGGCGATTCCGCGCAGCGGCTCGCCCGCGCATACGCGCGAGAATGCCGCCGCGGCCGACCTCGAGCTCACGCCGCGCGACCTGCAGGAGATCGACCGCGCATTTCCGCCACCGCGGAAGGCCCGCGCGCTCGAAATGCTCTGAGTACGCGTATGCTCGCGCCAGGCACGCGAGGGATTCACATGAGAACGAAATTCCGTCCGCTCATCGGCGCGGCGCTGCTGCTGGCGCTGTCATTCGCTTCGCAGGCACAGGCGCTCGACGCGGCGACGCTGCAAGCCTGGCTCGAGAAATATGGCGCGGCCTGGCAGACACGCGACGCGGTCGCCGCGGGCAAGCTGTTCAGCGTCGATGCCACGTATCACGAAATGCCCTTCGACCCGGTCAAGCAGGGGCGCACGGCCATCCAGGACTACTGGAAGACCGTCACCGCGGAGCAGCGCGACATCCAGTTCGAATCCAAGGTCATCGCGGTGAATGGCAATACCGGCGTGGCGCATTGGAAGGCCACGTTCAAGCTGCAATCCACGGGAGCGACCATCGCGCTCGATGGCGTGTTCGTGCTCGAGTTCGCCGCGTCGGGCGAATGCCGCAGCCTGCGCGAGTGGTGGCACGTCAAGTCCTGAGCGCTCCGTAGCCGCACACGCGGCTCAACAGCTGGCGCCGCACGCGCGGCGAGCGGTTCGCGACCGCGAGGAACAGCCGGCGACGCACCGGGGACAGCCCCGCGGCGTCGAGCCCGGACCACAGCCGGCTGATGCGCGAATACGGCGCCACCGCGCGCCGCCGCCGCGCCTGGTAGTTAGTCAGCGCCGTCGCGACGTCGTCGCCGGCCTCGCGCAGGCAATCTTCCAGGCACTCGGCATCGAGCAATGCCAGGGTGGCGCCGAGTCCGAGATGCGGATCGAGGGCATGCGCGGCATCACCCATGATCAGCGTGCGACCGCGGAACCACCGGCGCAGGTTCACCTGCGCCGTCGTGAAGAAGGTGAGCGCCGGGAAATCACCGGCCGCGCGCAACAGCTCGCCGGCCTCGGGACTGAAGCCTTCGATGTCGCGACACCAGGCCTCGAAGCCCCGGGTTTCGAGCGCCATGCGTTCGCGCGTGCGCACATCCCAGAAGAAGCTCACGAGCGGCACGCCGCCGGTGGCCCGACCGATGGGGAGCAGCCCAACGGCATCCCGCGTGCCGTCCACGCATTGCGTCAGCGCCTGGGTCGGCAATCCCTTCGGCATGGGCGCGACCAGCGAGTAGACACCCAGCGGATGCACACTCACGCGTGCGCGCGTCTCCGCGGCGCGCAGTCGTGAATACATGCCGTCGCAGAGGAGCACCAGGTCGAACGGGCCTTGTTTGTCGCCACCGCTGCGCAATTCGAGCCAGGTCGCGGCCGGTCGATGATCGAGCCTTGCCACCCCGGCGTCGAAGCGCAGGTCCACGCCGGCAGTCCGTGCGGCCTCGAGCAACAGTGCGGCCAGCATGGGGCGACGGATGCCGAGCGCGTGCAGCTGCGGGCGCAGTTCCGCGTAGGGAAGATCCATGAGCTGCTGGCCATCCCGGGTGCGCGTGACGATGCGCTCGATCGCGCAGCCGTGCGCCAGCGCCGCGGCCGCGAGGTCCATGCGTTCCAGCACTTCGAGCCCGGCCGGCTGCAGCAGGATCCCGGTGCCCTCGGGCGCGATGCGCGGCATGGCTTCGAAAATGGTGACGTCGCGCCCGGCACGCGCCAGGAAAACCGCGGACGCGAGCCCGGCGAGCCCGCCCCCGACGACAGCAACGCGCATGCGCTGCCTCAGTCGTGGAATACCGGTCCCTCGCCGATGGCGCGGAACCACTTGGTGATGATGATCTTGTG
>DATEII010000028.1:0-31677 GCA_035279135.1 Steroidobacteraceae bacterium
ACTTCGGCGACGACGAAATCACGCTGCTGGGCGTCAACGCGGCGCAGCTGAACGCCGATGACTTCCTGATCTAAAAAAGAGGCGGATTCCGGAGGGGATTGGTGGTGGGCGCCGCCAATTCCCCCGGTACTTCTGTACAATTCGCCGCCCCCATGATCGAGCTCCCCGGCGCCCTCGCAGTCTCCGATTTCCGCATCGCCAAGCTGCGCCCGGCCCTCGAGAACATTCATCCCGGTCTCGGCGCGATCACCGCGCGCTTCGTCCATTTCGTCGACCTGGAACGCGATCTCGACGGCCAGGAAAGTGCGCTGCTCGACCGGCTGCTGACCTACGGGCCGCGCGAACCCGAAGGCGTGGCGCGGCCCGCGGGCGCCGAGCTCATCGTGGTGCCGCGCTTCGGCACCATCTCGCCCTGGTCGAGCAAGGCCACCGACATCGCGCGCGTCTGCGGTCTCGAGGCCGTGCGCCGCATCGAGCGCGGCATCGTGTGGACGCTCGCGACGAAGGACGCGCTCCCGGCGCAGCAGCTGCGTGCGCTCGCGGCGCCGCTCTTCGATCGCATGACCGAGACCGTGTTGCGGGATCGCGCCGAAGCCTCGCGGCTGTTCGAACACGAGAAGACGCGTCCGCTGCGCACCGTCTCGCTCGCCACGGGCCGCGATGCGCTCGTGAAGGCGAACCAGGATCTCGGCCTCGCGCTCTCCGACGACGAGATCGACTACCTGGTCAAGAACTTCGCGGCGCTCAAACGCGATCCCACCGACGTCGAGCTCATGATGTTCGCGCAGGCGAATTCCGAGCATTGCCGTCACAAGATCTTCAACGCCGACTGGATCATCGACGGGCAGAAGCAGCCGAAGTCGCTGTTCGCGATGATCCGCAACACGCACGCGAAGAATCCGCGGGGCGTGTTGAGCGCGTACCGCGACAATGCCGCGGTGATCGAAGGACCGCTGGGCAAGCGTTACTTCCCGAATCCCGAGAACGATGTCTATGGCGCGGTCGACGAGCCCATCGACATCCTCATGAAGGTGGAGACGCACAACCACCCGACGGCGATCTCGCCGTTCCCCGGCGCGGCCACGGGTTCGGGTGGCGAGATCCGCGATGAAGGCGCGACGGGTCGCGGTGCCAAGCCGAAGGCGGGGCTCACGGGCTTCTCGGTGTCGCACCTGCGCATTCCCGGCTTCGAACAGCCCTGGGAACACACGATCGGCAAACCGGACCGCATCGTCTCGGCGCTCGACATCATGATCGAAGGGCCGATCGGCGGCGCCGCGTTCAACAACGAATTCGGCCGACCTAACATCTGCGGCTACTTCCGCAGCTTCGAGCAGGCGGCGGCTGGCGATGCGCAGAACCGCACGCGCGGCTATCACAAGCCCATCATGATCGCGGGCGGCATGGGCAACGTGCGCCGCAATCACGTCGAGAAGTGCGAGATCCCGGTGGGCGCCAAGGTCGTGGTGCTAGGTGGACCGGCGATGCTGATCGGCCTCGGCGGCGGTGCGGCGTCATCGATGGGCAGCGGTGCCTCGAGCGCCGACCTCGACTTCGCGTCCGTGCAGCGGGGCAATCCCGAGATCCAGCGCCGCGCGCAGGAAGTCATCGACCGCTGCAGCGCGCGCTGGAGCCAGAATCCCATCCTGCTGATCCACGACGTGGGCGCGGGTGGTTTGTCGAATGCCGTACCCGAGGCCGTGGCGCACACGCCGGGTCGTGGCGCCGTCATCGATCTCGCCGCGATTCCGAACGACGAGCCCGGCATGTCGCCAATGGAGCTGTGGTGCAACGAGTCGCAGGAGCGCTATGTGCTCATCGTCGACGCGGCGCGCCTCGACGAGTTCGCGAAGATCTGCGAGCGCGAGCGTTGTCCGTTCGCGGTGCTCGGCGAGATCGACGCGACCGGCGTGCTGGTGCTCGAAGACCGCAGGAACGGCACGCGTCCCGTGGACCTGCCGCTCGAAGTGTTGCTGGGCAAGGCGCCCAAGATGCTGCGCGACGTGCGCGCGGTGACGCCGGCGCAGGCGCCGCTGGCGCTCACCGACATCGATCTGCGTGACGCCGCCTATCGATTGCTGAAATTTCCGGCGGTCGCCGACAAGACCTTCCTGATCTCGATCGGTGATCGCACGGTCGGCGGCATGATCAGCCGCGACCAGATGGTCGGGCCCTGGCAGGTGCCGGTGGCCGACGTCGCGGTCACCCTCTCCGACTACTTCGGCCACACCGGCGAAGCCATGGCCATGGGCGAACGCACGCCGGTGGCGGTACTCGATGCGCCGGCCTCGGGCCGTCTCGCGGTTGCCGAGTCGCTGACCAACATCCTGGCCGCCGATATCGGTTCGCTGTCCAACGTGCGCCTGTCGGCCAACTGGATGGCGGCCTGCGGCGAGCCCGGTGAAGATGCGGCGTTGTACGCCACGGTACGTACGGTGGGTGAGGAGCTGTGCCCGGCGCTGGGCATCGCGATCCCCGTCGGCAAGGACTCGTTGTCCATGAAGACGGTGTGGAGCGAGGGCGCGACGAAGAAGTCCGTCGTCGCACCCGTATCGCTGATCGTGTCGGCGTTCGCGCCGGTCGGTGATGTACGTAAAACCTGGACACCGCAGCTGCGCACCGACCTCGGCGCCACCCAACTGTTGCTCGTGGATCTCGGCGCGGGTGCGAACCGGCTCGGGGGGTCCTGCCTCGCGCAGGTGCATGGCGCGCTGGGCGCGACGCCGCCCGATCTCGCCGATCCCAGGCTGCTCACCAACCTGGCTGCGGCGCTGGCCGAGCTGAGGGCACAGAATCTCGTGCTGGCCTACCACGATCGCTCCGACGGCGGCGTATTCGCCACGCTGGTCGAGATGGCTTTCGCGGGCCACTGCGGCCTCGACGTCAAACTACCCGCGGGCGCGAATGGCGCGACGGGTGCCTTGTTCAGCGAGGAGCTCGGCGTGGTGCTGCAGGTCAGGGCCGCGCAGCTCGGGGCCGCGAAGGCGGTGTTCGAACGGCACGGCCTCGGCGACCTCACGCATGCCGTCGGCGCACCGACGCGCGAGCTGCGCGTGCGCATCGAAGCGGCCACGGGTCGCGTCGACGAGACGTGGGAAGACCTGCGCCGTGCGTGGTCCGAGACCTCGTATCGCATGCGCGAGCTGCGCGACGAGCCGGGCTGTGCGCGTGAAGAATTCGCGGCGGCCTGCGACACCGGCGCGGCCGGCCTCAACGTGGCCCTGACCTTCGATCCGGACGAAGACATCTCGGCGCCCTACATCCATGCGTCCCGGCCGAAGGTCGCGATCCTGCGCGAGCAGGGCGTGAACAGCCAGGTGGAGATGGGCGCCGTCATGGAGCGCGTGGGTTTCGAATCGCACGACGTGCACATGAGCGACGTGTTGTCCGGCCGCGTGTCGCTGAAGGATTTCCGCGGCCTCGTGGCCTGCGGTGGATTCTCGTATGGCGACGTGCTCGGGGCAGGCGAGGGCTGGGCGAAATCCATCCTCTATCACTCGCGCACGCGCGATGAGTTCCAACGCTTCTTCGAACGGGCCGACACCTTCTCGCTCGGCGTCTGCAACGGCTGCCAGATGTTCGCGGCACTCAAGGAGATCGTGCCCGGCGCCGCGAGCTGGCCGCGCTTCGTGCGCAACCGCGGCGAGCAGTTCGAAGGGCGTTTCTCGCTGCTCGAGCTCGCGAAGTCGCCCTCCATCTTTTTCGACGGCATGGAAGGCTCGATGCTGCCCATCGCCGTGGCGCACGGCGAAGGCCGTGCCGAGTTCGCGAACCATACCGATGCGAAGAGGTTTTCGGACGCGGGCCTGGTGAGCGCGCGGTACATGGAAGGCAATCGCCGGATCGCGACTACCTACCCGGCGAACCCGAACGGCTCACCCTTTGGCATCGCCGCGATCACCAACGCCGACGGTCGCGTGACCGTGACCATGCCGCATCCCGAGCGCTCGTTCCGCTACGTGCAGAATTCCTGGCGGCCGGACGGGGCGGGTGAATACTCGGGTTGGTTCCGGATGTTCGGCAACGCGCGCCGCTGGGTAGGCTAGCGACGCTCGTCGATCCGCATGCGTGCGGTCGCTTCCTCGACGAAGAACTTGCGCACCTTCATCGCTTGCTGCAGCCGGCCCTTGCGCACGTAGGCCTGGTACAGGAAATCCTTCATCACCTCGAGCAACACCGACGCCTGGTAGGTGTTGATCACCGGCAGGTCCAGCAGCGGCTCGGCCGTGCCCGCGAAGATGATGCGCGTCACGATGGCGAAGGTGTCCTCGTCGATGTCCGCCATCTCGCGCACGTCGGAGATCGAATCGAACAACCTGAGCTTGGTCGAATTGCCGAGATCGGCGAAGGTCACGCCCGCGGTGCGCCGGCACATCGCGGCGAACGCCTGGTACTGGTTGTGTGAATAACAGACCAGCGCCTCGCGGAAGAAGGTCTCGACATCCTCGGGCACGTAGTTGAACGCGAACTTCTCGACCGGCCGCTCGACGTCGAAAGCCAGCGGCGACAGCTCGACGCGGTTGTTGGCGAACGCGCGCGTGGCGTAACGCAGGAACACCGGCGCGTTGCACGCATGGCAACGCAGGACCACGCCGATCGCGCGCGGCTTCTGCAGCAGCAGTTCGTCGAAGGTGGGAATGGCCTGCGGACTCATTCGCGAGAACGCGAGGCAGCGCGGACAGTTCCGCGCCGTTTCGCGCTCGTCGCCGAAATACATCGTGCCGGTCGAATCGATCAGCACGTTTGTCGCCGCTGCCATGCTTCCCTTCTGGTTTTCTCGTCTGGCCCGGGGGCCCGTTCATCTCGTCAGCGGCTTGTACTTGATCCTGTGAGGTTGAGTGGCTTCTTCGCCCTTGCGCCGCTTCAGGTCTTCCATGTAGTCCTGGAAGTTCCCCTCGAACCATACGACTTCCGAGTTGCCTTCGAAAGCCAGAATGTGGGTCGCGATGCGATCCAGGAACCAACGGTCGTGTGATATGACAACTGCGCAGCCCGGAAAGGCCAAAAGGGCTTCCTCGAGTGCCCGCAAGGTCTCCACGTCGAGGTCGTTGGTGGGCTCGTCGAGCATGAGCACGTTGCCACCCGACTTCAGGACCTTGGCCAGGTGCACGCGGTTGCGCTCGCCGCCGGACAACTCGCCGATGACCTGCTGCTGGCCCGTGCCCTTGAAGTTGAAGCGGCCGACGTAGCCGCGCGAGGGCGTCTCGTAGTTGCCGACCTTGATCATGTCGAGGCCGCCCGAGATCTCCTGCCACACGGTGTTCTTGTCGTTGAGCGACTGGCGCGACTGGTCCACGTACGCGAGCTTCACCGAGGGCCCGATGCGCATGTCGCCGGCGTCGGGCTTCTCGAGCCCGGCCATCATGCGGAACAGCGTGGTCTTGCCCGCGCCGTTCGGACCGATGATGCCGACGATGCCGCCCTTCGGCAGGTTGAAGTTCAGGTTGTCGAACAGCAGCCGGTCGCCGTAGGCCTTGCGCAGGCCCTTGGCTTCGATGACCACGTCGCCCAGGCGCTCGCCGGGCGGGATGTAGATTTCGTTGGTCTCGTTGCGCTCCTGGAATTCGCGCGACGCGAGTTCCTCGTAGCGCTGTACGCGCGCCTTGTTCTTGGCCTGGCGCGCCTTCGGGTTCTGGCGCACCCACTCGAGTTCCTTCGCGAGCATCTTGCGCAGGCCGGCCTGTTCCTTTTCTTCCTGTGCCAGCCGGGCCTCCTTCTGCTCGAGCCAGGTGGAGTAGTTGCCCTTCCAGGGAATGCCGTGGCCTCTATCCAGTTCGAGGATCCACTCGGCCACGTTGTCGAGGAAGTAGCGATCGTGCGTGACCGCAACGACGGTGGACGGATACTGCTCGAGATATTTTTCCAGCCACGAGATCGACTCGGCGTCGAGGTGGTTGGTGGGCTCGTCGAGCAGCAGCATGTCGGGCGACGACAGCAGCAGCCGGCACAACGCCACGCGGCGCTTCTCGCCACCCGAGAGCTTGTTGATGATGGCGTCCCAGGGCGGCAGGCGCAGCGCGTCGGCGGCAATCTCGAGCTTGCGTTCGAGCTCCCAGCCGCCCACCGCGTCGATGGCGTCCTGTAGTTTGGCCTGCTCCTCGAGCAGCTTGTTCATCTCGTCCGGGTCGAGCTCGGGATCCGCGAACTTGTCGCTGATCTCGTTGAAGCGCGCGACCTGCGCGAACGCGCCACCGAGGCCTTCCATCACGACGCTGCGCACGTCCTTGTCAGGGTCGAGCTCGGGCTCCTGCGGCAGGTAGCCGACCTTGATGCCGGGTTGCGGACGCGCCTCGCCTTCGTAGTTGCTGTCGATGCCGCCCATGATCTTGAGCAGCGAGGATTTGCCCGAGCCGTTGAGGCCGAGTACGCCAATCTTGGCGCCGGGGAAGAACGAGAGGCTGATGTCACGCAGGATGACGCGCTTGGGTGGCACGACTTTGCCAACCCGGTTCATCGTGTAGATGTATTGGGCCATGTATGGTTTCTTGCTCGGAACTAGGGGGATTCGCGTACGAATCGGGCGCGAATTCTACATCCCGGAACGCCGGGCCTGTGCTACGTTTGCCGCGCAAAAGAAAGCGGTTCCACAGGGGAGAACCAACTGACCTCAGCAGCATCATCGGTGGTGGTGGTGGCGGGTGAGCGCCTGGCGCGTTACGGCTTTGGCGACGGCCATCCTTTCGGGCCCGACCGCCACGCGGCGTTCTACGCGGAATTTTCCGCACGCGGGCTCGACAAGCGCGTGCGGCTCATGGAAACCCGCGCCGCCACGCGCAGCGAGCTCGAGTCCTTCCACACGCCGGAATACCTGGACCTCGTGGCGGATCGCTCGGTGAGCGGCGAAGGCTACCTGGACGCCGGCGACACGCCCGCCTGGCGCGGCGTGTACGAAGCGGCCGCGGACGTGGTCGGCGCCACGCTGCTCGCGTCCAGCGAAATCATGGCGGGTCGCGCGCGCCGGGGCTTCGTGCCGATCGCGGGCCTGCATCACGCGGCACGCAATTCGGCGGCCGGATTCTGCGTGTTCAACGATTGCGGCGTGGCGGTGGAAATGCTCCGTCGCAATCACGGCCTCAAGCGCATCGCCTACGTGGACATCGATGCGCACCACGGCGACGGCATGTACTACGGCTTCGAGAGTGACCCCGACCTGATCTTCGCCGACATCCACGAGGACGGGCGCTACCTCTATCCCGGCACGGGGCGCGAGGACGAGATCGGACGCGGCGCCGCGGCGGGTTCCAAGCTCAACATCCCGGTGCCGCCCGGTGCGAATGACGAGGTGTTCGAAGCCGAGTGGCCGCGCGTGCTGGAACACCTGCGCAAGCACGAACCGGAATTCATCCTGCTGCAGGCGGGTGCCGATAGCGTCGGCGGCGATCCCATCACCCACATGCGCTTCAGCCCGGAGACACATCGCCGGGCGGCGCGCGACCTCGCGCGGCTGGCCGAGGAGCTGGGCCACGGCCGCGTACTCGGCACCGGCGGGGGCGGGTACAACCGGATCAACCTGGCGCAGGCCTGGTCCGGGGTGGTCCAGGGGCTATTGGAATAGGTAATCCGGCCCCGGCTGATCGGGATTGGCTGTAGTTCGCAAGTTTTCCGGGGATTCCCTTTCCGGTGGCCTCTTTATCCAGCTGGCACCGCCTATAATTCGCGCCCCCCGTGCCGACCCTTCCGAGGCCCCTGAAATGTTCCGTACTGCGATGACCGTGGGTAGTTTCGATCCCGAGCTGGATGCCGCCATCAATGCCGAGCGCAAGCGCCAGGAAGATCACATCGAGCTGATCGCCTCGGAGAATTACGCCAGCCCGCGCGTGCTCGAAGCCCAGGGTTCCGTGCTCACGAACAAGTACGCGGAAGGTTATCCGGGCAAGCGTTACTACGGCGGCTGCGAGTTCGTCGACATCGCCGAGCAGCTGGCCATCGACCGCGCCAGGAAATTGTTCGGCGCCGACTACGCCAACGTGCAGCCGCACTCGGGTTCGCAGGCCAACGCCGCGGCCTACCTCGCGTTGATCAATCCAGGCGACACCATCCTCGGCATGAGCCTCGATCACGGCGGTCACCTCACGCACGGCGCCAAGGTCAACTTCTCGGGCAAGATTTTCCGCGCCGTGCAGTACGGCATCCGTCCGGACACGGGCGAGATCGACTACGACGCGCTCGCCCAGCTCGCGCTGGCCGAGAAGCCGAAGATGGTGGTCGCCGGTTTCTCGGCATATTCGCGCGTGCTCGACTTCAAGCGTTTCCGCGAGATCGCGGACTCGGTGGGCGCGTACCTCATGGTCGACATGGCGCACGTCGCGGGCCTCGTGGCCGCGGGCCAGTACCCGAACCCGGTGCCGTACGCCGACGTCGTCACCAGCACCACGCACAAGACGCTGCGCGGTCCGCGCGGTGGTCTGATCCTGGCGCGCGCCAACGAAGCCATCACGAAGAAACTCAACTCGCTGGTGTTCCCCGGCACGCAGGGCGGCCCGCTCATGCACGTCATCGCGGCCAAGGCCGTCGCCTTCCTCGAAGCGCTGCAGCCGGAGTTCAAGGACTACCAGAAGCAGGTGGTCGTGAACGCCAAGGCGATGTGCGCGCGCCTGCAGAAGCGCGGCTACAAGATCGTCTGCGGCGGCACCGACAACCACCTCTTCCTGCTGGATCTGTCCGACAAGGCGATGAACGGCAAGGAAGCGGACGCGGCGCTCGGCAAGGCGCACATCACCGTGAACAAGAACGCGGTGCCCAACGATCCGCGCCCGCCCATGGTGACCAGCGGCATCCGCATCGGCACGCCGGCCGGCACCACGCGCGGCTTCAAGCAGGCCGAGTTCGAGCAGATCGCCGACTGGATCGCCGACGTGCTGGACGCGAACGGCGCCGAGGCCGCCATCGAGAAGACGCGTGCCGCGGTCAGCGAGCTCTGCCGTCGTTACCCGGTGTATGGGCCCTGACGCCGGGCCCTAGCTACTGAGGACAGGCCATGTACTGTCCCTTCTGCGCGCACCCGGAGACCAAGGTCAACGATTCGCGCCTGGCCGCCGAGGGCGCGCAGATCCGCCGGCGCCGCGAGTGCCTGCAGTGCGGCGAGCGGTTCACCACGTTCGAAACCGCCGAGCTGGTGATGCCGCTGGTCGTCAAGAGCGACGAGCGGCGCGTGCCGTTCGATGAAGCCAAGTTGCGCGGCGGCATGCTCAAGGCGCTCGAGAAACGCCCCGTGTCGCGTGAATCCATCGAAGAAGCCGTCGGCCACATCACGCGCAAGCTGCGCGCGCTCGGTGAGCGCGAAGTGACCTCGCGCCTGATCGGCGAGCTGGTCATGGACGAGCTGCACAAGCTCGACGAAGTGGCCTACGTGCGTTACGCGTCGGTGTACCGGCATTTCCAGGACGTCGAGGCCTTCCGCGAGGAGATCGAACGACTGCGTCACCGGCGTGGCCGCATTCCGAGCGAGGACCAGCTCGAGCTGCTGCCGGGCGAGACTCCGGCGCGGCAGAAGCGGAGTCGCAAGGAATGAACCCGTGAGTGATTTCTCGCCGTTCGACGAGGCCGCGATGCGTCGCGCGCTCGAGCTCGCGGAGCGCGGGCTCTACAGCACCCATCCGAATCCGCGCGTCGGCGCGGTGCTCGCCCGGGACAACGAAATCGTGGGCGAGGGCTGGCACGAGCGACCGGGCGAGCCGCATGCCGAGCCGAACGCCATCCGCGCCGCCGGCGAGAAGGCGCGGGGCGCCACGGCGTACGTGACCCTCGAGCCCTGCAGTCATCATGGGCGCACGCCACCCTGCGTCGATGCGCTACTGGCCGCGGGTGTGAGTCGCGTGGTCTACGCCATTGGCGACCCGGATCCACGCGTCAACGGGCGCGGCGAGAAGCTGCTGCGCAAGGCCGGAGTCACGGTGGAGTCGGGTCTGCTCGAACGCGAGGCCGAGGCCATCAACGCGGGTTTCCTGATGCGCAATCGTCTCGGCCGGCCTTTCATCCGGCTGAAGTCGGCGGTCAGCCTCGATGGCGGCACCGCGCTCGCGAATGGCGCGAGCCAGTGGATCACGAGCGAAGAGGCGCGCGCCGACGTGCAGCACTGGCGCGCGCGCAGCAGTGCGCTGCTCACCAGCGCCGCGACCGTGCTCGCCGATGATCCGCGGCTCGACGTGCGTATCGAGACGCCACGGCAGCCGCTGCGTGTGGTGCTCGATCGCCGCCGCCAGGTCGGGAAAAAGGCGCGCATCCTGAAGCCGCCCGGCGACGTGTTGCTGTTCACCGCGACGAGTCCGCGTGGGAAAACCAGGACGGAACCCCGCGTGGGCACCGCCCGCGTCGAGCGGGTGCGCGTGCTGCGCGGCCATCTCGATCTCGCGCGCGTGTTCGCGAAGCTGGGCGAGCTCGCGGTCAACGAAGTCCTGGTGGAGTGCGGGCCGCGGCTGGCCGGCGCCCTGCTCGCGGCCGGGCTGGTGGACGAATGGTTGCTGTACCTCGCGCCCAAATTGTTAGGCAAGGGTGCGAAACCTTTGGCGGACCTCCCGCGACTCACGAAGCTGGCGGCTGCGCGCCAGTTCGATATTCTCGACGCCCGGTCGGTGGGGCCCGACCTGCGTTTGCGCCTCACGCCCCGGAGTCAATGAAGTGTTCACCGGCCTGGTACAGGAAGTCGGGGAGATTCGCGGCCTGGAGCCACGCAATGGATCCGGTGGCGCCGACGTGCGCCTGGTGGTCGGCTTCCGCGGCATCGAGCGAACGCGGCTCGAGCTCGGCGCCAGCATCTGTGTCGACGGCGTCTGCCTCACGGTGGCCGAGCTGGGCCCCGACAGTTTCAGCGCCGATGTTTCCGGCGAAACGCTGCGTGTCACGACGCTCGGGCAAAAACGCGTCGGCAGCCGCGTGAACCTCGAGCCTTCGCTGCGCGCCGGCGATGCGCTCGGTGGGCACTGGGTATCGGGGCACGTCGATGGCGTGGCCGAAGTGGTCGCCACCGAGCGCGATGCGCGCTCGCTGCAGGTGCGCATCGAGGCGCCCGGGCCGCTGGCGCGATACATTGCACGCAAAGGTTCGGTGACGCTCGACGGCGTGAGCCTCACGGTCAACGAGATCGAAGGCACGCGATTCTCGATCAACCTGATTCCACACACGCTCGAAGTGACCACGCTGGGCGCGCTCGCGAAAGGTTCGCGCCTCAACCTGGAGATCGATCTGCTGGCCCGCTACGTCGAACGGCTGTCTACCGCGCCATGAAGCCTCTGAACTCCATCGAAGAAATCCTCGCGGACGTCGCCGCCGGGCGCATGGTCGTGATCATGGACGACGAGGATCGCGAAAACGAAGGCGATCTCATCATGTCGGCACAGAAGGTGCGGGCCGAAGACATCAATTTCATGGCGCGCTTCGGGCGCGGGCTGATCTGCCTCACGCTCACCGCGGAGCGTTGCAAGCAGCTGCGCCTGCCGCTCATGGTCAGCGAGACGCATCGCGAACATCGCACCAACTTCACGTTGTCGATCGAAGCAGCCGAGGGCGTGACCACGGGCATCTCGGCGCATGATCGCGCGCACACCGTCATCACGGCGGTGAAGCCGAATGCGCGCCCCGAGGATCTGCGCCAGCCCGGGCACATCTTCCCGATCATGGCGCAGCCCGGCGGTGTGCTCACGCGTGCGGGCCACACCGAGGCCGGTTGCGATCTCGCGCGCCTCGCGGGACTCGATCCCTCGGCGGTCATCGTCGAGATCATGAACGACGACGGCAGCATGGCGCGGCGGCCCGAGCTCGAAGCCTTTGCCGCGCAGCACCAGCTCAAGATCGGCACGATCGCGGACCTGATCCGCTACCGCCTGCGCCAGGAGCGCTCGGTGGAGCGCATCGCGGAGCAATCCGTCGAGACCGAGTTCGGACCGTTCAAGCTGCTGGCCTACGAAGACCACGTGCATCGCGACGTGCACCTGGCGCTGGTGCGCGGCTCGATCGAGAGGACGGCCTCGCCCCTGGTGCGCGTGCACCCCATCGACACGCTGGCCGATCTCATCGGCCTGCGCGATTCCGGCCGCACCTGGACCTTGCGCGACGCGATGAAACGCATCGCCGACGAGGGCACGGGCATCGTCATCGTGCTGCGCGATCATTCGACGCCGCGAGAGCTGGCCGATGCGGTCAGCGCACTCGGGCAGCGCATCGAGCACGGCGCGAACGCTCCCAGCCAACAGGTTGCGCCGCAGGTGCTGCGTACCTACGGCATCGGCGCGCAGATCCTCAAGGACCTCGGTGTCACGCGCATGCAGGTGCTGTCCACCCCCAAACAATTGCAGGGCATCGCGGCCTTCGGTCTGGAAATCACCGGCTACGTGGCGGACTAGGGCCGGTATACTCCCGCGCCCATGACAGGATCCCAGAGCACCGAGTTGAGTTTCGACGCCAGCCCGTGGCGCGTGGCCATCGTGGCTGCCCGTTTCAACGAAGGCCTGGTCTCGCAATTGATCGACGGCGCGACGCGCGCCTGGCGCGCGCATGGTGGCGCCGAAGACCAGCTCGACGTGCAGCGCGTGCCGGGCGCATTCGAACTCCCCCTCGCGGCGCTCAAGTTCGCGGCCAGCGGTGAGTACCAGGCGGTGATCGCGCTGGGGTGCGTGATCCGTGGCGACACGCCGCATTTCGAATACGTCGCGGGTGAGTGCGCGCGCGGACTCATGGATGCCGGGCTCGCGACCGGCGTGCCGGTGATCTTTGGCGTCCTGACGACCGAGACGCAGGCGCAGGCCGAAGAACGTGCCGACCTCGGCCGCATGAACAAGGGTCGCGAGTCGATGGAAGCCGCGCTCGAGATGATCGAGCTGCTGGCGCCGTTCAATGCGCCGACGCGCGCGGCACGTGCGAAGCCCGCCGCGAAGAAAGCTGCGCGCGGCCAGCGCGCGCCCGGCAAGCAGGGGCGCCGCTGATGGCTCGCGGGACCGGCATCAATCCCGCCTCGGCGCGTCGCGCCGTGGCCCGCAAACTGGCGATGCAGGCCCTGTATCGCTGGCAGATCAACGCCTCGCCGTGGCAGGACGTGGTCAACGAATTCGCGGGCGACGAAGAAATGCGCAAGGCCGATCGCGGCTATTTCAACCAGCTGGTCACCGACGTGTGCACGGGTAGTGAGACGCTGGATTCGGCGCTGGCCGCCTGGATGGATCGCAAACCCGCCGAGCTCGATCCGGTCGAGCACGCGGTGTTGTGGGTGGGCACCCACGAGCTCAGATCCGCGCCGGACGTGCCGTATCGCGTCGTGATCAATGAGGCCGTGGGTCTCGCCAAGCGCTTCGGTGCCACCGACAGCCACAAGTTCGTGAACGCGGTGCTGGACGCGGCCGCGCGCGAGCTGCGACCGCACGAGCACTAGCCAGTCCCCGGGGGTCTCGTGGCCCAGTCCGAATTCGAGCTCATTGGTCGATATTTTTCGCGACTCGGTGCGCAACGCGCCGACGTGCGCATCGGCGTGGGTGATGATGGCGCAGTACTCGTACCGCCGGCCGCGCGCGAACTGGTCGCCGTAACCGACTCGCTGGTCGAAGGCGTGCACTTTCCACCGGGATCGCCGCCGGCCTCGATCGGGCATCGCGCCTTCGCGGTGAATCTCTCGGACATCGCGGCCATGGGTGCCGAGGCCGCCTGGGCGCTGCTGGCGCTCACCATGCCGAGCTCCGATGACGAATGGCTCGAGCAATTCGCGCGCGCCGCCGGTGATCTGTGCCGGCGTCACGGCGTGTCTTTGGTCGGGGGCGACACCACGCGCGGACCCTTGAGCATCACCGTGACCATCCTCGGCATCGTGCCCATCGGCGTGGCGCTCGAGCGCAAAGGGGCGCAACCCGGCGACGCGGTGTTCGTCACCGGGTCGCCCGGTGATTCCGCCGCGGGGCTCGCGCTCGAGCAGAACCGGCTGCACGTCGTCGACCCGATGTCGGCCCAGATCCTGCGCGACCGCTTCCTGTTCCCGACGCCGCGTTGCGAGGTGGGCATCGCGTTGCGCGGGCTCGCGAGTGCCTGCATCGACATCTCCGACGGGCTCGGTGGCGACCTCGAGAAGTTGTGCGCGGCGAGTGGTTGCGGTGCGGAAATCGACGCGGCCGCGCTGCCCGTGTCCGATGCGCTGGTCACGGCCGTGGGCCGCGAACTGGCGCGCGAGTACGCGCTCACGGGCGGCGAGGACTACGAACTACTGTTCACCGTCCCACTCGCGCGCCTGGGCGCGATGACCAACGCGATGGCCATGGGGCTCGGGCCCGTGACCCGTATCGGCACCCTGGTGTCCGGAAATGGCGTCAGGGTTTCTGCGCGCGGCGGTGTGATGCAGTTCTCGGGTGCCGGATTCGATCATTTCGCGCGCTGAGCCGACGCGTAGGACGTTGCGCCGCCACCAGTGATCCGCGAGGCGGGTCACACCCGGCCCCAAGGCCCGGCTTTATTCTGCCGCGGACATTCACATGGACTGCATTGGTGTCCACGCACCGGTGCATCACGCACGCCGATCAAACTAATGTCGCTGCAAGCCACAAAGACCGGCCCCGATGCCCAAGCCCAGAAGATCCTGGAGAACCGCGTTCCGGATCGCATCGGTAAATATGTAATCATCAACGAGGTCGGCCGGGGATCCACCGGGACCGTCTATCTCTCGCACGATCCGTATTACGGCCGCGACGTCGCCATCAAGGTCTACAACATGGACCCGGACCAGAGCGACGAGCGCGCCAAGATCGCGCGCAAGATGTTCCTGTCGGAAGCGCACATGGTGGGCATGCTGCAGCATCCACACATCCTGCCCATCTACGATGCCGGCGAAGAGAACGGGCGCTGCTACATCGTCACCGAACACGTGCACGGAGCGCGGACGCTCTCTGCCTACTGCCGGCCGGACAACCTGCTGCGCGCCGACGACGTCGTCGAGATCATGTTCAAGTGCGCCAAGGCACTGCACTACGCTCACACGCGTGGCGTGATCCACCGCGACATCAAGCCGTCGAACATCATGCTCACGCAGGATTCCGACGTGCGCATCATCGACTTCGGCATCGCGCTGGTGGCGGACAGCGAGATCTCGCGCATCGAGGGCATCGCCGGTTCGCCGTCGTACATGTCGCCCGAGCAGGTGCAGAGCCTCGAGCTCACGCATCACTCGGACCTGTATTCGCTCGGCGCGGTGATGTACGAGCTGCTGACCGGCATCCGCCCGTTCCGGGCCGGCAACCTGGTCAAGCTGCTGCACCAGATCGTCTACGCCACGCCGCCGCCGATCCACACGCAGCGCAAGGACGTCCCCGAGGAGCTCGAGGAAATCGTGGTCACGGCGATGCAGAAGTCGCCGGACAAGCGCCACAAGTCGGGTGCCGATTTCGCGGCCGAGCTCACGCGCGTGCACCAGCGCCTGCGCGAGCAGAACGCGCGGGTGGATCAGCAGGCACAGTTCGACGTGTTGCGCCGGCTGCGCTTCTTCCACGAGTTCTCGCACGCCGAGATCTGGGAGGTGCTGCGTGCCAGCACCATGAGCGAGTACCCCGCGGGCGAAGAGATCGTGAAGGAAGGCGAGATGGACGATCGCTTCTACATCCTCGTCGCCGGCAAGTGCGCGGTGGAACGCCATGGCAAGACGCTGGGCAACATGGAATCGGGCGATTGTTTCGGCGAGACCAGTTACGTGCGCGGCGCGCGTCGAACCGCGACCATTCGCGCCGAGACCCCGGTGGCGGTACTGCGCGTGAGCTCCACGCTGCTCGAGCAGGTGTCGGCCGCGTGCCAGTTGCGCTTCAACCGCGTGTTCCTGCGGGCGCTGGTGTCGCGACTGCAGGGTAACGAGCCGAACGTCGAGTAGGTTCCTGACATTCATTTCGTCGCGAACGGCGCCCACTTCGGCGCCCTCGTCGTTTGCGGGGCTTGCGCGCGTCGCGGCCCATTCCTGAAAATTCACGGATGAGCAAACGACTGACCTTCGCGCTGCTGTGCGCCGCATTCCTTTCCGTCGCGTTGGCCGCAGCGTCGCGGGACTATCCGCTGGAGAGCGCCGCCGGATTGTTGCTGCGGAACGTGCAGGCCCGGCCGGTCCGGCTCGATGGGAAACGCGGTCTCCTGGTGTTGATCTCGGATGAAGAGAAGCAGCGGCTCGCGCAGCAGCCCGGCGAGACACTGGCCGTGATCGAAGGCAGTGACTTCACCAACGGCGTGATCGAGGCGGAGATCGCCGGCGAAGCGGCGCCGGATGCGCCCGAAGGCGCACGCGGCTTCGTCGGCATCGCGTTTCGCGTGAAGCCGGATCTGGCGACCTACGACGCGTTCTATCTACGCCCGACGAATGGCCGCGCCGAGGACCAGGAGCGTCGCAATCATTCCGTGCAGTACGTCTCGCATCCCGACTGGCCCTGGCAGCGCCTGCGCTCGGAGACGCCGGGGAGGTACGAGTCGTACGTGGACCTCGAGCCCGGCCGGTGGACGAAGATCCGCATCGAGGTGCAGGGTGAGCGCGCCCGCCTGTTCGTGCATGGACAGGCACAGCCGACGCTCATCGTGAACGACCTGAAGACCGGTGCCGGGGGCAGGGGCGCCATCGCACTGTGGACCACGGGCAGCACCGTGGCCCATTTCCGCGCCCTGCGCGTCAGCGGCGCCGACTAAAAGCTGAACTGCGTCCGCAGCGCGAACACGTCGAGGTCCTGGCCGATCTGCACGCCGGTCGGTGGCGTGTTGGGCGCGGGGCCGAAGGGTTGTGTGTTTGCCGCACCTGCCGGATTCAGGCGATCCACGTCGATGAGCATGTAATCCACCATGATCTTGACGTTGGGGTTCGGAAACCAGTTCACGCCCAGGGTCCAGACCTGCTGGTCACCGCCCCGGACGCTGCCCGCGGGCGCAGCAGTGCCTTCGAGTCCTTCGTTGAAGTTCAGGTTCATGCGGCTGTAACGCGCCGCCAGTTCCCAGGCTCCGAACCCGCCGCCGCTCGAAAATGGTACCCGCGGACGCGGATTCTGGAACGAGCCCGTGGTCGCGTTGTAGCGCCGGCTTTCACCCGTGAGCATCCAGCTGCCCTGCAGGTAATAGCCGGTGAAGTCCGGGTCCGGCAGGTTGCCCGAAGCGCGGCGCGTGATGTCGTACCAGAAGTGTTCGCCCTGTAGATAGAGCTGCTTCCAGTTGCCGCCGAATTCGACGCCGTAGACGCTGGCATTGTCGGCATCGATGCTGCCCGTGTCGATGAGTCGCACGCTGTCGACGCGGATCTCGGGGCGGTCGCGGAAGCGCAGCGGGTGGCGTGGCGTGGTGCCCTGGCCCTGGTCGGCAGGCGCGAAGACGTAGGTGCCCGAGGCGCCGATGTGCAGGTTGTAGTCGCTGCTGGTGGCCACCAGGTAGCCCGCGCGCGCGACCGCCGCCGTCTGCACGTCGAACACTTCCGCGTCGTTGACGGTACGCGTGGTGAGCGCCAGGGAACTCATCCAGCGTGCGCCGCTGGCTTTGACCGCGAAGCCGATGCGGCCGTCGGCACCACCGAGTGCGCGTGACAGCTCGGACGCGCTCGCGCGTTCGAGGAACGGCAAGTCTTCCGGCGACGTGCTGTCGTCCATGTTGGCCGATGGCGAGAACGCGCCGAGCTGGAACGTGAACGGGGCAAGTCCCGTGTAGGCGATCCAGGCATCGTTGATGCGGGTCGGGCCTTCGGTGCCGGATCCACCGAGCTCGAGCAGCAGGCGATAGTTGAAGTCGCGCGCCATGGTGCCTTCGACACCGAAGCGTGCGCGACGGAAATAGAAACCGTCGCTGAAGTCACGTGCGGCGCTGTTCTCGCGGTTCGGAACGTTGCCGACCGAGCCGCGACGGAAATCGGTGGCCAAAGGACCCGCCGGGGATTCGCCGTACGTGGCGCCATCCAGCTGCACGTTGGCGCGGACCGAGATCGACGAGCGGCCATCGGCCGCGCTGATGGTGGGGCGGTTGTTGCTGAAGGCGACCTTGGGTGTTTCCTGCGTCGAGACCTTCGATTGGCCGAGCTGTTTGGTCAGCGCTTCGAGTTGCGCCTGTTGCGCTTCGAGCAGTTTCGCCTGGGCTTCCAGCTGCGCGCGCTGTTCCGAAATCGAGGCGCGCAATGCTTCCACCTGTTTTTCGAGCTCGGGATCGTCGGCCCAGGTGGGCGAGGAGGCGAGGCCGGTCAGCGCCGCGACCACGGCGACGCGCAACAGGTTTTGTCGATTCACTTCTTGAGCTCCAGGAAACCAAATCTTCGCCAAGTCTCGCGTGCCTGCGGGCCTCCCAGGAATACGAGGAAGTCCGCCGCCTGTCCGCGAGAACCCTTAGTGACCGCGCCCGGGTACGTGATAGGGGCGTGCGTGTTCTCGGGGAAGGTATCCACGACGCGCACCTTGGGATCGACCAGGGCGTCCGTCGTGTACACGATGCCGAGCGGTGCTTCGCCGCGCGACACGAACATCATGGCGCTGCGGACATTGTCGGCGCGCACGAGCCGATCTTGAATCTCGTCCCACAGCCCGAGCGAGACCAGCGCCGAGCGCGCATAACGACCCACCGGCACGGTGTCGGGATCTCCGGTGGAGAGGCGGCCTCCGCCGAGTGCCGCGGCCAGCGGGAATCCCGGTGCAATCTCGAGCTCGATCTTGCTGTCGGCCGGCGCAATGAGCACCAGCCGGTTGCCCACGAGGTTGCGGCGCGACGACTTGTCGATGAGTGCGCGCGATTGCAGGTAGTCCATCCATTCCTGGTCGGCGGAGATGAAAACGTCGGCCTTGCCGCCGGCCTCGATCTGGCGCGCGAGCACCGAACTCGCGGCATAGGAGGTCTTCACGTGCACGCCGGAACTCGCCTCCCAGGCGGTCGAGAGTTCGCCGAGCACGCTGGTCAGCGAGGCGGCGGCGAACACCAGTAGTTCGGGCTTCTTTTCGTCGGCGGCGTACGTGGGCGCCAGCAAGAGCGTCATCAGCGTCGCGAACGAGAGCAGCCTGCGGGGCATGAGACCCAGGATCATTGTTGTTTCTCCGGCAACCAGCCCGAGCGGGCACCGGAGATTGCCTGATGCGCGTTATGTTTGCACGTATATTACGGGTCGTGTGTCGCGGCGCCCGCGACGGTTTTCTCGACTTGCAGCCGATGCTGGTGGAAGATCCACCGACGAGGGCGAAAGGCGGTTTCCCATGAAGAAGAATTCCCGGCGCAAGATGCCCGGCGACTGGCCGCGCGTGCGCATCCGTATCGATTTCTCGAGCGCCTGCGCGGTGGGCCCCGGAAAGATCGCGTTGCTCGAGGCCATCGCGCGCGTCGGTTCGTTGTCAGTGGCGGCGCGGGACCTCGGCATGAGTTATCGCCGCGGCTGGATGCTGCTGAGCGATCTCAACAATTCCTTCGATCGACCCGTGGTCACCACCGCGGTCGGTGGCCTGCGCGGTGGCGGAGCACAGGTCACCGAATTCGGGCAGGCGCTGGTGCGTGGCTTCCGCGGTCTCGAGCTCGCCGCGCGCAAGCTCGCGGATCGTCACATGAGCATCGTGCGACTCACACCGGGCAGGCGTGCGACCACGCGAACGCGACGATTGAGCCGGAAATCGCGCGCCTAGAAACCGCCGTGCAAGGTATAACGCGCCGAAAGCTCGATCTTGGTTTCGGCGGCAAATGGCGGCTCGCCGAAATCCACGGTGCGCGCCGGCACGGTGCTCTCGACGCGCAACCACTCGAGTGCGAATCGCCAGTGATCGTCACGTTCGTACGACCAGGCCGCGGTCCAGGCGTGACCATCTTCGCTGCCAGCCCAGTTCGGATGGTCATTGAATTCGATCTCGAAGGCGTCGTAACGCGCGGCCAGCACGTGGCGGCCCCAGCGCTTCGCCACCATGGCCGATTGTGAGTCGAAGTCCCAGAGCAGCGGCTGGAAGGGATTGATGGCCGTGTCGCCCTTCAAGGCCTGCAGCAACACGGTCCACTCGTTGCCCGTTTCCACGCGCAGGGCGACGGCGTCAAAACGTGTCTTCCACGCCATGTCGCGCAATTCCACGGATTGCGCCTTGGGATCGCCACGATTGTCGTAGTGCAGGAGGTTGAGCACGGCGCGATCGAGGTAGCGCACCTGCGCTCCGAGATAGAAGCCCAGGCGGTCGTCGATTTCGTGGAACAGCTCCTTCTTGGGCTTGGTGAGATCGGTCTGCACGCTGCCGACGCGGCCGAACAGGGTAGTTTGGCGGTCGTGCATCGCGAACCCGTGATCCGCGAGCATGGTGCCCGCGGGATCGTTCCAGCCGAACACCGCACCGGTGAACTGGACATCGAACGACTGGCCGCGCCGCGTGCCCAGCCAGTCGGACTGGCCTTCGAGGCCGACGGTACGGATCTCCTCGCCGATCCAGGAACCGATCGCCGACGGTGTGATGGTGTAGGGGGTCTCCCAGCCGATGGCGCGATTTTCGAGCGACAGCGGTGGATAGAACGCGCCGAGCCGCACGCGCGACCGCCAGCCCGCGCGCGGGTACGGCTTGTATTCGAGGTAGGCCTCGGTGAGATCGATCGGGTTCTTGTCGTCCTCATCCCAGGTCGACGCCTCGACGTGCGCGGCGAACACGTCGCCGACAGGCTGCGTCCAGGCGGCACGCAGGCGGCCGAGCTGCAGCCCCTCGTGATCTTCATCGAAGCGGAACTTGCCGAGCCCGTTGTCGAGGAACGAGGTACGGCCGTCGGAATCGATCGCGCGCAAGTCGAGCGCGAGATCCCAGTCGGCCGCATGCGCATCGGCTGCGCAGGCCAGCGCGCAGGTCGCACTGACGAGGAGTCGCCTCAGTAGTCCCACGAGCGCGGACGTCCGGACAGTGGGGCGGGGCGCAGCGGTTTCGCGAGCCGGAATTCGACGCTGCCGTCACCCGTGAGATCGACGCTGCGCTCCATCTCCCGGGGTTCGTTGAGCAGCGGATGCCACACGCGCACGCGGAATTTTCCGGCGGGCAGGTCTCGACCCTGCCACGCGCCCTGCGCATCGGTGCGGCCGAACCAGGGTGCGGCCGTCACGATGATGTAGCCGAGCATGTTGTCGTGGATGTTGCAGCCCAACGTGACCACGCCGGGCTGGTCGAACTGCACCGGTGGATAGGGCTTGCCGCGATACAGCGGCAGCTGGAACTGCCGCGCGCTCGAGAACGAATACACCTGGTGCCCCACGGCATCGCTGTTCGGGAACTGCACCGTCGAATGCACCGGGATCACGAGCACGTCGGGCAGGAAGGCCAGGTTCACCTGGTCCATGATGGCCTTCACCGGCGTCGCGGGGGACGGAGGCGAGGACTCGGGTTCCGCGGTGACGACAGCGCCGGGCAGTGGCTTGCCATCGCGCTTGAGTACGTGGACCACGAGGGTCGCAGCCGACGCAGGCACGCCCACGCCGCACAGCAGCGCGCACAGCAGCACGCGAACCGCGCCGTTCACGGTAGACCGGATGATCTTCTGGCTGGAACTCGACACGACTCCCCCGGGCAGAAGGGGATTCGAGCCGAAAGGCGGATTTCAGGCCGGACCCAGGTCTCGCGGCGCCCGAGTCGGATTGCCCATAACGCGCAAACTGTGACGCGCGTCGCAAGGGGGCGTGCGCCCCCTCCGACTACTGGTTCGAGTCCGCGTCCTTGTCGCACTCGATGAGCGCATACGCGGAATGATTGTGGATCGACTCGAAGTTTTCCGACTCGACCACGTAGGCCGCGACGCGAGCTTCGTCGTTGAGGCGCACCGCCACGTCGCGCACCAGGTCCTCGACGAATTTCGGATTGTCGTAGGCGCGCTCGGTCACGTACTTCTCGTCCGGGCGTTTGAGGATGCCGTACAGCTCGCAGGACGCCTCGTTCTCGGCGATCTCGATGAGCTCCTCGATCCACATGTGTTCGCGCAGCTTGGCGGAGATGGTCACGTGCGAGCGCTGGTTGTGCGCGCCGCGCTCGGAGATCTTCTTCGAGCAGGGGCACAGGCTGGTCACGGGGACGACCACCTTCACCCACATCTCGGTTTCGCCGTTCACGCGCTTGCCGGTGAGCGTGGCGCGGTAGTCCATGTAGCTCTCGACGCCCGACACCGGCGCCTTCTTCATCACGAAATACGGGAACGACATTTCGATGTGGCCGGCATCCGCTTCGAGGCGCTCGGTCATCTCGGCGAGCAGCGCGCCGAAGGATTCCACCGAGATCTCGCGTTCGCGATGCAGGATCTCGACGAACCGCGACATGTGAGTGCCCTTGAAGTTGTGCGGCAGGTTCACGTACATGTTGAAGTTCGCGACCGTGTGCTGCTCGCCCTCCGAGCGATCTTTCACGCGCACCGGGTGATTGATGTCCTTGATGCCGACCTGGTTGATCGGGATCTGGCGCGTATCGGCACGGCTCTGCACGTCCTCGACGGTGAGCACTCGGGGCTGGGAGGCGGCGGCGGTTTTCATAGGGGTCACAGTTTGCGGGCTTTCCGGGTTCGATCAACCCCTCATTGGGGTTAAGGCTTCCAAACAGCCCATTGAATGCGCGAAAAGCGTTTTATGTTCCGCTGGCGACGGCCTTCGAGCGGGGCACCTGGTCCCAGAACCGCCGGACGGCGGATTCGAGGCTGCCGAGGTCGAGCTCGGCGGCGGCCAGGCAGTCTTCGCGGGAGCCATGTTCGACGAATCGGTCGGGAATCCCGAGGGTCAGCGTGGGCAGCGAATGGCCGCAGTTCGCGAGCACTTCGATGACTGCCGAACCTGCGCCACCGGCCACCGCATTCTCTTCGACGGTCACGAGCGCGGTGTGCGTGCCGGCGAGGCGGATCGCGAGCTCCTCGTCGAGCGGCTTCACGAAGCGCATGTTGACGACGGTGGCATCGAGCCTTTCGCCGATGATCTCCGCGGGCTTCACGAGCGCGCCGAATGCCAGGATCAGCAGGCCGCTCTTGCCCGTGCGACGCACCTGCGCCTTGCCCACCGGGATCGCCGTCATCTCCGCCACCGGAGCGACACCGGGACCCTGGCCGCGCGGATAACGCACCGCTGCAGGGCCGGCGAGCGTGGTCGCCGTGTACAACATCTGGCGGCACTCGTTTTCGTCGGCGGGCGCCATGACGGTCATGTTCGGGATGCAGCGCAGGAACGAATAGTCGTATGAACCCTGGTGCGTGGCTCCGTCGCCGCCCACGAGACCGGCGCGATCGAGCGCGAACACCACGGGCAGGTTCTGCAGCGCGACGTCGTGGATGAGCTGGTCGTAGGCGCGCTGCAGGAAGGTGGAGTAGATAGCCACCACGGGCTTCAACCCTTCGCAGGCGAGGCCGGCCGCGAACGTCACCGCGTGCTGCTCGGCGATGGCGACGTCGAAATAGCGCTGCGGGAATTTCTTCGAGTATTCGACCAGTCCCGAACCTTCGCGCATCGCGGGCGTGATGCCGACGATGCGTGGATCCGCGGCGGCCATGTCGCACAGCCACTGGCCGAAGATCTGCGAGTAGCTGGGCCCGCTCGCCTTCTCCTTGAAAATGGTGCCGCTCTTGGGATCGAACGGACCCGGGCCGTGCCACTTGATCGGGTCCTTCTCGGCCGGGTCGTAACCCTTGCCCTTGCGCGTCACCACGTGCAGCAGCTGCGGGCCGGTGAGGTGGCGCATGTTGCGCAGGGTCTTCACCAGTTCCTTGATGTCGTGGCCGTCCATGGGCCCGATGTAATTGAAGCCGAGCTCCTCGAAGATGGTGCCGGGCAACACCATGCCCTTCATCATTTCCTCCGAGCGGCGCGCCAGCTCCCACATCGTGGGCATCTGCTTGAGGATCTTCTTGCCGCCCTTGCGCAGCGTGGAGTACGTGCGCCCCGAGAGCACCTTGGCGAAGTAGTTCGACAACGCGCCGACGTTCTCGGAGATCGACATGTCGTTGTCGTTGAGGATCACCAGCAGGTTGGTCTTGCGCGCACCGGCGTTGAGCAGTGCCTCCCAGGCCATGCCGCCCGTGATGGCGCCGTCGCCGATGATCGCGATTACCTTGCGTGCATCGCCGTTGAGCTCGGCCGCGACCGCCATGCCGAGCGCAGCGCTGATCGAGGTGCTCGAATGGCCGACACCGAACGTGTCGTACTCGCTCTCGGCGCGCGACGGAAACGGCGCGAGGCCGCCGCTCTGCTTGATGGAATCGAGCGCATCGCGCCTTCCGGTCAGCACCTTGTGCGGATAGGCCTGGTGGCCCACGTCCCAGACGAGGCGATCGGTGGGCGTGTCGAAGACGTAGTGCAGCGCCACCGTGAGCTCGACCGTGCCGAGCCCGGCAGCAAAATGGCCGCCGCGCGTGGCGACGCTGCGGATCAGGTATTCACGCAGCTGCGCGCAGACTTCGGCGAGCCGGTTCTCCGGCAAGGCGCGCAACTCGGGCGGCAGGTTCGCCGCTCGCAGCAGGGGGAAGTCTTCGAGGCCAATGGGCATTGCGGGCGCAGTTTACACGCGGTGCGGGCGGGACGAGGGCGCGGCTCAGCTGGCGCGCGAGACGAGGAATGTGGCGAATTCTGACAGGTGCGCAAAACGCTCCTGCCAGGGCGCCAGCGCGGTGGTGGCGCGATCGCGGCGGGCCAGCGCCTCGGCGCGCGCGTACTCGAGGCCCAGCACCGAGGGATATGTCGGCTTGATGCGGTTCGCGTCCGCGCCGGCGCGTTTGCCGAGCGTGGTGGTATTTCCTTCGACATCGAGGATGTCGTCCTGGATCTGGAAGGCCAATCCGATCTCCGCGCCGAACACTTCGAGCGCGGCGCGCTGCGCGGCATCGTCGAGGCCCGCGGAAATCGCGCCGAGCAGTACGCTGGCCTGGATCAGCGCGCCGGTCTTCTGCCGGTGCATGCGTTCGAGCTCGGTGACGGTCAGGGTTTTCTGCACGGCCTCGAGATCGATGGCCTGGCCGCCGGCCATGCCGCGCGTGCCGATCGCATCGGCCAGTACGCGCAGCATCTCGATGCGGGCGCTCGCCGGGATGGACGCTGGTGCTTGCGCCATTACTTCGAATGCACGCGCCTGCAACGCATCGCCGGTGAGGATGGCGGTGGCTTCATCGTACGCGCGATGACAGGTCGGGCGACCGCGTCGCAGATCGTCGTCATCCATCGCGGGCAGGTCATCGTGCACCAGGCTGTAAACGTGGATGAGCTCGACCGCGGCGGCTGCGGCGTCGAGGGTCTCGAGCGACGCACCGAGCGCTTCGCCCGTGGTGTACACGAGCACGGGACGTACGCGCTTGCCGCCGGCGAGCGTGCTGTAACGCATGGCTTCGAGCAGTCGTCCGGTGGCCGCGCCCGGAATGTCGAGCGCGCGCGCCAGGACCGTTTCGATGCGTTGCTGGTAGAGCGGAACGCGCGACGCGAGGAAGCCGGGTGTCGCGCGCGGCGCCTCAGCGCCCGGAGTCATCCACATCGTCCTCGTCGTCGTCCTCTTCGTCGAAGAACGGCCCGACGGTCTCCTCGCCGTTGCGCGACAGCAATACTTCGACTTTCTGCTGCGCGGTGCGCAATGCCGTCTGGCACTGGCGCGTGAGCGCGACGCCCCGTTCGAAAGTCTTGAGTGCTTCTTCGAGGGGAACGTCGCCCTGTTCGAGTTTCGCCACCAATGCTTCGAGCTCGCTGAGCGATTGCTCGAAGTCGGGCAGGTTGTCGTTCCGATCTGACTTCTGGGCTTTGGATTTCACGCGCGCGACTTTAAACGATAGAGGTCTACGATTGACGCCCGCGAGCGCGCGGTCGTACAGTGCGCGCCACTCTTAGACCAAGTCTAAATGAGAGCAATTCTCGACTGGACAATTGATAAGGAGAGAGCCGTGAACCTCAAAGGCAGCAAGACCGAAAAGAACCTGAAGGACGCATTCGCTGGCGAGTCGCAGGCGAATCGTCGTTACCTGTATTTCGCAGCCAAGGCGGACGTCGAAGGCTACAACGACGTGTCGACGGTGTTCCGTTCGACGGCCGAAGGCGAGACGGGTCATGCGCACGGCCACCTCGAATACCTCGAGGCGGTTGGCGATCCCGCGACCGGCCTGCCGATCGGCGAGACCAAGGCGAACCTCAAGGCCGCCATCGCCGGTGAAACGCACGAGTACAGCGACATGTACCCGGGCATGGCCAAGCAGGCGCGCGAGGAAGGATTCTCGGAAATCGCGGATTGGTTCGAGACGCTGGCGAAGGCCGAGCGCTCGCATGCCAATCGTTTCCAGAAGGCCCTCGACGCGATCTGATCGCGTGTGTGCAGGAGCGCGACGTAGTCGCGTGAACATGTGAGTACATCGGGCCCCGGCATCCGCGAGGGCAGCCTGCAGGCGCCCTCGCGTCATCCGCTCGACTGGCGGAAACCGGAATTCACCGACGAGGCCGCGCTCGAGAAAGAGCTCGAGCGCGTCTTCGACATCTGCCATGGCTGTCGCCGCTGCTTCAGCCTCTGCAATTCATTTCCGACCCTGTTCGACGCCATCGACGCGAGCGACACGCTCGAGCTCGATGGCGTCGACAAGAAGGTCTACTGGGACGTGGTCGATCACTGTTACCTCTGTGACATGTGTTTCATGACCAAGTGTCCGTACGTGCCGCCACATCCCTGGAACGTCGACTTCCCGCACCTGATGCTGCGGGCCAAACACGTTCAGCACAAAAGGGGCGAGCACTCGTTCCGCGACAAACTACTGTCGAACACGCGCGGGCTCGGCAGCATCGCCGGCATCCCGGTGATCGCCGAGATCGTGAACGCGGTCAACGGCACCGCGGCGGGCCGCAAGTTGCTCGAGAAGACCCTGGGTGTCGCGGCGGACGCGCCCATCCCGAAATACCACTCGAAGACCGGCACCGCGCGTGCGCGTGCGCTCGCGGGCCGGGCGACCGAGGTGAAATCCACCGAGGACACGCGCGGCAAGGTGGCGATGTTCGTGACCTGTTACGGCCACCGCAACGAACCGCACATGCCCGAAGACCTGGCCGCCGTGTTCGAGCACAACGGCATTCCCGTCAGGGTGGTCGGCAAGGAAAAGTGCTGCGGCATGCCGAAACTCGAGCTCGGCGATCTCGAGACGGTGGAGAAGTACAAGAACTTCAACATCCCGCAGCTCAAGCAGCTGGTGGAGGAGGGTTACGACATCGTCGCGCCGATTCCTTCCTGCGTGCTGATGTTCAAGCAGGAGCTGCCGCTGATGTTTCCCGAAGATGCGGACGTCCAGCTGATCAAGGAACACATCTTCGATCCGTTCGAATACCTGATGCTGCGGCACAAGGCCGGCCTGCTGCGGACCGATTTCAAGGAGAAGCTCGGCAAGGTGAGCTACCACGTGCCGTGCCACCTGCGCGTCCAGAACATCGGGCTCAAGACGCGAGACGTGCTCAGGCTCGTGCCCGACACCACCGTCGACGTCATCGAGCGCTGCTCGGGGCACGATGGTACCTACGCCGTGAAGAAGGAATTCCGCGCGGCCTCGGTGAAGATCGGCAAGCCCGTCGCGAATCGCGTCGAGCAGGCCAAGGCCGACCACTATTCGAGCGATTGCCCGATGGCCGGTCGCCAGATCGAAAGCATCCTCGGTACCAACGGTGAGGCACGCGAACCGGAACATCCGATGTCGCTGGTCCGCCGCGCCTACGGAATATGAGCGCCGCGATGAAGAAGCTGGTCGAAACCGATCTGTTGTCCCTGGAACGCTACTCTCGCGAGCGGCCCGAGTTCCGGGCGCGCGTCATCGCGCACAAGAAGAATCGCCAGCTCAACGTCGGTCCCAACACCATGTGGCTGTTCGAGGACCGCCTGACCGTGCAATACCAGGTGCAGGAGATGTTGCGCACCGAGCGGATCTTCGAAGCCGAGGGCATCGCCGAAGAGCTCGCGGCCTACAACCCGCTGATCCCCGACGGGCGCAACTGGAAGGTCACGCTGCTCATCGAGTTCCCCGATCCCGAGGTGCGCAAGGTGCAGCTCGAGAAGCTGCGCGGCGTCGAGGATCGCTGCTGGGTCCAGGTCGCGGGCTTCGCGCGACTGCATGCCATCGCGGACGAGGACCTGGAGCGCGAGAACGACACCAAGACCTCGGCGGTGCACTTCCTGCGCTTCGAGCTGAGCGACCCGATGGTGGCGGCGCTGCGCGGCGGCGCCGCGCTCGCCGTGGGCGTCGACCATCCTAACTACCAGCACGAGCTCACGGCGCTGCCGGACCACGTACGCGCCGCGTTGCTGGCCGACCTGGCCTGAGTTCCGCGAAGTGCCGGTGGTCGCCCACCGGCACCCGGGTAGCCGTCACAGGGGGCGGACGTCTCCCGACTTCTCCTTGCTCCAGAGCAGCCCTGCATAGACCAGCTGCCCGATGCCGATCGCGAGAGGAATCAGCGCGAACATGGCACCTTCCCTTCCACCCGCGTTGTCCACGGCGAAGTAGAGCGCAACACCCACGAGCGACCAGATGACGCCGCTGCGCAAGGCGCGGGCAAAGCTGGGCACCTTGTCGCTCGGCTGAAAGCCCACCAGGCCGGCCGGGATTGCCGGAGCGTCGACGCCTTTCTCGATGGCCGCCAGGCGCTCCTTGTGGACCTGCTCGAGCAGCTGCGCCTTGCGCTTGTGCTCCGACCAGATGGCCATCATGCCGATCCCGATGCCCATCACGATGGCGACGATGGGAATGAAGACTGCGATAACTCCAGGATCCATATCGATATTCTCCGAATGAGCGTTGCGAACGCCTTTGATACTCGGCAGGGAGCATTCCGGTTGCACTGGCGTATTGCGAAAGCGGCCTGCAACCCGCTATACGGCTGCGCAGTATCAAGCACGTGCAGGCAGCCATACTCATGAAGCAGGGCGCCCAGGCGCCAGCCCCGACTGCCGCCATGGAACGCGATTCGGACCTGATCGTGGCCCTCAAGGCCGGCGACCATCGGGCCGTGCTGGAAGGGTTGATGGACCGTTATCGTCAGAAGGTCATGCATCTGGCCGTGTCCATCGTGCGCGACCCCGCTCTGGCGGAGGACTTGTCGCAGACCGCGTTCGTGAAGGCCTGGCAGGCCTTGCCCAAGTTCGACGGGCGCGCCTCGCTGTCCACCTGGCTGTACACCATCACGCGCAATACCTGCCTGACGGCGGTCGAGCGCGAGCGCCGCATCGTGCCGCTCGAAGACTTCGCCGAGGTGGCCGACGATGACGGCGATCCCATGCTGTTCGGCACGGCCCAGGCGGGCGTGGAATCCGCAGGCCAGGCGGCCGCCGAATATGACGTGTCGAAGCTGCTCGAGCAGCTGCCGGAACCGTACCGCCGCGTGGTGGTCCTCTTTTATCTGGAAGATCGCAGTTGTGAAGAAGTCGGCGAGCTTCTGTCCATGCCCACGGGTACAGTCAAAGCGCTGCTGCACCGGGGCCGGAAGCGACTCGCCGCACTGGCTGGCCAGCTGCAGGAGACCGAATCATGAACAAGCAAGACATCGAAGCACGCCTCGATCGCTCACTCGCCAGCCAGCTGCGCGTGCCGAAACTCGACCGGCGTTTCGACGCCGGCGTCTGGGCGCGCATCGAAGCCGGGCAGCGCGCGCGGCAGCCCGCCGCCGCGATGCCCTCCGCGCTCGCGCCGGTTGGCAGGCCGGCGAAAGCTGCGCAGCGCTGGTTGTTCGCGAGCAATGTCGCCGGTTTCATCGTCGCCGCGATCCTCGTGGCGTACTTCGGCATGCGCATGCTGGGCGGTATCACCGTCGAGATGCCCGCAGTGCCCGTGCCGTCGCTGTCGCACGAGGAGACCGGCGCGATGATCAAGCTGATCAGTTGGGCGATCAGCGGCGTCGCGCTCGCGTTCGGACTCATGTTCACGCCGCTCGGACGTCGGGTGCGGTCAGAGTTCACCTGAGACCCGCGCGAAAGGCCTGATTCCCGCCGGGATTCGTGGCTTCACGCGCGCGATTCGCTGCTAAACTCCGCGCCGCGCAGCACTGACAGGTTGCGCGTCCCGTTCGCGTCAAGCAGCCGATGTCATACAACGCATCCGACATAGAAGTCCTCTCCGGTCTCGAGCCCGTGCGTCGTCGCCCGGGCATGTACACCGACACCTCCCGGCCCAACCACCTCGCGCACGAGGTCATCGACAACTCCGTCGACGAAGCGCTGGGCGGTCACGCGAAAGAAATCAACGTCATCCTGCACAAGGACAACTCGCTGTCGGTGGCCGATGACGGCCGCGGCATGCCGGTCGACATCCATCCGAAGGAGAAGGTGAGCGGCGTCGAGCTCATCCTCACCCGCCTGCACGCGGGCGGAAAATTCAACGACAAGAATTACGAAGTCTCCGGCGGCCTCCACGGCGTCGGCGTCTCGGTGGTGAATGCGCTCTCGAAGCAGCTCGAGACCTGGATCAAGCGCAACGGCAAGGAATACAACATCAGCTTCAAGGACGGCAAAGTCTCCTCGAAGCTCGAAGTGGTGGGCAGCGTCGGCCAGCGCAACACCGGCACCACGGTGCGTTTCTGGCCGGACCCGAAGTTCTTCGACAGCGACAAGTTCTCGGTGCCGCAGCTCAAGCACAACCTCAAGGCGAAGGCCGTGTTGTGCCCGGGGCTCAAGATCACGTTCGAGAACGAGGCGACGAAGGAGAAGGACGAGTGGTTCTTCACCGGTGATCTCGCGGCGTACCTCAAGGATGAAATCGGCAAGGAAGACATGCTTCCGGCCGAGCCGATCACCGCGAAGAACGACAATGAACGCGTCAACGCGGTCGACTACGCGCTGGTGTGGACGCCGAATGCGGAGCGTGCCGTCGGTGAGAGCTACGTCAACCTGATCCCGACCGCCGAGGGTGGTACCCACACGAACGGACTTCGGGCAGGCGTGGCGGGGGCGGTGCGCGAGTTCTGCGAATTCCGCAACCTCGTGCCGCGCGGCCTCAAACTCACGGCCGAGGATGTGTTCCTCAAGGCCTGCTTCGTGCTCTCGATCAAGATCCAGGAGCCGCAGTTCGCGGGCCAGATGAAGGAACGCCTCGCGACTCGCGACGCGGCCGCGCTGGTCGAAGGGTTCGTGCACGACTCGCTGTCGCTGTGGCTCAACCAGCATCCGGACGCCGGCGAGCGCATCGCGCAGTTCGCGATCGAGAACGCGCAGGAGCGCACCAAGGCCGCCACCCAGGTGAAGCGCAAGCGCGTCACCGCGGGCCCCGCGCTGCCGGGCAAACTCGCCGACTGCACGGGCCAGGATCCCAAGCACTCGGAACTGTTCCTGGTCGAAGGTGATTCGGCCGGCGGTTCGGCCAAGCAGGCGCGTGACCGCGAGACGCAGGCCATCATGCCGTTGCGCGGCAAGATCCTGAACACCTGGGAAGTGTCGGTGGGCGAAATCGCCTCGTCGCAGGAGGTGCACGACATCTCCGTGGCGATCGGCATCGATCCGGGTACCAACGATCTGTCGGGCCTGCGCTACGGCAAGATCTGCATCCTCGCGGATGCCGACTCCGACGGGCAGCACATCGCGACGCTGCTGTGCGCGCTGTTCCTGCGGCACTTCCGGCCGCTGGTGGCCAATGGCCACGTCTACGTCGCCATGCCGCCGCTGTTCCGCATCGATGCGGGCAAGAACGTGTATTACGCGCTCGACGAAGCCGAGCGCGACCAGTTGCTGAAGAAGATCGAGTCAGGCAAGGAAACCAAGGCCAAGCCCGTGGTCACGCGCTTCAAGGGCCTGGGCGAGATGAATCCTTCGCAGCTGCGGGAAACCACCATGG
>DATEII010000029.1:0-10156 GCA_035279135.1 Steroidobacteraceae bacterium
TCCGTCGGCCATCGAGAACTTCCGCCGCGCGCGCGGCTTCGAGCTGGCGCCCGGTCCCGTCGTGCTCGTCGGAGGATCGACGCTGCGTTGCTGGGGCGAGGTGGCACCCACCCCCTGGCGCCGCGCCTATCGGCACGATGCGGAGACCCCGCTCGAGTGGTCGCTGCGCTTCCTGGAACGCGATCCCGAAGCGACGAACCGCTAGGGCTTACTTGATCGAACCCGGCTTGCGCATCATCTTGCGGATGTCCGCGAGGTGCATTTCCTCGGCCGCGATCTGGTCGCGCGCATATTCCTCGAGCAGCACGCTCTTGCCCGCCACGAGCTCCAGCAGCGAGTAGTAGGCGCCCAGCCCCTCCTTCTCGTGCTCATGCGCTTCCTTGAGGATCTCGTTGACGTCGTGCTGGTGCGTTTCCAGCAGCGGCCCGATCTTCAGCGAGGGATGGCCACCGAAGGCCGTGATGTGCTCACCCGCGAGCACCGCGTGCGCACTCGACTCGTTCGCCTGCTCGCGCAGCCACGCCACGATGGGAATGCGGTTGTGGCCGAAGATCATGAAGCTGTAGTGCATGTAGCGCACCACGCCGGCGAGCTCGAGTTCCAGGATGTGGTTGAGGCTGTCGACGATCTTCTTCGTCAGCTTCGCATCGAGCTCGGTATCGACCATGGGGCACTCCGCGTGTTTCGTCTCGGACGGGCGCGCATGTTAGCCCAGCCCGTCCGGAAAGTCGGAGTTGCGAATGACAATGCGAATGCGTCGCATCCGGCGCTGGCGGGCCGGTGCGTCGCGTCACCTCAGGCGATGAGGCTTGTTAGTTCGCGCGGGAGCGGCGAGAGCTCGTGCGTGGCATAACTCGGCGTGAACAGGCGCAGCAGCTCCGCCGCGCCGCGCGGTTCCATCTCGAATTCCCGGGCCACTTCGGCGTCCTCCATGATGGCGCAGCACAGCGCCATCGCGCTCCGTGACATGCCCGTCGGCTCGCCCAGTTCCTCCATCAAATACCTGTTCCGATGCATCATGTTGTACCCCGCGTAGTCGCTGATTTGCGCCAGTCACTCAGGGTTAAGCAACAAGCGGGCCAACCCGGATCGATCATCCGGGGGCCTCCTGTCGTCGCGCGCAGACAGTCGGAGAAGCTTTTACAAAACCGGCGGCAGTTTTGTTCGGTGGGTCGCCGAGAACAGCAGCAGCGACACTGCCTGCCTCGGCAGCGCAAAGCGCATCGTGCCCCGCGCACGCGAAGTGTCGGACGACTCCTGCAAGGTCGCCAGCTGACCCGCCGCGCGCAACGCGTCCCATCCCGCCTTGTCCGGCGCGATCGGCGAGCCCATGCGTTGCCAGGCCGCATAGGCGTTGCTGTGATCGGCATCGATCCGGAAATGCGTAACCCGCGTGAACCCGCGCGGCAGCCCGCGGATGGCGAGCTCCACGCGGGCGTCGGGCCCCGGCACGTCATCATCGTGGTAATGCCACACGAGCACCGCGAGTTGGTCGGCGCTGCGACTCGCCATCACACCCACGTCTGGCGCGCCACGCACGCCCTGCGCGAGTATTTCATCGAGCGGCCGCTGGCCCGAGCTGCTCGCAGGCACGCGCCGGCCGTGCAGGTGCGAGAACATGCGGAACACGTTGAGCACGGGCAGGTCGATGCCGTTGCTCGCCAGCTGGCGAAAACCCGCGAAGTACGGCTGGTCCTCGAATTCGAACGCCCAGGTGAGCGCTCCCTGAAGATTCACGCCGTGGCGCGCAGCGAGCTCGTGCTTGCGTGCAAACACGGCGGCCGTGTAGCTCGAATACATCGTGCCGTTTCGATATCCCAGCTGCGGCCCCTGGCAGGCGGCGCAGCCTTCGGGATCCGACTCTCCGATGACGATGGGTTTTCCGCGCAGCAGTGGGCGCGCGGCGATCATCGCGAAACCCCGGTCGATGGTCGTCAGCTGCTCCTTGATTCCCATGCGCACGTGGCCATCCACGAACACCGGGGCACCCTTGGCGTGGAATGCGAGGAAATCCGTGGGCGTTCCGGTGTCTCCAGTGGCGTAGTTCCTGCCGCGCGTCACGTGGTCCAGGAATCCCTCCATGAAAACATCGCCGTGCCCGGCGACATCCGGGCCCCCGACGCGCGCATCGGGCAGCGCCCGCCGCACGCCCGCGATCGCGAAATCGTGCAGCTTGTAGAACTCCTCGGCCGTACCCTTCCAGTAGATAGACAGGTTGGCCTCGTTCCAGGTCTCGAACCACCAGCGCCGCACCTCGTCCGCACCGTAGCGTTCGACCAGATGCCGGGTCAGCTCGAAACAGAGATCCGACCACCGCTGGTAGTCGCGCGGCGGCCACGCCCAGCCTCCTTCGAGTGAAGCGCCGCGGATCGTGGGTCTCCACGAGTGCTGGTAGGGCACATTCGCAGGCGCGGCACTCAGTGCCTCGGGCATGAAACCGAGTTCGACATAGGGACGCACGCCGTTGGCGCGATACGTGTCGAAGATGCGATCGATGATGCGCCAGTCGTAGCGTGGGGCGCCGTTCGCCTCTTCCGTGTAGACGTTGGTGCTACCCCATTTGAACGCCGCTGTTCCATCGCCCGAGGTCAGCAGATTGTGCGCGCGGAAATAAACGTCGTCCTTCCTCAGGGCGCCGAGCTCGGCCAGCAGCGCGCGACCATCCTTCATGGTGGCGTAGTTGGGTTCGTCGGCGCCGAAGAAGCGCCAGATCGGGCTGAGCTCGCTGCCCGCGGCACGGGCATCCACTTCGATCTTCACGGGGAAACTTTCGGCGGCGACAGCGCTCGCCATCAGGCACGCGGCCGCGCAAGCGGCGAACAGTATCGGGCGCATCTTCCCTCCCGTGGCTCGCCCGATTTTGCATGCGCCACGGTTCTTGTGCATATTCACGCTGCGCGGAAGTCGATACGAATTTTGCTATGGGAGGCATCGTGCGTCTGAAGTCCGCGTTTCCGCTGCTGCTGCTCTTCGTGACCCGGGCTTTCGCGGCCGATCCGCCGTCCGAGTGGATCGATGCCACGACCGGGCACCGCGTCGTACGACTCTCGAGCGAGCCCGGCACGCGCTCGTTGTACTTCCACCAGAACAGCCTGACGCCGGATGGCCGCCTCCTCATCGTCGAGACGGCGGGTGGCATCGGCACCATCGAGCTCGCCACGCGCAAGAACCGGCTCATCGTGCCGGGCAAGGTCCGCGCGTTGTTCGTGGGCCGCAAGACCGGTCTCGTATATTTCTCCCGGAGTGACGGCGCCGGTGACTCCGCGCAGCAGACCCCGACCGAGGTGTTCACCGTGCCGGCAACCGGCGGCAAGCCGCGCCGTATCGCGCGCATCGATCGGGGCTTCATCGGTTCGGTGAACGCGGACGAGACCCTGTTGTTAGGCGTGTACGCCGAGCGCGCCTGGCAACTCGAGCAGGGCCCCCGCGATCCGCGCTTCGACGCCAACTACGCGGCGACCGGCGCGGATGGCAAGCCGCTGAGCTTCGCGGAGGCCAAGGAAGTCCGACTGCTCCAGCGCGAGCAGGCGCGCATTCCCATGGCCATGTTCACCGTGAACACGGCGACCGGGGAACAGACCATCATCCATCGCTCCACGGATTGGCTGAACCACCTGCAGTTCTCCCCCACCGATCCGCAGGCACTGATGTTCTGCCACGAGGGACCGTGGCATCGCGTGGATCGCATCTGGTCGATGCGCCTGGGCGGCGAGCCGCAGGTCGTGCACCGGCGCGCCATGAACATGGAAATCGCCGGGCACGAATTCTTCGACGTGGATGGCGAAACCATCTGGTACGACCTGCAGACTCCGCGCGGCGAGGACTTCTGGCTGGCGGCGGCGAAACCCGACGGCAGCGACCGGCGCTGGTACCACGTCGATCGCGACCACTGGTCGGTGCACTACAACATCTCGCCCGACGGCAAACTATTCGCGGGTGACGGCGGCGATGAAGAAATGGTGGCGCACGCCAGGGACGGGAAATGGTTGTACCTGTTCCGTCCCCGGGCCATTCCCGACGTGGCCGGGATTTCCGCGCCGAATGCCGAACACCTGGTGCATCCCGGCACGCTCGAAACCGAACGCCTGGTGGACATGCGCAGGCACGACTACCGCATGGAGCCCAATGTGTTCTTCACGCGCGATGGCCAGTGGGTGGTGTTCCGCTCCAACATGCAGGGCGACGTGCACACGTACATGGTGGAAGTGGCGAAGGCACCTTAGATTTCAGTCCTGCGTGGTGGCGACGTGGACCCAGTCGAAGTCGGCAACACCGGCTTCGCCGGCGCCGGTGTTGAACGAGAACAACGCGGGACGCGCGCCTTTCCACCAGCTGAAGCGCAACCTGGTCGGATTGCCGAGCGGCGTGAATTTGCGGCCGTCGTCGATGCTGTATTCGTAGGAGACCATTTCCTCCGGGGTCACTTTCTGGCGGAGCTGGAGCGAGCCCGCCTCGAGCACAGGGCCAGCCATCTGCGCGCCCGCCGAGGACCAGGTGATGCGGCGAACGCCGGCGTTCTGCACCACACCTATCCAGGCCGGCTGCACCTGCAGGATGGCGAGCCCGGCGCGCTGACCATCGCGCATTCCACCGACTTCGACGCGCGTGGTGATGGTCGACGCCGGACCCTGCAGCACCTGCGTGAGCGTGTTGCGCGCCGCGACGAAGTCCGTGGCACGGGTCGCCGTGAGCCGCAGGAACCCTTCGCGTGCGGAGAGGCTCCAGTTCTCATCCAGGGGGTTGTGATTCCACTCCCACTGCGGCCCTAACTTCCGCTCCGAGAACTCGTCCGATGCCTGGATGCGTACCGGCGGCCACGACCGCCCTACGTCCGGCACCGCATGAGTCATCACCGGCTGGCCGGTGGTGGTCGATCCTTCGATGGGGTCGCCCATGATCGGCCAGTCGTCCACCCAGCGAACCGGCTGCAGGTGCACGATGCGACCGAAGCCTCCCGTGCTGTTGAAGTGCGCGAACCAGCCTTGGCCCCGGGGCGTCTCGATGTACCCACCCTGGTGTGGCGCCTGTACGCGCGTGTTGCCCTGCGCGAGCACCGTGCGTACTTCGTAAGGGCCCCAGATGTCTTTCGATCGCATCACCGCCTGCGGGCCTTTCTCGACACCGCCGTACGGCGCGAAGATGTAGTACCAGCCGTTGCGCTTGAGTAGTTTGGGACCCTCGAGCACGGGCAGGTTCTTCGGGTCTTCGACGATGACCTTGCCGGCGTCGAGCACCTTCGTGCCGTCAGCAGTCATGCGATGCAGGATCAGCGGGCCCGCGCCGAGACGCGAATGCACGAGGTAGGCCTGGCCGTCGTCGTCCCAGAACGGGCAGGGATCCTCGAGCCCCGCTTCGGCGATGACGGCCACCGGATCGGACCAGGGGCCCGCCGGATCCTTCGCCGTCACCATGAAGATGCCTTCCGTCGGTGTCGGGAAATAGATGTAGAAGCGGCCCTGGTGATGCCGGATCGCGGGCGCCCACACGCCGGCGCTGTAGCGATGCCCCATCACGGCGAAGAAACGCGCGCGTTCGGAACCATCGCTGAAGCCCAGTGGCCCCGGCAGGTCGTACTTCGGATCGAAGCCCAGACGCGGCAGCGCATGACCGCTCAGGGTCCAGTGCACCAGGTCGCGCGACTCGAGGATGGGCAGGCCCGGCGAGAAATGGAACGACGACGCGGTCATGTAATACCGCGTGCCCACGCGAATCACGTCGGGATCCGAGTAGTCGGCGTACAGGATGGGGTTGGTGTAGGTGGCCGGTGGCGCCGCCACCGCCCCCGACAGCGGTAACAGGCCGATCAATCCCCACCATGCCTTCACGTGCGTTCCTCGAGCCGGTGACGCCAGTTCGCCTGGTATTCGAGCAGGCCCGGGATGCGCAGCGGCGTCACGTTGCGCAGCGCGCCGGGTTGTGGCGAGGGCACGCCCGCGAGGTGCGCGGCCACGCGCGTGCCACCGCCCTCGGGGTAGGTGCGCACCGTGCCCACGGGCACGCAGGCGCCTAACAAGCTCGCGAACAGCGGATTCCGCGCCAGCGGCCCGTCGACGAAGATCTCGCCGGCGGTGCCCAGCGACTCGATGAGCTGGGCGGTCATCAGGGCCGAATACAGCGTGGCCAGCGCGGCGCGTTGCGATGCGTCCAGGCCGTCGGCGCCCTCGATCTGTCCGGCCCGGCCGGAATAAGGCCCGGCGCTCGCGAACGACGGCAGCGCGATGCTGCCGCGCGTCAGCACCTCGATCAGTGCATCGATGGTCGGCTCGCCCGCACCCTGGGAGATGGCCTCGTACTCGCGCCCGCCCATGTAACGCGCCGTGGCGATCGGCGCGCCGAACACGTTGACGTTGGCGAGCATGTCGCGATCCTCGCGCAACCGGCGCAGGTCGCCCCGGTTGGCCATCACGATCGTCCAGGTGCCGCTCGACACCACGGTGAAGGCTTCGCGCTCGCGGTCCATGAGGAACCGCAGGTACGAGGCGTTCGAATCATGGATGCCGCACGCGACCGCGCAGCGTTCCGGCAATCCGGTGGCCGCCGCGATCGCCGGACGCAGACGGCCGAGCTGGTCCGTGGCGCGATGCATCGACGGCATCAGGCGGGCCCATCCCTGCCTGCGCGCCAGCGCGGAGTAGGCCTGCTCGTGCGGGCGCCACAGATCGGTGTGCGTGCCGAGCGACGTCACCTCGCTCGACATCACGCCTGACAGCCGCCAGGACCAGTACTGCGGGTACAGCAGGATCTGCGCCACGCGACCGAACAACTCGGGCCGGCGCTGCTGTAGATAGAACAGCTGTCGGCCGAGGTTCAGTCCCTGCGGCAGGTCGGGCGAAAACGTCATCGCGAAGGAGTCACGGAGCGCGGCGTATTCCTCGGCCACCTCGTCGAAACAGGTGTCTTCGTAATCGGGCGCGGCCAGCACCTCCCCGGCGTGGTCGACCAGCACCGCCGCGGCGCCGTGCGCGATGGGCACGATGGCGGTGACTCGTTCGCGTTGCGGAGCACTGCGCAGCGCGTCGAACAGCCAGGCTTCGATGGCGACCAGGTCGAGCTCACGCGTGGTGGCGCCCTGCACCACCGCGTTGGCGCGACGCGCGCTCCAGATCTCCTGTCCCAGCGCGGGATCGACCAGCGCGATCTTCGCGTTGGTCTTCCCCACGTCGAAGACGGCGACCAGCGGTCCCGAGATGGACGGTCCAGCCATCAGCGGCGCCCCAGCCATGCCGGTACCGCGACCACGAGGATCAGCAACGCTCCGGTGAAGATCGACATCACGATTCCGGGAATGTTCATGAGACCGAGCCCGAAGGTCACCAGGCCAAACACCAGCGACGCGAGCACCACGCCGAGGATACTTCCCTTTCCACCCCACACCGAAATTCCGCCCAGGATCACGATGCTGATGATCTCGAGTTCCCAGCCCTGCGCGATCGAGGGACGGGTCGAACCGAGCCGCGAAGTCAGCAACACGGCCGCGAGGCCGGCCGCGAGACCCGTCACCGCGAACAGCGCGAAGCGATAACGATCCACGCGGATGCCGGCGAAGCGCGTCGCCACCGGGTTTGCGCCGATGGCATACACCGCACGGCCGTAACGCGTGCCATGCAGGAACGCGCCGAAAAGGATCGCGAACACCACGAACAGCGCCAGCTCGATGGACACGGGACCGGCGAGGTATCCCTGGCCGAAGGTCGCGAACGAGGGCGGGTAGCTCTTGAGCACGCGATCGCCGAGTGCGGCGTACGCGATGCCCCGGAACAGCGTCATGGTCCCGATGGTCGCCACGATCGACGGAACACGCGCGAAGGTGACCAGCGCGCCGTTGACGCAGCCGGCGAGCAGGCCCGTGCCGAGACCGATCAGCAGCAAGGTCGACGTGCCCGCACCGGCGTCGGCCGCGAAGCCCATCGCCACGGACGCGAGTGCGATGGTGCCGGCCACCGAGATGTCGATTTCGCCGGCGATGATCAGCAGCGCGAGCGGCAGCGCCACGAGCGCGCGCTCGGTGAAATTGAACGTCGCATCCGACAGCGTGTCGACGTCGAGGAAATACGGCGACAGCAGCGAGAACGTCACGAACTCCAGCACCAGCACCGCGGCCAGCATGGTTTCCCAGCGCCTCAACGCCTGCATCATGCCTTCGCCTCGAGGATGCTGCGCGCGTGGCGACGCTGGCGCGCGCCGAGCAGCACGGCGATCAGGATCACGACGCCATTGATGAACATCTGCCAGAACGCCGAGATGCCCACGAGCGGCAAACTACTGCGGATCACGCCGAGGAACAGGCAGCCCAGGACCACGCCGAGCGCGGACCCGACACCGCCCGTGATGGCCACACCACCGATGAGGCACGCCGCGATCACCTGCAGCTCGAATCCCAGCGCGATGTCGGTGTACGCGACCGCAAAGCGCGCCACCCACAGGTAACCGCACAGCCCGGCGATGGCGCCGCAGATCACGTAGGCGATGAACTGCATGCGGCCGACGTCGATACCCGAATAGGTCGCGGCCTCGGGATTGCCACCGGCCGCGTAGAGGTTGCGCGCGACGCGGCTGCGACGCATGAGCACGACCGCGGCCGCCGCGCAGGCGATCGCCAGCCACGAGAGCGTCGACAACCCCAGGAATTGCGCACGCGTGAACGCCACGAACGCGCCCGACATTTCGTTCTCGTTGACCCATGCGCCGCGCGACAGCAGGTAGATCACGCCGCGGTACACCGACATCGTTCCGAGTGTCACGACGATGGGCGGCAGCCGCAGCTTCCACACCAGCACGCCGTTGAAGGCGCCCAACAAGGCGCCGGCGCCGAGGCTGAGCAGCAGCACCGGCCAGACGCCGGCGCCGGGAAATGCGCGGTTGAACAACGCGGCCAGCATCCCGCACAAGGCGAGGTTCGCAGCTACCGACAGGTCGACGCCGCGCACCAGGATGACCAGCATCTGGCCCAGCGCCAGCATGATGAGGATCGCGGTGTCGTCGAACACGCCCGCGAGGTTGTGGGGCGCGGCGAAACCGGGAAATTCCCAGGTCACGGCCGCGACCAGCAACGACGTCAACAACGCGAGCGAAATGTCGCGGCGCTGCGTGTCGGATGCCTGTCGCCAGATCATCATGCGTCGCTCGCCGCGCGCAGCAGGTTTTCGCTGCTGGCATCAGCCCGCGCGAATTCGCCCGTCAGGCGGCCGCGCCGCATCACCAGCACGCGGTCCGACATCGCGATGATCTCGGGCAGTTCCGAGGAGATCAGGATCACGCCGTTGCCCGCCGCCGCGAATTCACTGGTGACCGCGTGCACCGCGGCCTTGGCGCCCACGTCGATGCCCTTGGTGGGCTCGTCGAGGATGAGCACGCCCGGCTTGCGCGCGAGCCACTTGGAAATCACCACCTTCTGCTGGTTGCCACCCGAAAGGTTCTGCACGGCCTGTGATGGCCCCTGCGCCTTGATGCCGAGCGCCTGGATCCAGTGTCGTGCCAGCTCGTGTTCATCACGCGCGCGCAGCCAGCCGCGCGGTGCCAGTGCCGCGAGATTCGGCAACGCGATATTCGCGGCGATCGAAAACGGCAGGATGCTGCCCTGGCCCTGGCGATCTTCGGGCACGAGCGCGATGTCGACGCCGCAGGCGACGCTGCCGCGATCCGCCTGCTCCGCGCCAAACAACACCTGTGCGAGCTCCGTCCGGCCGGCGCCGACCAGCCCATAGATGCCGAGGATCTCGCCGCGCCGCAGGCTGAAGCTGATGTCTTCGAACTGGCCGTCGCGGCCCAATCCTGCGACCCGCAGCAGCTCGTCGCCGAGCATCGCCTGCTGCTTGGGAAACAGCTGCTCGACGGGACGCCCGACCATGAGGCGGATGAGCGCGTCGCGATCGGTCGAGGCCAGCGAGCCTTCGCCCACGGAGGCACCGTCGCGAAACACGGCATAACGATCCGCGAGCGCGAAGATCTCGTCGAACTTGTGCGTGATGAACAACAACGCGCAACCGGCATCTCTCAGCTTTCGCGAAATACGGAACAACTCGGTGCACTCGCGCTGCGACAGTGACGCCGTGGGTTCATCGAGGATCAACACGCGCGATTCGTTGACCAGCGCGCGCGCGATCTGCACCACATGTTTCTGCGCGATCGACAATGCGGCCACGGGCGTGTTCGCCGT
>DATEII010000030.1:0-18201 GCA_035279135.1 Steroidobacteraceae bacterium
GGGATACCACCGTTGATCTGAAGCTTGTCCACTGCTGCTGAGCTCGCTGGCCGAAAGGGCCGCTAGTGTAGTGGTTTGAGGCGCGGGTTGCGCTTCGACCCCGGTCCTAGCGACTCTTCCCCGCGACCTCTTCCGGGGTCAATGCCTCGATCGAGAGGGCATGGATCTCGCGGCCCACCAGCTCACCCAGGGTCTTGTAGACCAGCTGGTGCCTGGCGATGGGCCGGAGGCCGGCAAACTGCGCAGCGACGACGCGCGAGGCGAAATGGGTGTTGTCGTCCGACTCGACGTGCACGGTAGCGCCGGGCAATCCCGCGCGGATCATTTCCGCGATGCGTCCGGGGGTGATGGGGCCTGAGTTCATGGCGCGAGTTTAAGCGTCCGCGCGTTATCATTCCCGCATGAATGCGCAGCTCAAGCCCGACCCTGCCTCGCTGATCGCCGCAGGGCGGCGCGCCATCGAGATCGAAGGTCGCGCACTCGCCGCCCTGGTGCCGCGCCTCGACGGCGGCTTCGCGCAGGCTTGCGAGGTCTGCCTGCAGTGCAAGGGCCGCGTCATCGTCACGGGCATGGGCAAGTCCGGGCACATCGCCGGCAAGATCGCCGCCACGCTCGCCTCGACGGGCACACCCTCCTTCTTCATGCATGCCGCGGAAGCCAGCCACGGCGACATCGGCATGATCACGCGCGAAGACGTGCTGCTCGCGATTTCGAACTCGGGCGAGACCGACGAAGTCCTGCTGTTGATCCCGCACGCCTCGCGCCTCGGGGTGCCGCTGATCGCGGTGACCGGGCATCCGAAGTCCTCGCTCGCGCGCGCGGCGCGCGTGCACCTCGACGTGAGCGTGTCCGAGGAGGCCTGTCCGCTGAACCTGGCACCCACCGCGAGCACCACGGTCACGCTGGCCCTGGGGGATGCGCTGGCGGTGGCGCTGCTCGAGGCGCGCGGCTTCACGCCCGACGACTTCGCGCGCTCCCATCCCGGCGGCGCGCTCGGCCGCAAGCTGCTGCTGCACGTCTCGGACGTCATGCGCACCGGCGAGGCGCTGCCGCTAGTTAGCCCGTCGGCGCCGCTCGCCGAGGGCCTCGTGGTCATGTCGAAGAAGGGCCTCGGGATGTGCGTGATCGTCGATGGCGGTCGCATGCTCGGCGTGTTCACCGACGGCGACCTGCGGCGCGTTCTCGACAGACAGGCGGACGTCCACCGCATCACCATGCGCGAAGTCATGAACTCGCCTGGAAAGTCTGTGAAGGCACACGAGCTGGCCGCCGAAGCCGCGCATCTCATGGAGAAATACCGGATCACGGCGCTGCCGGTCGTCGACGACGGCGGCACGCTCATCGGCGCACTCAACGTGCACGACCTGTTGCGCGCCGGCGTGTTGTGACTGATCTCGCGACCTTCCTGCCCGCCCTGCGGCGCGTACGCCTGCTGGTGCTGGACGTCGACGGTGTGCTCACCGACGGGCGGCTGTATTACGGCGCGCGCGGTGAATCACTCAAGGTCTTCAACGTGAAGGACGGTCACGGTCTCAAACAGGTGGCCGCGGCCGGCATCACCGTGGCGATCATTTCGGGACGCAAGTCAGCCATCGTCGCGCGCCGTGCGCGCGAGCTCGGCATCCGCCACGTCGCGCAAGGCGTGACCGACAAGCTGGCGGCGCTCCACAAGCTCGCGAAGTCCCAGGCGGTGCCACTCGAACATTGCGCCTGTGTGGGCGACGACACGCCGGACGCGCCCATGTTGCACGCGGCCGGCCTCGCCATCGCCGTGGCCGACGCGCACCCCGATGCCCGTGCCGTGGCCGACCTGCTGACCACCCGCCCGGGTGGCCACGGTGCCGTACGCGAGGTCTGCGACTGGCTCATCGATGCCCGGCGCCTGCGCGCATGAAATCGTGGACGCGCCCGGTAGGTTTCGTGCTGCTGATTGCGCTGGTGGGCGGTGCCTATTTCGTCGGCATCGGCAGCCGCGGCGACAATAGCGCGGACAACGCAGCGAACCTCGCGCCGGACCCGGGATATGCGGCGCGCGATGCCGAGGTGATCGAAACGGGATACGACGGGCGCGAACGTTATCGCCTGAATGCGCGCGTCGTGCGCCAGCAGAGTGACGGCGGCGTCATCGATCTCGAGCACCTGGAAATGAATTACCACCCCGGCGCGCAGGCCGAGGTCCCTGGCGATCGTCCCGCCGCGCCATCGGTGGCCGGCGAAACCTGGCACCTCACCTCGGATCGCGGCCAGGTGCGCGCCAACGGCGACGACGTCCAGCTGAACGGCAACGTGGTCGTCACCGGGCCGGCGCCGGGTACCGGTGCGCCGCTGAAACTGACCACGGAGGCCATGCGCATCAACACGCCGACCGAGTTCATCGAGACGGATTCCCCCGTCCGCGTGAGCTGGTCGGGGCACGAACTGGTGTCGCGCGGCATGAAAGCCGATTTGAAGGCCGGGACGCTGCGTCTAGAATCCGACGTTCATGGCGAATTCTCACCCCGTTAAGCGCTTCGCGCGCACGACCACGGCCTGCCTCGCCGGCTTGTTAGGCGTGGCGGCCGCCGCCCAGTCGCCGCGTGAGACCCAGAAGATCGTGGTCGACGCGGTGCCGGTGGACGTGAACTACCGCGACAACACCGCGCTGCTGAAGGACGTGGTCATCACGCAGGGAGACATGCGCATCGAGGCCGCCGAAGCGCGCGTGAAAGGCGGGCTCGACTTCGAAAACGGCGAGTGGACCATCTCCGGTAACGTGCGTATCAATGCCGAAGGCGGCAAATTGCTGGCCGACAAGGCCGTGATCTCGTTCCGCAACAACCTGATCTCGCGCGCCACCATCACCGGCACGCCCGCGGAGTTCGAGCAGATGCGCAAGGACTCCACGACGTACAAGGGCCGGGCGCCTACCATCGATTACCAGACCGCGAGTGGCACCGTGAGTTTCCGCGACAACGCCTGGCTGTCGGACGGCTGCAACGAGATCACCGGCAAGCAACTGGTCTACAACATCAAGGAACAGCGCGTGCAGGGCCAGCCCAATGGCCTGCCTTCCGCCACGCCCACGGGCGGCGGCCGCGTGCGCTTCGTGATCCAGCCGAATGCGAAGTCCGGCGACAAACCCTGCACGTCGCCGGAAAAAAAACCATGAGCGTGCTGCGCGCCACCCATCTCGCAAAATCCTACAAGCGCCGGCAAGTGATCAGTGACCTCTCCGTCGAGGTGGAGAGCGGCCAGATCGTCGGCTTGTTAGGCCCCAACGGCGCCGGCAAGACCACGGCGTTCTACATGATCGTCGGCCTGGTGCCGCCCGACGCCGGCGTGGTCACGATCGACGATCGCGACATCACGCACCTTGCGATGCACCAGCGGGCGCATGCGGGCATCGGCTACCTGCCGCAGGAAGCGTCGGTCTTCCGCAAGCTCACAGTCGAAGACAACGTGATGGCCATCCTCGAGACCCGCGACCTCGACGAAACCGCGCGCCAGGAGCGTCTCGAGCAGATCCTCGCGGAGCTGCGCATCGCGCACGTGCGCCAGAGCATGGGTATGGCGCTGTCGGGCGGCGAACGCCGGCGCGTCGAGATAGCGCGCGCGCTCGCGGCCGAGCCTCGTTTCATCCTGCTCGATGAACCCTTCGCGGGCGTCGACCCCCTGTCCGTCATCGATATCCAGCGCATCATGACGGAGCTCACCGCCAAGGGCATCGGTGTGCTGATAACCGACCATAACGTCAGAGAAACCCTAGGTGTTTGCGGGCGTGCCTACATCGTTTCCGGGGGTACGGTTATCGCCTCCGGAACCTCCGAAGAAATCCTTGCCAACCCCCAAGTCCGTGAGGTGTACTTGGGTCAGTCCTTCCGCATGTAGGGATTGGTAGTTCCCGCGGAAAAAATCTTTTCCTTCAGAGTCTTGGGGCACCCGCACCAGTGTCGATGATGAAGCCCTCATTGCAGCTGAAGCTGGGTCAGCAGCTCACCATGACCCCGCAGCTGCAGCAGGCTATCCGCCTCCTGCAAATGCCTGCACTGGAGCTGCAGGCGCACATCCGCGAGCAACTCGAGAGCAACGTGATGCTCGAGCCCGTGGACGAGTACGAGGCCACGGGGCAATTCGAAGCACTCGAACCCCATCCGATGCCCGAGGAGAAGCGCGTCGACGCGCCCTCGCAGCCCGAGGTCACGGTCGAAGCCGAGGTCGTCGAAGATGCGTGGAGCGAACGCAGCCCGGGCTCGGATACCTGGCGCGACGACGACGAGCGCGCCGCCGAAGTCGCCGACGACGCGCAGCTCTCACTGCAGGATCACCTGATCGCGCAGCTCGAATACGCCAATCTCTCGCCGCGTGAGCTGGCCATCGCACGCGCCATTGTCGATGGCGTCAACGACGACGGCTACGTCACCGATTCGTTCGAAGACCTCGCCGCGACGTTGCTGCCCGAGGTCACCGCCGACGCCGCCGAAGTCGAACGCGTGCTCAAGCTGGTGCAGACGCTCGATCCGCCCGGCATCGCCGCGCGCAACCTCAGCGAGTCGCTGACCTTGCAGCTGCGCACGTTGCACCCGGATACGCCGGGGCTCAAGCTCGCGCTCGCCATCGCCGAAAAACATCTCGACCTGCTCGCGGACCGTGAGCTCACGCTGCTGCGACGCGAACTCTCCGCCTCCGATGACGAGCTCGCGCAGGCTGTCGCGCTGGTGCGCAGCTGCCATCCTCGCCCGGGCGCCACGGTGAGCGCCGCCAAGGCCGAGTACGTGGTGCCGGATGTATTCGTGCGCCGTACCGATCGTGGCTGGACCGTCGAGGTGAACAGCTCGACGCTGCCGCGCGTGCGCCTCAACCAGAGTTATGCGGACATGCTGGGCCGCGGCGCCGGCCATTCCTCGATGCGCGCGCAATTGCAGGAAGCGCGCTGGCTGCTCAAGAGCCTCGAAATCCGCAACGAAACCCTCATGAAAGTGGCACGGAGCATCGTCGAGCGGCAGACCGCGTTCCTCGAGCACGGCGAAGAGTCCATGCGGCCGATGATCCTCAAGGACATCGCGCAGGCCATCGACATGCACGAATCGACCATCTCACGCGTCACTTCCAGCAAGTACATGCACACGCCGCGCGGCGTGTTCGAGCTCAAGTATTTCTTTTCGAGCCAGGTCGAGGCCGCCGACGGTGGCGGTGCCTCGTCCACGGCCGTGCGCGCCAAGATCCGCAAGCTCATCAAGGAAGAGGATCCGGGCAACCCGCTGTCGGACAGCCGCATCGCGGAGATGCTCTCGGGCGAAGGCATCGCGGTCGCGCGCCGCACGGTGGCCAAGTATCGCGAGGCGCTCGGCCTCGCGCCGTCCAACGAACGCAAGGCAAAGGCAGCGATGTCGAAATAGAGACATCCCGAAGTTGAGTAGATAGGCCAAAAAAGGAGACGAATCATGCAATTGTCGCTTTCCGGTCATCATGTCGAAGTCACCCCGTCGATGCGCTCCTACGTGGAAAAGAAGTTCGAACGAATTTCTCGCCATTTCGACCACGTAATCGACGTGCACTGCGTGCTCACCGTGGAGAAACTCCGACAAAAGGCCGAAGCGACGCTGCATGTACGCGGCAACGCCATCCATGCAGACGCCACCGAACAGGACATGTACGCAGCCATCGACCTGCTGGCCGACAAGCTCGATCGCAGCGTGGTCAAGCACAAGGAACGCAAGTCCGATCACCATGCCGCCGAGGCACGCAAGGCGCTCGGCAGGTAACGAGGTACTCGAAGGCACATGAGGCTCATCCTCGTCAGCGGGCTGTCGGGATCCGGCAAGAGCGTGGCATTGCACATGCTCGAAGACGCCGGGTTCTACTGCGTGGACAACATCCCGGCGGCCCTGCTGAAAACCTTCATTTCCCACACCCTGCGGAACAACGAGGCGCAGTACAGCCGCGCCGCCGTGGGCGTGGATGCGCGCAACGCGGCCGGGGAAATCGAAACGGTGCCGCCGCTCATCGAGGAGCTCAAGAAAAGCGGCATCCAGTGCGAAATCGTGTTTCTGCTCGCCAACGACGACGAGTTGCTGCGGCGTTTCGCCGAGACGCGCCGCAAGCACCCGATGACCACGGACCACGTGTCGCTCAAGGAAGCCATCGCCATCGAGCGGCGGCTGCTCGAGCCCATCCTCAATGCAGCCGACCTCGTGATCGACACCTCGCGCATGGGCGTGCACGACCTGCGCGAGCTCATCAGCCAGCGGGTCGAGAAACGCAGCGCCGCGCGGCTGTCATTGCTGGTGGAGTCGTTCGGTTTCAAGAACGGCATCCCGGGCGATGCGGACTTCGTGTTCGACGCGCGCGCCATTCCGAATCCGTACTGGGATCCGGCGCTGCGTGCGCTCACCGGTCGCGATGCCGACGTGATCCGCTTCCTCGAGCAGCAGCGCCCGGTGCCGCGACTGCTCGACGACATCCTGCAATTCGTGGCGGCGCGCATCCCCGAGCACCAGGCCGCCAACCGTCGGTATCTCACCATCGCCATCGGCTGCACGGGCGGGCGCCATCGCTCGGTGTATCTCGCCGAGCGCATCGCCGAGCGGCTCGCGCAGACCTACCCGGTGGTCTCGTTGCGCCACAACTCGCTCGGCGAAATGCGTTCGATCACCAAGACGCCCACGCTCGCGGGGACCCAGAGTAGCTCGGTCGCCTAGCGGGACGGTCCAAGTTTGTTGGAAAAAGGGGCTGGACCTCGAAGAGGTCCGGCCCCTTTTTCTGAGAAATGGGGACTGTCCCCATTTACACTCCCGCGCGTCATGGAAGCCACGCGCACACCCACCAAAGAACGTCGGCTCGCCGCGCTGCGCGGCGCGTTGCGTGAGGGCTCGTGGCGGGGCGCCGCGCGCATGGTCGCGGCCATGCATCCGGCCGAGATCGCCAACCTGATCGAATCGCTGCCGTCGGCGCAGCGCGAGGTGGTGTGGAATTTCGTGGCGCCCGAGCTCGAAGGCGACGTGCTGGTAGAGCTCATCGACGAGGTACGCCAGGCCTTCATCGAGGGCATGGACGCCGAGGAGCTGCTGGCCGCGGCGGAGGACATGGAGCTCGACGATCTCGCCGATCTCGTGGGCGACCTGCCCGAGGCGGTGGCATCTCAGCTGGTGAAGTCCATGGACGCACAGGACCGCGAGCGCATGAACACGCTGCTCCTGTACGAGCCCGACACCGCCGGCGGCCTCATGAACACCGACACGGTGAGCGTGCGCGCCAACGTCACCGTGGAAGTGGTGCTGCGCTACCTCCGTATGCGCGGGGAGCTGCCCGACAAGACCGATCGTCTGATCGTCGTCGACCGTACCGATCAATACCTCGGTACCGTGGCCCTCACGCGGCTGTTGACCGAGGACCCGGAAAAACCGGTGGGCGACATCCTCGACCCCGAGGCGCCGCGCATCGCGCCGGAGCTCAACGCCAACGAAGTGGCGCGGCTGTTCCAGGATCGCGACCTGGTGTCCGCGGCGGTGGTCGACGGCGCGGGCAAGCTGCTCGGCCGCATCACCATCGACGACGTGGTCGACGTGATCCGCGAAGAAGCCGCGCACGAAGTCATGTCGTCGGCCGGCTTGCGTGACGAGGAAGACGTGTTTGCCGGCGTGTTGCCCTCGACGCGTCGGCGCCTGGTCTGGCTGGGCATCAACCTGGTCACGGCATTCCTGGCTGCGGCCGTGGTGAGCCGCTTCGTCGGCACCATCGAAAAGGTCGCCGCCCTGGCCGCGCTCATGCCCATCGTCGCATCCATGGGCGGCATCGCCGGCACCCAGACCGTGACGCTCATCATCCGCGGCATCGCGCTCGGCCAGATCGAGTGGGTCAACGCGAAATGGCTGCTGTGGAAGGAGATCGCGGTGGGCGGTCTCAACGGACTGATCTGGGCAGTGATCGTGGGAAGCGTCACCATCGTGTGGTACGGCACCTGGAAGATCTCGCTGATCATCGCCGCGGCCACCCTGATCAACCTGATGTGCGCGGCCACCGTGGGCGTGATCGTGCCGTTGCTGCTGAAACGCATGCGCATCGATCCGGCCCTGTCGGCCGGCGTGATCCTGACCACGTTCACCGACTGCATCGGCTTCGCGACGCTGCTCGGCCTCGGAACGCTGTTCCTGACCTGAAGCGCCGGGGTCAGCCGGCCCTGCCGCCGTATTCGCGCAACCGGACCTCCTGCGCGGGTTCGCCCGGTTCGAGATACGCCAGTGCCAGCATCCAGGCGCCTTCGACGTATTCACGAAACACCCAGCGAGCCGCGTCGGCATCCTCGTCGTGTTCGAACGTGATGCCCGGATCGCCGCGCAGCGTGAAGGTCATGCGGTCGAGTCCTCCGGCCAGGCCTTCGCCCACGGCCTTGAGGTAGGCCTCCTTGAGAGTCCACAGCCGCAGGAAGCGGCGCGGCCGCGCTTCGGGCGCAAGTGCGTCCAGCGCGGCGACTTCGCGTGGCGAAAAGTATCGGCGCGCCACCGGCAGCGAGACCCGCTTGTCGAGCGCCTCGACGTCGACACCGAGGCGCGCCACGCGGCCGACGGCCACCACCACCAGTCCCGCGGTATGCGCGACGTTGAAATTCAGCCCGGTCGCCGCGAACGCCGGCGCCAGCTCGGGACGTCCGTGCGCGCCGCGCGCGAAGCGCCACTCGGCTGGCGCAATCGAGGGTTCATGGCGGGACAACACTTCGCGCTGCAGCGCGCGAGCGAGCAATTGCTGCCGTCGCCCGCTGTCGTGCGCCATGCGATCGCGGCGCGCGCGCTCGTCCGCATCGAGCAGCGTCGCGAGCCGCGCGGCGACCTGCGGGTCGTCGAGCAGCGCTTCGCGCGCGAACCAGACATCGATGGGCCCGGGCATCGCTCGGACTCAGGTGAGGAACGCGAGCAATTCGTCACGCCGCGAGAGCGTGTCGCGGAAACCGAGCTCGATGAGCTCGCTGGTGTAACTGGATTCGAACATCAGATAACTCGCGAGCAGGCTGCCCGAAGCACCGCGCGCGCCGATGATGCCCATGAGCGCGCGCAACGACATCGGCAGGGACTTGACGTGGCGCACGGCGAGCTCGGCAGGATCGAGGCTGGGCGCGAACATCAGGGTCCTGATCTGGCGCGTGCCGATGGATTCGCGGGCCTGCGCCGAGAGCCGGTTGATGCGTGAGAGATTCTCGAGGTCGGCCGAGATCTGGTCGCTGAACAGCGTGTCCAGCATGTAGCCGAAGATCTGGCCCGGCGTCGGGGGCTTGTCGCTGGCGATGAAACGCGGAATCTCGTCGAGCTTGGTGGGCCGCACGCCGATGACCAGCAGCCGGTCCGCGCCGAGGTGGATGGCCGGAGACAACGGTGCCGTCTGGCGCATCGCCCCATCGCCGAAGAATTCACCATGGAGGCAGGTCGGCGGGAACAGGAACGGGATACTGAGGCTGGCCATCAGGTAATCGAGCGACAGTGGCACGCGCTCGCCGTGGCGCTGCGCCCGTGACCATTCGCTGACCGTGGTCGCCGCCTCGAAGAAGGACACCGAGCGCGCGGTGAAGTAACTCGTGGCGCACAGCGCCAGTGCGCGCAGGTCTCCGCGGGCCACGTTCTCGCGGATCGATTCGAAGTTCGTGACGCGGGACAGCAGGTCGCGCAGCGGCGCGTTGTCGAGCAGCGATTTCGGAGGTCCCATGGCGCCGCCGGTCAACAGCGAACCGAGCCAGCGCGCGCCTGCCTTGAGCATCGCGGCGGCGTCCGAGCGGAACACGTGGTGCACGCGGAAATTCGCCCAGACTTTCTCGATGTCCGAAACGGATTCGTGCCAGCGCACCACGTTCCCGGCCAGGATGCTCGCGGAAACGGCCCCGGCCGACGTTCCCACGATGATGGGAAACGGCCAGTCCGGACGGGGGTAGATGTGGGAGAGCGCCTTGAGCACGCCCACCTGATACGCCGCGCGCGCGCCACCGCCCGTCAGGATGAGACCGGCTCGCCGCACGCTGTTAGTATCCGCTTCCCCCACGACCCTCACACCTTGATGGAGTTAACCATGGCACTCAGAAGGATTCTGGCCACCGCCCTGCTCGCGGTGACCGCAAGTGTATTCGCACAGGCGCCCGCCACGGCACCTGCCGAGGGCACGGCCGCCCCGGACTTCAAACTACAGGATCAGAAGGGCGAGTGGCACACACTCAAGCAATACAAGGGCAAGTGGGTAGTCCTCTACTTCTATCCGAAGGACGAGACTCCCGGCTGCACCACCCAGGCTTGCGAACTGCGTGACAACATCTTCGCGTTCCGCAAGGCGGATGCCGTGATCCTCGGCGTCAGCGCCGACGACGTGGCCTCGCACAAGAAGTTCTACGAGAACCACAGCCTGCCGTTCGACATCCTCGCCGATCCCAACAAGGAAGCCATCAAGAAGTACGGCGTGTTGTGGAGCCCGAAGGAAGGCGTCGAGCTGGCCAGCCGCCAGACTTTCCTGATCGGTCCCGATGGCAAGATCGTCAAGCACTGGGACAAGGTGGATCCGAAGGGACACTCGGACATGGTGCTCGCCGAGATCAAGGCGCACGCGCCCACCAAGGCTGGCTGATCGAGTCCTGCTGGAAAAAAACGCCCGGCGCGCGTCAGCACGCCGGGCGTTATCTTTTGCCGAGCTACTTGCGGAGGGCGGTCTTCGAGCCGCCGTTGCTTTCCGGCCAGGATTACTTCTTGTCCTTGGGCGGGTCGAGATCCTTGCCCGTGTTGTCCTTGAGCTTGGCCTTCATTCCATCGAACACATCCTTGGTCGAGGGTGCGAGGTTCGAGTGCCCCGCGACGACACCCATCGAGATGCTCGCCTGCACGTAGTAGGTCTCGCCCGGTTCCACTTCCATGTTGAGCGTGTCGGTGGCCTCGGTCTTGGTCACGTAGGCATGTTTGCCGACGGGGACCTGCAGTGTGCAGAACGATCCGCTGCTGAGCTTGCAGAGCTCGACGCCGTTCTCGCGCACCTTGTAGCTGATCGCGGCGCCCATCATCTTCTTCTCGCGGAAGAACACCACCGTGCCCATGTTGCCCGCGGCCCCATCGCTGGCCGGTGTCGGGGAGGTCGCATTGTCGTTCGACAGAGTCACGCAGGGCGTGATCACCAGCGCGGCGATGGCCGCTTTAATCAACTTCCGATTCATTCTCTTCTCCCTTGATTGCGTCTGTGGTGGACGTCACGATCGCCGGCAGCTCGAATTCGAGCGCGGTCTTTGCAATACCTAGTGTCGCGGGCGGCACGGTTATGACACCGCCTTTCACGAACATCGCGAACGGCCCGATGATCATGCTGGCGGCGAGCGAATTGACGCTCTGGTCCTTGCCGACCACGCCGAGCGCGAACGAGCGCAGGCGGACGTCGATGTCGCCAACCCGCACGTAGCGCGCCGCGAGGATGAGCTCGCCGGCCTTGCCACCCGCGCCCGATCTGGCGGCGTGGATCACCTCGCCCTCGCCCACGCTGCCCGCCGGGATCACCAGCACATCCCCGACGCGCACGTCTTCGGCCACGGTGATGCGGAAGTGGTCGCCGGGCTTGTTCCTGTTGGATGAAATGGCCTCTTCGAGCCGGACCGCGACGGGCGTGAGCGCTGGCACGGTGACCCGGGAGATGGCTTCCTGCGCCGACGCCCAAACTGGCAATGCGGCGATCAGCAGCGCAATGCGCCTAGCTAACATGCGGCGCAGTATAGGGGCTCCGCCGCCGCAGCTCATACATCGCGCCGTCGATTCCGTCGATCGTCAATGCAAACATCCGGCCACCGATGAGCTCCCGCGTGATGCCGATGGACGCAGTCCACTTCCAGCGGTCTTCCGGTTCCGGGTTGAGCCACACCAGCCGCGGAAAGTGTGATGCGAAGCGCAGCATCCAGGTGCGTCCCGACTCCTCGTTCCAGTGCTCGACGCTGCCGCCCGGCTGCTCGATCTCGTACGGGCTCATGGTCGCATCGCCGACGAAAACCACGTGGTAGTCGTGATGGAACGTGCGGAACAATGCCCTGGTGTCGGTGATCGCATCGAACCGGCGCCGGTTGTCCTTCCACAGGCGCTCGTACAGGAAGTTGTGGAAATAGAAATACTCGAGGTGCTTGAACTCGGCGCGCGCCGCCGAGAACAGCTCCTCGCACTGGCGCACGTGCGGGTCCATCGAGCCGCCGACGTCGAGCAGCAGCAGTAACTTGACGGCGTTGCGCCGCTCGGCCTGCATGCGCAGGTCGAGGATGCCGGCATTGCGCGCGGTCGACTGGATGGTGCCGTCGAGGTCGAGCTCCTCGGGCGCACCCTCGCGGGCAAAGCGGCGCAGGCGCCGCAGCGCCATCTTGATGTTGCGCGTGCCGAGCCCGCTCTCGCCGTCGAGATTCCGGTACTCGCGCGCCTCCCAGATCTTGGCAGCGCGTCCGTGGCGGCCGGACTGCGAACCGATGCGCACGCCCTCCGGGTTGAAGCCGCCGTGGCCGAATGGCGAGGTGCCGCCCGTGCCTATCCACTTCGATCCGCCCTCGTGCCGCTCCTGCTGTTCACGCAGCCGCTGCTTCAGGGTCTCGATGAGCTTTTGCCAGCCACCCAGGCCTTCGACGCGGGCCTTCTCCTCCGCGCTGAACAACCGCTCGCCGATCTGCCGGAGCCAGTCTTCGGGCAGCTCGCTCATGAGCTTCTGGAAGAAATCCTCCGCGCCCGCGAAGTGCCGCGCGAACACCCGGTCGAAGCGGTCGAAGTGCCGTTCGTCCTTCACGAGCGCGGTGCGCGCCAGGTAGTAGAAGTCCTCGGGCGAGAGCGCGGCGAGCCGCGCGTCCAGCCCCTCGAGCAGGACCAGGAATTCCGGCAGCGTGGCCGGCACACCGCCGGCGCGCAGGTCCGTGAAGAACCTGACCAGCACGACGCCTCCTCAGCGCCCCGCGCGGCGGTTCAGGAATACCAGCTGTTCGAACAGGTGCACGTCCTGCTCGTTCTTGAGGAGTGCGCCGTGCAGGACCGGAATGGTTTTCTTCGGATCGGTGCTGCGCAACGCCTCGGGCGGGATGTCCTCGGCCAGCAACAGCTTGATCCAGTCGAGCAGCTCGGAAGTCGAGGGCTTCTTCTTGAGCCCGGGCGTTTCACGCACGTTGAAGAAGGCGCCCAGCGCTTCCGCCAGCAGCTCTTTCTTGAGATCCGGGAAGTGCACGCGGACGATCTTCTCCATCGTCTCCGCGTCCGGGAAACGGATGTAGTGGAAGAAGCAGCGCCGCAGGAACGCGTCCGGCAGTTCCTTCTCGTTGTTGCTCGTGATCAGGATGATCGGGCGATGGCGCGCCTTCACCAGTTCGCGCGTCTCGTGCACGTAGAATTCCATGCGATCCAGCTCGCGCAGCAGGTCGTTGGGGAATTCGATGTCCGCCTTGTCGATCTCGTCGATGAGCAACACGGGCTGCACGTCCGACTCGAACGCCTCCCACAAACGTCCCCTGACGATGTAGTTGCGGATGTCGCGCACCTTCTCTTCACCGAGCTGCGAATCGCGCAGGCGCGAGACCGCATCGTATTCGTACAGGCCCTGTTGCGCCTTGCTGGTGGACTTGATGTGCCACTCGTACAGCGGCCGTCCGAGCGAGAGCGCGATCTCCTCGGCCAGCTGCGTCTTGCCGGTCCCCGGTTCTCCCTTGATCAGCAAGGGACGCGCCAGGGTCACGGCGGCGTTCACCGCCATCATGAGATCGGGCGTGGCGACGTAACGATCCGTGCCGGTGAAACGGGCATCGGTCATGGGGACCTCGTACTACTGCGCGGGCTGGGGTACCAGCGAGAGCTTATGCGCTGCCGGCCCGGGCAGGAATGGCGTGGGCTTGCCCGTGGCCCAGTCATCGAAGCCGCTGCGGAAGAACGGCGAAAGCGGGTGTCCGGACGGGCCACCTGGCAGCTCGAGGTATCCCTCCGGCTCGCGACCCGGCGAAACCGCGAATCGTTCCGACGCGCCGAACGCCCCGTCCTGCACGCGTGGCATGTGATGGTCGCCCGGCAATTCCATCGTGGGCATGTCGAGCAGCCCGGAGAGGATCGGCACCGCCCTGGACAACGGGTGCCGCACGCGCACGGGGTCGCCTGATCCATACGTGCAGCGGGCCAGCGAGCCGCAGGCCTCCACCAGTGAGCCGATGGTGTCGTCGAGGCGTTGCAACAGGAATGCACGCCAGTCGCTGGCGCCATCCCGGGGAGCGACCGGTGGCGCAATGGCGGGCGGGCGTTCGGAGACCAGCCGCCATCCCGCCGCCTCGAACTGCGCCGGCCGGCGCAACTCCGGCCTCTCGCCTAACAACCCGACCGTGAACCCGCGCCACAGCGTATCCAGCACGTTGCCGCGGTACGCGCGTACCAGTCGATAGCCGACCGAGTCCGGCGTGGCTTCGGGCTTCCAGTTGCTGACCAGCTCGCGGAACTCGCGGCGCCGCGCCGACTCGTGCATGGCCTCTTCGTCGATGATGCCCAGCAGCAGGTCGCGCCAGCGCGCCACGAACAACGCGCGCGCATCGAGCTGGATGCCGAGCATGTCGCTTTCGGTGGCCGGATGCGTGAGGCCCAGCAGGTCGTCGCGGATCTGGCGTGCGCGCGCGCCGATGTCGTAACCGTCGGCGCCCACGTCCACTTCGTCATCACCGACCACCGCCTCCAGCGGTCCGTCGACCACGCGCTGGTTCGCCGTCCACAGTCGCCCGACCGGCGGGTCGGCGATGCGCGGATGATCGTTCGCATCCCGGAATTCCAGCGCGCCGAAGTAGCGATCGGCACCGGCGCTGCGCGGCACCCGGCCCAGCACCGTCCAGGCGATGCGCCCTTCGCGATCACCGATCACCAGGTTCTGCGCAGGGATGCCGACGCGCGGCGCCAGCTCGAGCACGTCGTCGACCTTGGCGGCGCGTTCGATGTCGAGCAGCGCGAAGTTCGTGGCCTCGGGACGCATCGCCATCCAGCCGACCTGCGCGCACTCGCCGCGGGACACGTCATCGGCGTATTCCTCGCCATCGAGGACGACGCCCGCGCCCACGTCGCGATATTCCACTGCCACGGGCTCGGCGCCGCGCACCGGGATGAGCTCGCGTCGCACGCCATAGTCCGCGCTCGCGCAGGGGCCGAAGCGCACGTCGGCGAAGTCGCCATAGCTGTTGGTGAAGCCCCAGGCCACGTGACCATTCGAACCGGCTGCCACGGCCGGAGTGCCCGGCAAGGTCACGCCGGTCACGTCGATGACCGGTTCGTCGGTGGTACGCAGCCGCGCCGGGTACCAGACCGCGGGCACGCCGAGATCCAGGTGCATGTCGTTGGCGATCAGCGCGACACCGCTGCGCGTGTGGATGCCGGCGACGGCCCAGCTGTTGCTGCCGGGCCTGGCCTGTTCGCCGCCAGCCTTCGGTTGCCGGGTCGCGAACCGGAGCAGCGCGGGGAAAGGACGCGTGCGCACCAGGGCGGCACCGGCGCAGGCCGCCTGCAGGCATCGCGCATCGGCCGCGTAGTCAGGCGTGTCCCACTCGCTGTGCCCGGCATAGACGAAGGCGATGAGCTCGCGGGCGGCCTCCGGTGTCGCGGACGTCACCGCGGCGCGCTCGAGGCGGCGGCGCGCAAGCTCGTTGACGATGGAGTTGTATTGCAGCTGCCACCACATCGAGTGCACCACCAGCACCGAATCCTCGGGCAACCAGGCACGCGGACTGGCTCGCAGCAGCAGGTACTCCCAGGGGCGCGAGTCCAGGCCGGCGAGGCCGGCGTTCACACCGCGCGCGTAGGCTTCGACGACCGAACGTTCTTCGGCCGGTGCCCCATCGAGCACGCGGCGGGCGACAGCACGAAAGCCGAAGCGCCGCGCGCGAGTGTCCTGTTTGAGCGCCACGGTCCCGAAGAGCTCGGACAGTTCTCCCGCGGCGAGCCGCCGCGCCAGGTCCATCTGGAAAAAACGATCCTGCGCGTGCGCGTAGCCAGTGGCGAAGGCGAGATCGGCCCGCGAGCGCGCGGTCATGACCGGGCGGCCGTTCGCGTCGCGTTCCAGCGTGGATTCGTGCCCGAGGCCCGGGGCGGGCAAACTACCGTCGATGCGCGGCAGGCTGCGATGCAGTGCCCACCAGCCCGCACCGATGGCGATGACTGCGAGCGCCGCGATGCCGATCAAGGTCCATCGCAGCCAGCGCAGCCAACGCATGGGGAAAGGTCAGTCCTTCGGAACGCGCAGGATGGTCATCGCGTTCGTGCCACCAGTAATACCGGTGAGCTCGCCCTTGGTCACGATGACCATCTCGCCCGGCTCGACCAGGTCGAGCTGCAGCATCATCGTGAGGATGGCGCGGAACAGTTCCTGCGTGCGCACTTCGGGGATGTCGAACGGCACCGGGTACACGCCGCGATACAGCGTGACGCGGCGGCGCGTCGACTCGTGGCGCGTGAAGGCATAGATCGGGATGTCGGCGCGTGAGCGCGACATCCACAGCGGCGTGGTGCCGGACTCGGTCAGCGCGACGATGGCGCGCACCTTCATGTGGTTGGCCGTGTACATGACGGCCATCGCGATGGCTTCCTCGGTGCGATCGACGATGCCATCGACACGGTGGCGCACGCGGCTCGTGGTGAGCTGGTACTTCTCCGCGCCGTTGATGACTTCTTCCATGGCCTGCACGGCCTTGACCGGGTACTTGCCGACGGCGCTCTCGGCCGAGAGCATCACCGCGTCCGTGCCGTCGAGCACGGCGTTCGACACGTCCGATACCTCGGCGCGGGTCGGCACCGGGGCGTTGATCATCGACTCCATCATCTGCGTGGCCGTGATCACGACCTTATTGCGCGTGCGGGCCTCGTGGATGATGGTCTTCTGCAGGCCGGTGATGGCCGCGTAACCCATCTCCACCGCGAGATCGCCGCGCGCCACCATGACGCAGTCGGAGGCCTCGATGATCTGCACCAGGTTGTGGATGGCTTCGTGGCGCTCGATCTTGGCGCACACGTGGCCATGTCCGCCCGCCAGCCGCAGCAGCGAACGCGCGAGATTCATGTCGGCCGCGTCACGCGCGAACGACACCGCGATGTAGTCGGCGCCCTTGGACGCCGCGAACTTGATGTCCTCGCGATCCTTGTCGGAGAGCGCCGGCGCCGAGATGCCGCCGCCGCGCAGGTTGACGCCCTTGCGATTCGAGAGCTCGCCGCCCGCGATGACCCTGGTGTCGATGCGCGTGCCGTCGACCTTCGTGACTTCGAGCTCGATGAGACCGTCGTTGAGCAGCAGGATGTTGCCGGGCTTCACGTCCTTGGGCAGATCCTTGTACGCGCAGCCGACCACTTCCTCATTGCCCGCGTTGATGTCGTGCGCGGTGTCGAGCGCGAATGCCTGGCCTTCCTTGAGATCGACCTTCTTGTTGACGAAGTTCTCGATGCGGATCTTGGGGCCGCCGAGGTCGGCGAGGATGCCGACGTAGCGACCGGCACGACGCGCGGCTTCGTGCACCAGGTCGATGCGACGACCGTGCTCCTCGTGTTTGCCGTGGGAGAAATTCACACGCGCCACGTCGAGGCCGGCGCGGACCATATCGGTCAGGACATCGATGTTGTCGGTGGAAGGACCTAGGGTCGCGACGATCTTCGTGCGCGAGTGCATCTGGCGTTCTGGCATGGGACGCGCATTCTGCCATGTGTTTTGCCGGCTCGGCGCATAATCACGCGCGCTGGTTCACAGCATTTTCATGTCACGAAGGGGTATTCGATGTCGCTGAAATCCGTGCTTCTGGTGGCCGTGGGGCTCGCTCTGGGTGCAGGTCTTTCCTGGGTGCGTGCCGCCGATGCGCCGCCGGCGCGCGTCTTCGAGATCCGCACGTACCACACCTTTCCCGGACGCCTGGACGCGCTCCACAAGCGCTTCCGTGAGCACACCAGACGGATCTTCGAGAAACACGGCATGACCAATGTCGCGTACTGGACATTCGAGGACAGCCCGGCCCGGGAGAACACATTGATCTACGTGATCTCGCATGCCAGCCGCGAACAGGCGAAGAAGAACTGGGCCGAGTTCGGCACGGACCCGGAGTGGCAGAAGGTCTCCGAAGAGTCGCAGAAGGACGGCAAAATCGTGGAGAAGGTCGACTCCGTGTTCGTCGACGCGACGGATTACTCGCCGCTGAAATAATGGGGACATTCCTCGTTTCCTAGCAAACGGGGACAGTCTCAAAAGGCGACGATAAAAAAAAGAACG